>JAEZXS010000404.1 GCA_023442755.1 Pseudomonadota bacterium | reverse complement strand
GGGGACGATCGAGAAGGCACGGGCTGCCGCAAATGCCTATCGAAAAGCCATAGACGATCTGCTTGCCGCATGGAGCGCCCTCGGTGACGTGAACGCCAGACGGAACGAAGCGGCGGACACAATCCTTGCTCTCACGAACAAAATAGCCGACACCGGAATGGATATGACGGCCGGGATCGGAAACCAGACGGTCGACAATGCCGTTTCCTCCACCAGTGCAATGATAATGGGCCTGATCGGGGCGGTTCTTCTCGGCATGCTGTGCGCCGTGTTCATCACGCGAAGCATCACCCGGCCGCTGGGGAAAATAACCGCGGGGCTCGCGGAGGCCTCGGGGCGGGTAGGCGCGGCCTCCAGCCATGTGGCGTCGGCAAGCCAGGAACTGGCGGAGGGCGCATCGGAACAGGCCGCATCACTCGAACAAACCACATCGTCTCTCGAGGAAATGGCCTCCATGACCAGGCAGAACGCCGAACACGCGAATCATGCCAACAAGCTCATGGCGGAAACCACCCAGGTGGTCTCGAAGGCAGGTCAGTCCATGGAGGGCCTTACGGCCTCAATGGGGGAGGTCTCAAAGGCGAGCGAGGAAACCTCCAAGATAATCAAGACGATAGACGAAATTGCCTTCCAGACCAACCTGCTGGCCCTCAATGCGGCCGTCGAAGCGGCAAGAGCGGGAGAGGCCGGCGCCGGGTTCGCCGTCGTAGCGGACGAGGTGCGAAACCTCGCGATGCGTGCGGCCGATGCCGCAAGAAATACGGCCGCACTCATTGCCGGAACGATGGACAAGGTAAAGGACGGATCGGAAATGGTCCAGAAAACCAGCTCGGAATTTTCCGAGGTGGCGGAACGGGCGGCAAAGATGAACGATTTGCTCGTGGAGATCAACGCGGCTTCGAACGAGCAGGCCCAGGGAATCGACCAGGTCAGCCGCGCCGTAAACCAGATGGACAAGGTGGTCCAGACGAATGCGGCAAATGCCGAGGAAACCGCTTCCGCATCCGAGGAAATGAACATGCAGGCCGAGCACCTGAGAACCTTCGTCTCAGAACTCCGGGACATGATCGGCAATGCCGCATGTCGGGCAGATGGGGAGAAAACGAAAGCCCGCGGAGACGCCTTCCCCGCCCTGGCCGCACCGGAAGAGGATGGGCCGGAGGCTTTTTAGCCGCGCGTTTCGCAGGTTCAGCTTGCGGTAAGGCCGCGAAGACGCGAAAAAGAGCGAAGTTCCAAAAATTACGGGATAGTTCCGGTATCTTGTGGGAGCGGCTTTCAGCCGCGCAGATTGATGACAAATTCTAAAATGATCGTAATCGTCGTTCCGGCGAAAGCCGGAATCCAGCGTTTTTAAGTACTTCTGGACCCCGACTTTCGTCGGGGTGACGGATTGGGGGCTTTTTCAACAGTCTGAGTGGCTTTCAGCCGCGATCAGGCAATCATGGCGCACACTCGGACGGGACTGGACCATGGTTCTTTGTTCTCCCTCTCGAAGCTTGTTATGTTGCGGTAAGGCCGCGAAGAAGATCTTTCTTTATGCAATGTTGCTGTGGGAGTGCTTCCAGCCGCGATGCTTAGTCTTCGAGGGTGCGCATTGATCTTCTCCCGCACGAAGCCTGCTAGCGGTAAGGCCGCGAAGAAGAACTTGGTTGAGCAAAGTGCACTCTCCTTCTTGTAAAAACATCGAGGCTGAAAGCCTCTCCCACAGTACTTGATTCTCGACGGCACCAGACCCGGGACTCACTGCCTGCCTGACGACGTCAATTGCTGCAGGCGCCGGGTGCCCACAGCCAGGGACCGCTCCTATTCCCTCCTGCCGGTTCACTCCGATTCTGTGACCATCCAGCAAATGATCCATGCCCTCGGGAATCGAACTATACATACCGAAGATAATCTTTGCGCGTAACGTCACCCCGGCGAATACGAGGCCGGGGTACAGGCGTTAAGCGCTCAAAAAACACTGGATTCCTCACGCGGAACGCGTGATTAGGCCGGAATGACGGTGCTTG
Source organism: Pseudomonadota bacterium (assembly GCA_023442755.1). GTDB lineage: Bacteria > Desulfobacterota > Syntrophobacteria > Syntrophobacterales > Syntrophobacteraceae > SbD1. Next base: position 34,557 of record JAEZXS010000404.1, on the reverse strand, counting down.
GCATTGTTCACAATTATTTATGACCCTGTGTAGGGTAATAACGTCCTGGTTCGGCAATCAGACGCTGAAAGCAGGAACCCTGCAGGGCTGCGGTACGTGCCACTGGAGTCCGCTGTAGGCTTTGAGGGTAGAGGGCTGAACACTGCGGTCGGTGGAAACTTGAGATGCCGAGAGCGGGCATAATTTGAGCTGATGCAAGAGCGTTGAGCACTTTTGAATACGGGAAGATGCTTCAGCCTCCGACAAACTGTCCCGGCAGTCCGGTGCTGAATTCATCGCGGCTGAAAGCCGCTCCCACGGAAATATCCTTCCTCAGGAGGATTCCCCGGGGGACAGGCAAGCTGCAGTGGGAGTTTTTGAAGAAGCGAAAGGCGGGTTCGAGTCGAGCCCGCCTTTCGAGCATGTGGCGTCATGAATAGAGCTGAAGCCGGCGCGCTGCTTACAAGTCCGTGTCGAAAGGGGCCGGCTTTTCCGGCAACATTTTGTTGCTGGAGCCCTTCGTAGCCCAGTGTCCGTTGCCGTTCGCGCCGGCGTTCTTCTTCTCCGGGAGACTCATCCTGGTGGATTTTCCTTCAACCTTTCGCGTCCATGCTGCGCCTTTCGGCGGCTGTGCGGCAACGGCCGCTTCCTCCTCCCGGGCGCCGCGGACCATGGATGTCAAAAGACCCACGAGGCGCTTCATCTTGACGGCCTGGGAATTCATCTTCTCGGACGCCGAAGCCAGTTCTTCCGTTTCCGCGGCGTTTTGCTGGACAACCTTGTCCATTTCGTTTACCGCCCGGTTGACCTGCTCTATGCCCTGGGCCTGTTCCTGAGAGGCGGCTGAGATTTCATGGACGAGTTCGCTGGATTTGCCCACGCTTGAAGAAACCTCCATGAACTCCTTTGCAGTCTGTTCCACCAGGCTCGATCCTTCCTTCACCCGCTTGACTGTCCCCTCGATGAGGCCGGCAGTGTTCTTGGCCGCTTCGGCGGCCCGCATGGCCAGGTTTCTCACCTCGTCGGCAACGACGGCAAACCCTGCTCCCGCTTCTCCCGCACGGGCAGCCTCGACTGCCGCGTTGAGGGCGAGCAGGTTGGTCTGGAAAGCGATCTCATCGATTGTCTTGATGATCTTGGAAGTCTCTTCGCTTGCCCGGGAGATCTCTCCCATCGATGTGATCAGTTTTTCCATGGACTGGCCCGCTCTGGCGACAGTGTCTTTCGTCACGCCGATTATGGAATTTGCCTGGTCCGCATTGTTGGCATTCTGCCTGGTCATGGATGACATCTCTTCGAGAGAAGAAGATGTCTCTTCTATGGAAGCGGCCTGTTCGGAAGCGCCTTCCGCAATCTTCTGGCTGGATGAGGACAGGACGCCTGCGGCCGTTGACACTTCATCGACATCGGCATTCAGGTCCGACATTGCTTTGAGCATCGGTTTGATCATGGAGCGAACGAGAAAGTACCCGACGGTGATCATGAACAGGCCGATAACGAGACCGGCAATGATGACGGCAGAGATGACCGTCATGGATGTCTTTTCGAGTATGGACTTGTCGCTCCCAATGAAGACCATCCCGGCTATCTTGCCGTCGGCGCCTATCAGCGGCCAGTAAGCCGTATTGTAGGCGTGGCCTGCGATAGTATTTTCATGGAGAAACTTTTGCCCTTTCCGGAGCACAATATCGATAACCTGGGGGTTATCCATCTTTGTGCCGATCAGGCGTTTTCCATCCTTTTCCAGGGTAGTCGTGACCCGTTCGTCATTTTTGAAGATGGTGCATTCCACGTTGAATTGCTGCTTGATGCTGTCAACGAAGGCAGTCGTGGACGTAAGGTCCAGGCCCGGGGTGATGGTCCCGACGATGCGCCCGTCGACTTTGATGGGAGCGCCCGAGCGCATGGAAAACTTCACGACGGAACCTTCCTCCAGCCCTACCGAGGCCTCCCCAGCCAGGGCCTTCTTCACGTTGATCTGGTTGGCGACACTGTCGCCGAACTTTTCCGAATGGCCGCGGGCAAGGACAGTCCCCTTGTCGTCGGCAATGGTCAGGACTTCGAGGCCATTGTTTTTCAACAGCGCCCTGGCAATCTCCTGAAGGCGTTTTGTGTCCTTTTTATCGACCGCCTCGGCAAGATCCGGACGTGTGGCAAAGGAAACAGCGTTCTTCTTGAGCCTGTCCAGCGAGTCGTCCAGTTCCTTTTGAACGGCCGCGGCTGTCCTGCTTATCGCGGTTTCCGCCTGCTCGTTGAACCCCGCCGTGAAAAAGCGGGATGCTGCAAGCAATGTGGCGCCTCCCACCACCAGGACGGTTAAGAGCATCAGGCAGACGATCTTTGCTGAGAAAGAAAGCGACGCGCGTCCAACGCCTTTCTTGTGTCCAGCCATTGTTTCCTCCTGAAGTTGATCGGTTGTTGAGCCGGGAAATCCATTTTGGGGGGAAATTCCCCGGCATTCATTTCAGGATCAGATTTGCTATATCCACCACATCGTTTTCATTCGGACGATATTCTGAAAAAAATAAATATAAAATGATATCTTAGACATATAGACTTATTAATTACTTGATACCAATTATCGGCCAGTAACATGTTAGAGTCATAATAGCATCTATATAATTGGATTATGGTGGTTTGAGATATTGTTTTTCTTATAAAACATGTTCATCATGATCTTCTGAAAATAAATCCGAAATGTTAGCTGGATTGAGGTATCTATTCGGTAATAAATGTCCATATTTAGGCAGGACTGGTTGGAAGAGGGAATCTTATTCCATGCGGGTTCCGCGCTTTGTGGGAGAGACATGCAGCCTCGATGTGGATCCGCTGGCGTTTGCGGGACTAAAAGGCAGTATATCCACAGATTTCACGGATTTGCGCAGATTATCGCGGATTCTTTTGTAGAAAGATCAGGTGTCATCTTTGGCATCTGTGGGAATGTTTGAAAATGGCGGGTTCCGGCTTTTTATTTACCTGTATTTCAATCCGTGAAAATCTGCGGAAATCTGCGTAATCTGCGGATAGATATCTTTCGAGGGGCGCAACGAACTGGCGGTAAGGCACACAGCAAAGCATTTTAATTTGAGAATCGTCTGCCCTTCTGTGGGAATGTTTGAAAATGCCGGGTTCCGGCTTTTTATTTACCTGTATTTCAATCCGTGAAAATCTACGGATAGATATCTTTCGAGGGGCGCAACGAATTGGCGGTAAGGCCCACAGCAAAGCATTTATTTTGAGAATCGTCTGCCCTGTCATCTGCGGATAAACATATCCCGGCCTTCCCGCCCCCACACCTCCGCCAGTTCCCGGCCGCGATCGATCCCATGGATTTTCCTCTTTCAGGTGGTCCGGTCAATCTTCCACGTAGATCATCTTACGCGTCATGCCGCCGTCCACGATGAAGTTGGCGCCCGTTATGAAGGTGGACTCCGGGGATGCGAGAAACGCCACCAAGGCGGCGATGTCTTCCGGTTTCCCGACCCGTCCGGCAGGATGCTGCAGATGATCATCCGCGGAAAGCTGCGCAGGCTGCATTTTCCCGCTTTTTTTCCATCCGCTGACGTCGATCCAACCGGGGCTGATGCAGTTTACCCTCACTCGGGGCCCCAGGCTTATTGCAAGCGCATGGGTCAGGGCCGCTATTCCGCCTTTGGATGCCGAATAGGATTCGGTGTCCGGCTCGGACATGAACGCCCTGGTGGAAGCGATGTTCACGATGGCGCCCTCGCGTGCGGCCAAGTGCTGCGCTGCGTATTTGGCAAAGAGAAAGGGGCCCGTAAGGTTTACCGAGATCACGGTCTGCCACTCGTCGAGGGTGAGTTCCGCGATGGGCTTGCGGATCATGATTCCCGCGTTGTTTACGAGCAGGTCCACACCGCCGAAGCGGGTGACCGTCCTGTCGACGGCATCGATCACCATCCGTTCGTTTGCCGCATCGGTATGGATGAACTCGACTTCGCCGAGAGAGGCGAACTCTTTTGCCGTTTCTTCGCCCGCCTCTCCGTCGACTTCCGCCAGCACCACCCGCATACCGCCTTCAAGAAGTCTTCGGGCTATCGCCTTTCCGATCCCCTGGCCGCCCCCGGTTACTATCGCCACTCTGTTCATCTGGGTCAACGTCGCCTCCGTCATCCCCGGTTCACCTGCCGGGCACAATGGTTCGGGCGCGCAGGACAACTCCGGCGCGGCGTTCGGCAATAGCGGTGTTACTGCTCAGGAGGTTTTCGTCTGCACCGGCAGCACTTCGATCTGTCTCGCTCCGGCTTCGAAAAGAAAAGCGTCCACGTCTTCTTTCGTGGCGCCGAGTCGGTCGGTATCGAAAACGACAATCCGTGCAATCCGGTCGCGTTCGATATCCGTAAGCAGGTCTCCGCGGCTCTTATAGAAAGCGACATTCGTATCGGTCGGAATTCCCTTGCTTTCAAGGAACCGGACGCAGGCCTGTTTCTGTCTTTCGAGGGGACGTTCGAAACTGCCGCGATCTTCGGGTGTGAGTTCGGACGTCCAGACCAGGAGATAAACGGCGGTGATTTTTTCTTCCATATGGTCTCCGGAATGCTGACAGGTGATTAGTATGTTAGAATCAAAACAGAACTGGACAAACTTCAGTTTAGCAGGGTGTGCCTTGTGCTGAAAAGAGCGAAATGAAGATTTTTCGACGGTTCGTTGTCGCTGCACCCCGCTGCCTTCTGATATTACCCGCTCCAGGAGCCGGAGATGAACGATTACACGTTCGAGCAGGGCCCTATCCGTCCCCCGAGCGAAGCCGGAAGTTTGTTGCTTCGCTTTACGAGAAACTGTCCCTGGAATAAATGCGCGTTCTGTCCCGTATATAAGAACACCACATTCAGCAGGCGCTCGCTCGATGAGATTAAGAAAGACATCGATGCGGCGGCGGCCATAGTCGAGGACCTGCGTTCCCGGTCCGAACGACTCGGGTACGGTGGAAAAATGACGAGGGAGGTGCTGGGGATACTCTTCTCCGGCCGGCGCCACAGCGAACAGACGCGCCATGTGGCGGCGTGGCTGCATTTCGGGCGGGGAAGCGTTTTCATCCAGGACGCGAACAGCCTGGTGCTGCCCACGGCGATGCTGTCCGAAGCCATCCGGTATTTGAAAGAGAAAATCCCCGGGGTGAGCCGGATTACCTCCTATGCACGGAGCAGCACCCTCGCGAAAAAGAGCGTTTCGGAACTGGCGGAACTGCGGCAGGCGGGGCTTGACCGGATTCATATCGGGATGGAGAGCGGGTCCGACCGGGTGCTAAAGCTGGTGAACAAGGGGGTAACCGCAAAACAGCAGATCGATGCGGGCAGGAAGGTGATCGAGGCCGGGATGGAGCTGTCCGAATACATCATGCCCGGACTCGGGGGAACGGCTCTTTCCCGGGACCACGCGACGGAATCCGCCCGGGTGCTCAATGCAATCGGCCCGCATTTCATTCGGCTTCGCAGCCTCCGGGTCCCTTCCAGGGCGCCGCTTTACCAGGATATGAAGGCCGGGAGGTTCATTCCCGTTTCCGACGACGATACCGTCCGGGAAATCCGGCTGTTCATTTCACTGCTCGGCGGCATCGAGAGCCGGCTGATATCCGACCATATCATGAACCTGCTGGAAGAAGTCGAGGGCAAGCTGCCGGAAGACAGGGATGCGATGCTTGCGGTAATCGACCGCTACCTGGCGCTGCCCGACAGTGAGCGGCTTCTCTTTCGGGTGGGCCGGCGGGGAGGGGGCCTGAGGTCGCTTGACGATCTCAACGATCCCGGCATGCGGGAGAGGCTCGAATCGGCTATCCGCCACCTGGAATCGGAGGCGGGCGGGGATGTGGAAAAGATCATAAAAGAGCTGGCTGATCAGTATATCTGAACTCTTTCCGGCGCTGCCTCACAATTGACCATGGTATGATTATGGTTATGTAGAAATCATATGCCTCAGACAGTCAGCATCTCCGAATTCAAAGCCCAATGTTTTGCCCTCATCGACTCGGACAAGAAACCGGCCAGCCGCTTCTCATTACGAAAAGGGGCGAGCCGATCGCCCAGGTCGTACCCCCTCCCGTTGCTGAGAAACCGGCATACTGGTTGGGATCCATGCGGGGCACGGGAACTATAGTCGGTGACATTATCTCGCCGGCGGTGGAGGATGAAGATTGGGCGGTCCTCGGGGATTGAAGTTGCTGTTGGATAATATCTCCCGAAATTTTCGCCGGGGATGCACTCCGGCCCCGGCACATTCGACAGCATAGATCCCGTAATGAACTCAGCTGGCCGTTTTGCCAGCCTTGCCTAACTTATGCCTTCCTGCCATGCCCTTCCAATGCGGTCTGCCGCAAGAATGGCCTCCACGACTCGGGCGGGGCTCACGTCGCAGGGCTCATTGTGAATGGACTCGCCTTCCTCGACCGAACGCAGGGCGATTTTTTCCAGCATTTCCCCGGGCACGTTCTCCAGACCGATTCCAGCCAGTGTAATCGGGAGTCCGACCGCGGTGCAGAAACCCACCACTTCGTCGATTTCCGACTGTGCGCAGTTCTCCAGCGCAAGCTGCACCAGGGTTCCGAAGGCGACTTTTTCCCCGTGGTAGAGCGAATGGGTTTGCGGCGCGACCGTCAGTCCGTTGTGAATGGAATGGGCCGCGGCCAGGCCCGACGATTCGAACCCAAGCCCCGAAAGAAGCGTATTGGCTTCTACGATGCGCTCGAACGCCGGGGTGATTTCCCGTGCCCTGGCGGCCTTCAATGCTTCGATTCCGTCTTCGAGAAGGGTCCGGTAGCAGAGTTCGGCAAGAGCCAGGGCGCTGCGCGTCGACTTGCCCCCGCGGAGGTTCTCGGACCCCGACGCCACACAGGCTCGGGCCTCGAACCATGTCGCCAGCGCGTCGCCCATGCCCGAGACCAGCAGCCTCGGAGGGGCCTGCATGATAACCTGCGTGTCGGCGAGCACAAGGACCGGGTTGCACGGATGAATCCGGATTTGTTCCACGACGCCCGCTTCCGTGTAGATGACGGAGATCGCGCTGCAGGGAGAATCCGTCGAAGCGACGGTCGGGCAGCTCACAAAGGGAATATCGAGTTCCACTGCAGCTGCACGCCCCGCATCGAGGACCTTGCCTCCGCCTGCTCCGACTATGACCTTGGCGGAGAGTGCTTCGGCCGCCTGCCTGATGCGTGCTATTTCCGCCAGGGAGCACTCGCCTCCGAAGCGGTGAATGGCGAGGCTGAAGCCCTGTTCTGCAAACGTTTTCTTCCAGGTATCCTGGAGCAGTGCACGCGCAGAGTTGCCCGCGACGATGAGAGCCGGTCCCCCAATGCCGAGGCGGGCCATCTCCCCGCACAGATTCTGAGTGGCGTTCGGGCCCTGCGTGTAGCGGGCCGGCGAAGAAAAAACTTTAAGCATCCGGTTGACTCCTCTGGATTAAACGGCCTCAGCTTCAGCCGCAAATGACGTGCAACAAGCAGAAACACGTGAACGCCTACCACAGATAAATGAAATGGGCAAATGCCAATGTGACCCTTCAAGGAATCTATCAATATGTTGAAAAGCAAGGTGATTTGATACTATGCTGTTGCAGCACTTCAAGATGTGGAAAACCGGGGGATCATAACGTGAATAAAAAAGAAGATCAGGTTTATGTCAGGCTGCAGCAGCATCTGGACAAGCAGGCGGTGGGATTTCCGGCAACAAAGTCCGGGGCGGAAATACGGGTCCTGAAGCACATCTTTACTCCTCGGGAAGCCGAGATAGCGACCTGCTTGAGCTATAAACTCGAACCGCTTGACACCGTGTTCGAAAGGGCGCGAAACCTCGTCGGTTCTCCGGATGAACTGGCTGCCATTCTGGAGGGAATCGAGAAAAAAGGCGGGATCGAAACCCGGGTGAAGAACGGCAAAAAGCATTACTGCAACCCGCCCTTTGTCGTCGGGATGTATGAGTTCCAGGCCGGAAGGCTCACCCCGGAGTTCCTCAAAGATGTCGAGGAGTTCACCGGGGACCGGAAATTCGGCGTCGAGTTCCTGGCGACGGAACTTCCGCAGATGCGGACCATCCCCGTTAACAGGAGTATCCGTCCGCAGAGCCACGTCGGCACGTTCGACCAGGTGAGCGCATTGTTGCGGGATTCGGCGGGGCCGTTCGCCATCGTCGAGTGCATCTGCCGCAAGAAGAAGAGCATGGAAGGCAAAACCTGCAAACTCACCGACAGGAAAGAAACTTGCCTTATAATCGGTCACATGGCCGACTTTGCCGTGAGGAGCGGAGCCGCCAGGGAGATTTCCCGGGAGGAAGCCGTTTCCATCATAGAGCAAAACCAGAAGGACGGGTTGGTTCTTCAACCATCCAATACCGGGCAGGCCGATTTCATCTGTTCATGCTGCGGGTGCTGCTGCGGCATGCTCTCTCTGCATAAGATGCTTCCCAGACCCCTGGAGTTTTGGGCCGCAAATTTCCATGCCGAGGTGGACGTGAATCTGTGCGACGGCTGCGGCGCCTGCGCGAAGCGATGCCAGGTCGGTGCGGCGAAGGTGGCGGTGAAAAAGCAGCCGCCTGCGACAGTCGACCTCAACCGGTGCATTGGATGCGGCCTGTGCGTTCCCACCTGCCCGAAAAAAGCCGTTTCCCTTCAGAATAATCCGGCCGAGGTCGTTCCGCCGGAAACCCGGGAAGAGCTTTACGACATCATCATGGCGAAAAAAAAGAATAAGCTGGAGAAATTTAAAATTATCGGGAAGATGGCTGTCGATTCGATCCGTGCCGGACGGCCGGGAAAGCCGGGAAATTAAGCGATACTGAGCCCCTCTGACCTCAAGGACGGACAGCGGGTCTACTTGTTTTCAGATTTTCGGGGCAGGTAGGCTACTTCGAGGATCCGGGCTGCGGGGTAGCCCTCTTTTGCGAGTTGTCGCGTTCTTTCGATGGAGAGTCCCATGCCGTGCCCCTGTCCGACCCCACTGAAAACCCACTCATTCTTGCCGGCATCGTATCCGATCACCTGCGGGCAGGAAGGAATTTTCAATCTGGTTCGGAAAAGGTCGCAGGGCTCCTTCTTAAATTGGATTGCTCCCATTGTGGGGGCCAGCGTTCACAAACGGTTTTGGGGGACATATGCAACAGCTATCCGAAGGACACCCGTACGGCGGCGAAATGCGGCGGAAGGACAGGGAAATCGTCGACCGCGCGGAAATTGATGAGATAATCCGTTCGGCCAGGGTAATGCATCTTGGGCTTGCCGATAGCAACATTCCCTTCGTCGTACCCGTCTTCTATGCTTACGACGGCGCGTCGCTTTTTTTCCATTCCGCTCGAGCCGGCACGAAAATTGATATCTTGAAGCGCAATAACAATGTCTGCTTCGAGATCTCGGTCGATCACGGCGTGATCGAAAGCGATAAGGCATGCAGTTTCGACGCGAGGCACCGGACGGTGGTGGGTTTTGGGAAGGCCGGTTTTATCGAGAATGAGGCGGAAAAGGTGAGGGCGCTCGATATGATCGTAGCGCAATTCACCGATAAGAAATTCGAGTATCCGCAAGCAAACCTGAACAGCGTTGCGGTCATTCGTATTGATATCGAAACGATCAAGGGAAAGAAGTTCGGGTTCTAAAACGGGCTGCGGACCCGAAGCGGAAGCCTGTTCGCGCGTCCGGATCCGCGCGAAATACGTTGACAACAAGGAGGACTGTGACAAAATTACGCAATTATCGTAACGGTTTTGCAGCGAACTTCCTGATAGTTTCATACCTGTAAAAGTAAGACGGGCGCCGGCTGATTCGGATTTCCTGCCGACCCTGACAGACAGTTGTCCCTGGTAGCACAGCATTGCACGACAGTAGAAGGCGGAAGGCTAGTGGGTTCCGAGAACCGAGATCGGAAAACCGCAATTGCTGCCATCTCACGCGTATGTTTTGCCGGCTGCCTCCTGTTGCGTCTGCTTTTGGCCGTCCCGGCAGGCGCGGAGCAGACCCCGCCGGAAACTCTCGCGAGGTCCGGTGAAATTGTTTCCAACCCGCAAGCCGCATACACCTTCGCCAGCTGGGATCAGCTCGGAAAGATCCTTGGGCTGCCTGATGAGGCGGGGCTCCGCCTGGGCGGCTTTTTCATTCCCGAGTTCAGTTGGGTTGCTTCCGGCGGGACCAAACCGGATTCGATGTTCAGCAATGTGGCCCTGGGACTCCATGCGTCCCTCGACTCGGAGAAAGCTTTCCACATTCCCGGCGGAACACTGGGAGCGGAATTCCTGGAATTTTCGGGCGGCATCCCTTCCTCTCATGACGGCAATACTGATCTTGCTGGGGACTCTCATAACTCTTCTCGGCCTGCTGCTCTTCCCGGTCAACCTCGGTCTTCTGAATTTCTCGCCCGACGGTCAGCTCGGCCTGCTGCTGACAGTCATGGCAATCCAGATTGAGGCGCTGGGAGACACCCCCCTGGGACAGTACCGACGCTCGCGGCTGATGATCCTCCTCGGACTCCTGTTTGCCGCGATGGGGATTTTCTCCTGTATCGTTCCCGGTGTGCTCACCGGGATGATTCAGATGCTCTTGGGACTTCTGAATATCCTGGGGGGAGTCGCATCGCTCGTTAGACGGTTCCTCTCGAAACCGAACGGACCCGATACCACACAGCAGGCAACGGTCCATGTTCCCCTCGTTTTGAAGAGACTGGCTGCCACCCAGACGGTGCTCAGCGTCGTGACGATCGCCTTTGGAATAACCATGTTAGCGCCGGGTTTCGTCCACGGCCTACTAATAGCAGGAATCCTTGTCATCAACGGACTCCTTTTGTTCCGCCTTGCGGCGATCCTTCAGAAGCTGGCCGGATTGCAGGCCGGCGGAGAGGCCGCCGTCCTGCCGGGTTGATTTCCCTTTCCGGCCTCTCCGGTAATCAGCACGCTCCAATCGCATTCCGCAATAATGGAAATTCTTTCTATTTCTTTGAGAAAGCAGGGCTTCGGCCAATCAAGTGCCTGGAGATAAGATCCTTCGACTTGATCACCCCTGGTTCTCCTGGGGTGGGTATTGCTCCGAGAGGCTCCGATGCATAGCACTGTTTCAGTGCCGGGAGTTCGCCTGCAATCCTGCAGGGGCGAAGATCGTGCCCGGATAGAGGCGGCTGGGCGCTCCATCCTTCGAGGGGCAAGCATTTTGAGAGGGTGGGAAGAAAGCTCTGCGAGCGCAATAGAAACAAATACCTGATCCGGCTGTATGGCGCAAGTAAAGTCCGGTGCCGTTCATACCAAACCAGAGCATACGGAAATGAGACCTGAGAAGGAGATGGTCTCCCCTATGCTTTGGCAAAAATGTGGCCGGACTCCTATCCGGTATCACAATTTTGTCACAATGGAAAAGCCCGGCGTTGCCGGAATCGCATTCCCGCCTATCGAAGAGGAGATCTCAGATGCATTCCCTGAAAATCCCGATTTTCATTGTTCTGACCTTAACAGGGCTGTTCGTGACCTGCAGTTGGGCGGGGGTAATACAGGAAAACGAGGGGCCATGGGTGGTGCGGGCCTATTACGATAACTTCGAATCCATCCGGGAACTTGCGTCCTGGCGAACGCCCTGGACTGTCGACCGGGAAGGGGGATTTGCCGTCGTCGAGGCGGATGGCCCTGAGGACGTCGAGATTTTGCGGAAAATGGGATTCCGGGTGCAGATCGACACGGAGAAGACGGACAGATATTTTCACCGAAGGAAGGCGCTTGCCGAGTCGCCCGGGACGATTCCGGGCCATCCGTGCTATCGGACCGTTGAGGAAACATACCTGGCTGCACAGCGTATCTGCGCGTCGCACCCGGATCTTGCCGAATGGATTTACATCGGCGACTCATGGGAGAGGACCATGGATGCCGGCAGAGGATATGCCCTGCACGTATTGAAGCTCACCGGTTCCGGAGAACGGGGGAAAAAGCCCGCAATGTTCGTGATGGCGTCCATCCATGCACGGGAATACACTCCGGCGGAGCTTTGCACGAGGTTTGCCGAGTATCTCGTCGCAAACTACGGGCTGGATGCCGATGTCACCTGGCTGCTCGATCACACGGAAATACACCTGCTGCCGGTCCCGAACCCCGATGGCCGTAAAATAGCCGAGTCCGGAAACCTCTGGCGAAAGAACACCGACGAAGCACTCTGCCGCAGTTCCGATCACCGGGGAATCGATCTCAACCGCAATTTTGAATTTGAATGGGGGTGCTGCGGCGGGTCGAGCCGTGTTCCCTGCGATGACGTCTATCGCGGGCAATTTTCAGCTTCGGAACCGGAAGTGAAGGCGGTGCAGGCATATCTTCGCCGCGTCTTTCCCGCAAAGAAAGATGCCGGCATCTCGGCTCCTGCCCCGGTTTCCACTCCCGGCCTGTTCGTCGATCTGCACAGCTACAGCAGCCTTGTGCTCTGGCCGTGGAGTTACACCCAGGATCCGGCGCCAAACGGGACTGCTCTCCAAAGGCTAGGGAGAAAGCTGGCCTTTTTCAACAACTACCGCCCCGAACAGGATTCCACGATGTATGTCGTGGACGGGGCAAGCGATGACTTTACCTATGGCGAGTTCGGGATCGCGTCGTTCACGTTCGAACTCGGGACCGATTTCTTCCAGGATTGCTCGACTTTCGAGAACACCATCCTGCCTCAGAACATCCAGGCCCTGATCTATGCCGCCAAGGTCGCCCGCTCCCCGTATAAAACCCCGAGGGGTCCGGACATTATCGGCCTCGAAATGTCCAGGACGGAAAAAGGGTTCAAGATCGCTGCAGTGGTCGATTCAACCCGGTACAACAACTCGAATGGAACAGAGCCGGTCAGGAGAATATCCGGTGCGCAGCTCTTCATCGATACCCCTCCGTGGAGTCCTTCGGCGAAGCCTGTTCACATGCCGCTTTGCAGTGCTTCGGACATATCGACGGGGAAAGCGGAAATAGAGATCGACTCGGCCAGTTTGAGCCCCGGCCGCCACATGCTTTATTTGAGAGGCTGCAACATCAAAGGCGATCAGGGCGCCGTCAGCGCTTTTTTTCTCGACAGGTAAACGGAGCGGAACCATACTCGAAAACTTGCGGCCCCTCTACGCAAACACCCCAGGATTGGACCTCCCGGTTGACACATTTCGGGCGCCACGATATGTTGCCGGAGTAATTGGATTTGTGCGCCTTCGGATTGAATACTTTGAAAGAAAGTGCTGTAGTCAATGCTGAAATTTCTGCCTGCCCCGCTCCAGGGTTCCATTCTCCTTGTCGCGCTTGCCCTTAACACCATCTTCTGCGCCCTGCTGCTCTACGCGGTGATGGTGCTAAGACTCATCCCGGTCCACGGCTGGCATATTGTCTGCGCCAGGGTGGCCAATGTTATCGCCCAGGGCTGGATCGGCTTCAACAAATGGGGTTTGAGGCTGACCAAAAACATCCGCTGGGATGTCCAGGGGCTCGAGGGATTACGGCTGGATGCCTGGTACCTGGTGGTTGCCAATCACCAGTCCATGGTCGACATCACCGTGCTGCAGACAATCTTCCACGGCAAAATCCCGACCCTCAAATTCTTTCTCAAAAAAGAGCTGATCTATGTGCCGGTTATCGGGCTTGCCTGGTGGATACTGGATTTCCCCTTCATGAAGCGCACGTCCTCGCCCCGCAAGGACATGGAAACCGCACGCAGCGCCTGCGACAAGTTCAGGATTCTCCCCGTTTCCATAATGAACTTCGTGGAAGGGACACGTTTCACCCCGGCAAAGCGGGAGGCGGAGAAGTTGCCCTATGCCCACCTGCTGAAACCGAAGCCGGGCGGGCTGGGGGTGGTGGTCAGCACGCTCGGATCCCAGATCGATGCCATCCTTGACGTTACCATCGTCTACCCGGAAGGTGTCCCGGAGTTGTGGTCGTTCCTGTGCCGGGACTCCATGGAAATCAAGGTGCGGGTAAAACAAATCCCTGTCACCCCGGAACTGCTCGGAGACTACCTGGCAGACCGCGAATACCGCCGGCGTTTCAAGGACTGGCTGGACAATCTCTGGGAGGAAAAAGACCAGCTCATCGAAACGATGGGCTCCCAACCGGCCCGGAGATCCCCCGGAGCCGGAGGTGAATGAGGAGTCCGGCTACGCCCTCCGGCCGGGCGGAAATCTCCCCGCTTGTCCCGCCCGCCGGGATCGATGCCTCTGCCGATATCCTGCGCACGGCGGAGCCGCCTGTCTATCGAATACTGTTTTATAAAATTATCCCGTGAGGTATCTTAAGAGAAATGCCGGGTATTCGTATGCCCGCATTCTGTCCCGATGCCGCAATCCGGCTTATCTTTCATGTGAGGCGGATGTGAAGCTTCTCATGTTCTATTCTCCCGAGTTCTGGGTCAAACCTGCTGAAAAAGCTCCGGCGGATGCGCCGGAACCGGCGGGTGAAGAGACTTTTCGGAATGCTGTCGTTATTTTCTATCATGCGGAAGCGGAAGATGCGGGACGGGAGGACAAGGTGGTCACCAAATGGGTAAAGAATGCAAAATGGCTGGCCGGAAAATTCGGAACCCGCACGATCGTTCTGCATTCCTTCAACCATTTATCACAAAGCAAAGCACCGGTGGAACTCGCCGCTTCCATGCGGGATGAAGTGTGGAACCGGCTGGAGCGGACCGGCTATACAGTATCCGAGACCCCTTTCGGCAGGCAGAACGAGTGGAAGATGCATGTGTCCGGGGAGTCGCTGGCCAAGGTGTTCAAAGAAATCTGAAAGGGACCGAATGGAACGTTTCCTGATCGCCCTGGATTGTTCGCCCAACTGCACCCGGATAGTCGACTACATGGTTCGCGTCCTGAAGGGGACCGGGCATTGCGAGTTCGCACTGTTTCACATCCTTCCGACAGCCTCGCCCGACAAGCTGAGAATGGACGAGGTACAGCGGATAGAGCGGATCCATTCGGCAAGGCCGGACCTGGACGGCTATTTCTGGAGGATGGATGACGAGAAGGCCATGCTTCGGTGTTTTTCTCAGGCCGAAGAAGGCTTCGTTGCAGGGGGATTTCCCAGGGAGGCGGTTTCGACGCACTTTAGAGTGGAATCCGGAGATCTTGCAGACATCATACTGGCTAAAGCGGCGGAACTCCGGTGTTCGACAATTGTACTCGGAAGGAGGCGGTTGAGCCGGGTAAAGGAATTCCTGCTCGGCAGCGTCTCCAGCACGGTGCTCAAGGGATCGAGGAGCACCGCGGTATGGGTGGTCGAAAATTAGGATAAGCCGGCGTCCGGCGGCGGCGTTTTTGCCGGAACCGGTGAAAAGGAGGCCGGATGGAGAACACGGGACTTTTCAAGCATATCGGGTTTTGCACCGATTTTTCGGAAAATGCCGATCAGGCTTTTGTGGTGGCACGGGACCTGGCGGAGAAATTCGGAGCCACTCTTCATATCATTCACGTGATGGTCAGCTTTTCGCTCTCTCCCCCCGTGCATGCGACGTACATGCCCATCGAATACGATCCGAATTTTATCGAAGAAGTGACGCAGGCGGCGCGGAAAGCCATCCAGGACAAGTACATAGCAAATATTCCGGACAGTGTCCCGCATGACGTAAATCTGCTGTCCGGCTACGCATCGACGGAAATAATCGCCACCGTCGAGGAAAAGAAAATCGATCTGATCGTGATGGGCTCGCACGGCTTGACCGGTCTTGCTCACGTCCTCTTTGGAAGCACGGCCGACCGGGTGGTCCGGAAAGCACCCTGCTCGGTGCTCACCGTGCGTATGGAAAAATAGGCGCGCAACGACATACACGCAAGTCTCGCAACCATGCAAAGAGGGGTTAGCCATGAATCATATTGGCTAGCCTTTTTGATTTTCTTTACTAACCCAGAACAAGTGGAGGACATTATCGGTCATTTCGGATTTTTTCGAAATGCCTTTGGGGAGCCAATTGAGCAAACGGGGTGCCGGGTCCAAGGGGGATTTTGGGTGCAATCTTGGCGGAAGACAGAGGAAGAAGTTTTAATCCGAAAGGGCTTGCCATTCGATACTATATGTAGTATCAATTGATTGAGCTTTATCGCTGCTACAAGTCCAACTCTCTGGGGGGTGCATGAGTAAACGCGAGAAACTACTCAATCATTGGAGGCGAAATGCCCCGACCGCAGAACCGATTGATAAGGTGAGAGCTGTCATAGACCACTTTTTTGCAGAAGCGAGTGTGAGGTGGGAGGGGGGCTCACACATCATCATTGAGGACAAAAGGCTCGAAGGGCTGGAAGAGTACGGGCCTTTAGGCCACTTTGAAATTCCGGTCCAGAGGCGGACAGAGAGTAGTGGGTACATACCTGGAGAGGCTTGTTAGAGCGATAGATACTATATTAGAATTGGAGAAACTTAACGATGAGCCCCAACAAGAATCTTAGATACTATCTGGATCTTCCTTTCCCAATTGAAATCACCCAAATTCCAGAAGATAAAGGTGGTGGTTTCATGGCTTGCATACCTCAACTTGGTCGTATGGTTTTGGTGGGTGATGGTAATACAGTCATGGAGGCCATCCAAGATCTTGAGAGAGCAAAGGCTAGTCTCTTTCGAGAATATCTGGAAAAAGGAATACAGATACCAGAGCCTGAAGATGAAGATGAATACAGCGGGCGCTTCGTCATGAGAATGCCAAAGTATCTGCATCGTGAACTATCATTTGGTGCAAAAAGGAATAAAGTTAGTCTCAATTCGTATATTATTAGCTTGCTGTCTGGAGCTTCAAGAGAAGACGGTTTCAAATTAGTGATAGAAAAGTTGCATAATGAAATTAGGCTACTTAAAGATCATGTTTGTGAGTTAAAATATCGTATGCCATATAATATGGTCATGATCAATAGTTCTGGTACATCAGATGATATTGATGACGTTATGGCTGCCTAGGAGGTTACCTTGCCTACCAAAAAGAAGAAACAAGAATATAAAATAGAGCCTAGCGAATACAGATCGATGCTCAAAGCCATGCAACTTGAGGGCATCTGGCTCGAAGAGTGCTCTGCAAAGCTTAGGAAAGATAGGGCAGCTGATAAGTCTCAAGTTGAAGTGTCAGTTACGGATAAGCTTAGTTATGAGATCCTCTCTGAAAATCTACTGAATATAGTACATAGCTTTGAATTGGTAGCTACTCCAGGAGATAAGAAAGAGTATGTCTTGAAAATCCTTTCCACATTCAAGCTCAGATATAGATCCGAGGTATCATTGTCGGAAGATTTTGTGGAAATTTTCAAGAATCGTAATGTGCCTGTAAATACTTGGCCCTATTTTCGGGAGTTCATTCAAAACATGACACAAAGAATGAACCTTCCTGCTTTGACATTACCGCTTCTCAAGCCATGATGTACACAGGCGGACAGCCCGGCTAGGGGCGAAGATGCGCGTTATGATGCCGTGCCACATAACCTACTAAACCGAGCCTCAAAGAGGCTGATGTTGCTCCTGGCGAGAATTATATAGGGACAGAGGGTATGCAGTAAATGTGTGTGATTCGGCATTGAAGACTGACGTACTTCAGGTATCCGAAATTGACGGCCCTGCGTTGTCAGCACCAATGCAGATGAGTATCTACGACCTAATCCGCCCCGGGCGGACGGCACGGTTGAGAAGCCTGCCGCCCGCCCGGGCGATTTTCGAATCCTGAACCGGACTGCCGGATCAGCCCGGCAGCCTGGTTTCGAGCGCCATGGCGATCTTCTTTTTGAGTTCGGTAAGGTCGAAGCTTTTCACGACGTAGAAGTCGGCTGCAATCGACTTCATATCCTCTTTGAAGGTGTCGTAGGCGGTCGAAAGTATCACCGGCAGATCATAGAACTGGTTTCGAATATCCTGCAGCAAATCCAGCCCGTTATAGTCGACCATCTTGATATCCAGGATAACAAGGTCGGGTTTTTCTTCTTCGATGGTTTCGAGCAGCTTGTATCCGTTTTCCGCGGTTATGACTTCATAACCGGCTTCCTTGAGTTCCTCGGAATAGAGAAGGCGGATATGCTCTTCATCATCGACAACCAGAATCTTCGGCATCGGCAGTCCCTTTCCTCCTAAGTCCATACCTTAATAAGATAAGGTTTGTTTTCTTCGAAAATCGTACACTCGCTTTCGATGTATTCTTCCGCCTGCTGGAGCGACATCCTTTCAGACTTCCTTACGTAGGAGAGCACCTTCCCCAGGTAGAGGGGAAGCAGAGCGGTTAATATGTTCGTTCTGTCCTGCCCGCTCGCGCGCTTGTAAGCGGCGGCGGAATCGAAAAGAATGGTCGCCCAGGTCTGGGCCGGAAACGAGAAGTGCTGGAGTCCCAATGACCGTATCTCCTGCAGCTTGGGGCCGACCGTGGGGCCGTACAGGCGCTCCCATACGCCGTAATACTTGTCGAAGCCGGCATTGAAGCGCTCGTGCAGCCGAGTCATGTTGATGTCTACCGGCAGGGGCGTCTCGATCTCGTGGACATCGGTTCCGAACAGGGCGGTGGGCTTGCTCCACTTCACCTGCGACCAGAAGTCCCGGTAGTTCTCCATCAGGTCGAAAATCGTGCTCAGAACCTCGTTGAAGAGCACGGTGAGGTGTGCATACGGGTCCTTGACGCGATGGACCTTCGGGGCGCCCATGAACGCCTGTACGATGGGCACCCTTGCCGCTAGCGCAATGTTGCTCATCCAGATGTCTATCCCGAAGTGGTCGATCGCCTCATTCCACAGGGGAGGGTTGAGGTAGAAATCGAGCATTTTCGGGCTGAACCCGAAATCCCCCACATTGGGTTGGCGCACCCGCCGGCCGTAGAGACAGCGCAGAAGCGGATAGATTATGGAACTGGTCAGTGTTGCTTCATATTTATGACGCACGTAGAGCGGGCAGACCAGGCCGGCCCCCTTCAGTATGGGCATCGCCAGGTTGCGCACCCAGATCGGCGAGATGTTCTTGATGTCCGCCTCTATTGTGACGAGTGCCCTGGGTGAAAGCTCCCGCGCTTTTTCCAGGAAATTGCGTATGTTCTTCCCTTTCCCGTCAACGCCCGGCGGGGTGGATATATATATCTTCGGCGCCGTCCCCCTGGCAGCGAAGAAGGCCTCTCGAGTTCCGTCCGAGGAGTGGTTGTCGCAATTGACAATGACGGTCGTCATCCCCGGGAAAAATTCCGCAAGGCCCTTGTCCACCTGTTCCGTCGTGCGGGCGATACTGTCCATCTCGTTGAAGGAGGGTATGCCAACGACAATGTCAGCCTGGGAGACGCCCTGCGGGTTCTCTTCGTAAAATGCCATTCCGCTTCTCCTGCTCCTATTTCTTGGGGATGTCGCCGCTTCCCTTCAGGTACTTGAAGAGGTCGGCATCGGTGGTAAGCACGAATGAGCTGTTGTTGCCGAAGTTGCGGTAAAGCTCCAGGGTACGGTAAAGAGAGTAAAATTCCGGATTTTTACCATACGCTTCCGCATATATGCGGGTTGCTTCCGCGTCCGCTTTTCCTCGAACTTCCTGAGAAGTTTTGTAAGCCTCTGAAGTCACCTTCGCAAGCTCTCTTTCCATCTGCCCGAGAATCGCTGCGCGCTCCCCTTCACCCTCAGACCGGTACTGGGCCGCAATACGCTTTCGTTCGGAGATCATTCTCTCGAAAACTTTCTGCTGAACGGATTCCACGTAGTTAATGCGTTTGATGCGGATATCAAGGAGTTCTATGCCGAATTCGGGTAAAAGTTTGGCAGCGTCGGCGACCATTTCCCGGGTGATCCTTTCCCGGCCCTTCCTGAGGGGCTGTTCCGCGATACCGAGGTCGACCGTCTGGGAATTTTCAAGCCCCGCTTCGCGCAGCTTGTCCCTGGCTTCCGACCAGCCTTCGCTCCGCACCTGCTCCACCAGGTCGTTATTGGAAACGTGGTTTCGCACCACCGAATCGATTATGCCGTCCAGGCGGCTGTTTGCGACCGGGAGTGTCCCCGCGCGAAGCAAAAACTGCAGCGGGTCCTTGATGCGCCAGCGCGCGGTCGTATCCACCCAGATGAATTTCTTGTCCCTGGTCGGAATCTGGTTGGGACGGCCGTCCCACTTCAAGATGCGTTTTTCGAAATAATTTGCAGTCTGTATCAGGGGGAGCTTGAAATGAAGCCCCGCCTCCGTGATCGGAGTTCCAACAGGAGCGCCAAACTGGGTGATCACAACCTGCTCCGTCTCGTCCACCACGAACATGGATGCTCCGGCAATTACTACCAGAACGACTGCGATGCCTATAAGTATTTTGGCCCCGCGTGGAAGCATAAGCCATTCCTTTTCTCGGTTAGCCTGTAACGGTTAGCTGCAAGTGCCGCCTTTGCGCGGATCCGGGCCTCAAGGGTTTTTCTGCCCCGTTGCGCCCGGCGCGGAGGTCTTGAGCTTATTCAAATCAAAGAGCGGCAACACGCCCTTCTGCGATTCGTCGATTACAAACAGGTGATCGACCTTTCCGGACATGGATTCGAAAGACTCCAGGTACATCCTGCGGCGCGTCACGTCCGGGGCTTTCTGGTATTCCGCAAGGATGTCGAGGAACCGCTTCACCTCGCCCTCGGCCTTATTGACACGCTCCAGGGCATAGCCCTCCGCCTGGGTTATCGTCTGCCGGGCTTCGCCCACAGCCTTCGGGATTTTCTGGTTGTAGGCCTGCTGGGCCTCGTTGATCATCCGTTCTTTTTCCTGCCCCGCCTCATTGACTTCGTTGAAAGATGGCTGGACGGGTTTCGGGGCATTGGCGTTCTGGAGCTTGACCGTGACGATCTGCAGGCCGGTCCTGTAGAGGTCCATGATCGCCTGGATTTCTTTCTTGGCCTGGTCGGCAATGGAATCGCGGCCGACGGTGATCACCTCGTCCGAATACCGGTTGCCGACGATCCGGCGCACCACCGATTCGGAAATGTCGTCCAGGGTCAGTTCCGGCCCGTTCAGGCGGAACAGGTACTCGACCGGGTCTTTGATCGTGTACTGCACCGTCCACTGCAGGTCCACCACGTTCAGGTCGCCGCTGAGCATCAGGGATTCTTCTTCATAGCCCTTTTCGACATACCGAGAGCGGACGTCGGGCTGGCTGGTGCGATATCCGTACTCGCGTTGCAGCACGCGGCCGGTTACCACCTTGCGCACCGTATCCACCCCGAAGGGGATTTTGAAGTGAAGTCCGGAGCCGGCAACCCCAACATAGCGGCCGAAGCGCTGAATGACCGCGGTCTCCTGGGGCTCGACCGTATAAAAGGCGTTGATTGCGCCCAATGCAAGGATCACGAAGAGCACGATGAGTAAGATCGGCAGGCGGGGGGGCGACGACGGCGAGAACTTGTAGCGCTCCTTCAGCCATCTGATGACGTCTTCCAAGTTGGGCGGCGTCGCGCCGGGATTCGGCGGCCTTCTGCCGGGGGGGCTTTCCCAAACCATGAGATTCTCCTGTTGTGCCATCCAAAGTGTATCTGGTTATTAATGCAGCATCTTCGCCTATCTATCGTCTCGTTTGTGCAAATACTCCATACCATAAGCAAAAATTACGAGTAGACCGGCAAAGATGAAGACCAGGTAGAAACTCGAGGTGGGGAAAAAGACCCTGTAGAGCAGGACTCCAAAAATCACCCCGAGAATTAGTCGAATCACAAGAACCTGCAGGCGCATATCTCCGCTCTTTCCCTCCGGGGCCGCCGGAGGCCGGGATGCTGAACCGCACAAATTTCGTTATGTTTTGGGTACTTAACCAAGCCATCCTAAAGATATTCCTGCTCAAAGTCAAGCGCGTCCGGGGAATGCCGGCAATCTCGATCAGGTTGCACGATACCCGGGAGCTTTTCCCACCACGAATAAGATAGACTTTCCTGTTCAATAACGGTGCTTAATATAAAAATAAGCCAACAAATGCATTTCTAAAGCATCGGTTCGGCTTTTTCGGCCTGACTTGCACACCATGCGGGTACGGAATGTTCCCATGAAAATTTTCAAGGACCGCACCGAAGCCGGGCGCGACCTGGCGGGATGGTTGTCGAACCTTGCAGGCAGGGAGGACGTTATCGTCCTGGCGCTGCCCCGGGGAGGGATTCGGGTCGCCTTCGAAGTGGCCGAAGCACTCGGAGCGCCCCTGGACGTATTCCTCGTCCGGAAACTGGGTGTTCCGGGCCAGGAAGAACTGGCAATGGGCGCCATTGCATCCGGAGGGGTGCGGGTGCTCAACGACGACGTGGTATCATGGTTCGGGATCTCCGATGAGACCATCGAGTCCGTAACGGCACGGGAACGGCGCGAGATGGAGCGCCGGGAGCGCGTTTACCGCGGAAACCGGCCGACGCCGGACATCTCGGGGCGTACGGTTATCCTGGTGGACGACGGCCTGGCCACGGGGACGACTATGAGGGCGGCGGTTGCGGCGCTCCGGGTTCACCGCCCTGCAAGAATTATCGTCGCGGTTCCGACCGCTCCGCCCGATGCCTGCGATATGGTCGGGTCCGAAGTCGACGAAATAATCTGCGCTACCACACCGGAGCCGTTCTGGGCCGTGGGGGCCTGGTATGACGATTTCCCGCAGACTTCGGACCAGGAGGTCAGGGAGTTGCTCGAAAGGGCCGCAGCGTAGATGGAAGCGGATTGCAATACAGGGGAGGAGTGGCGGGCATAAAAAAACCGCGCCGGAAAAACAACTTTTTATTCTGCAATCGGTCTTCAGCCCTGGCCACTCCGGCGCGGCAAGCGGAGAGTAATTATCGGGCGCGATCCAGTCAATGGGTTGTCCACAGCATTCTGCAATTACTGGGTGTACATGTAGTTGCGCGACAGCGGCGCCTTGTTGTTCAGCCCGTTCGTGAAGAGAATCTGGTAGAGGCGTGTCGTTCCATACTTGAACCCGGCCGAAGACGCATTCAGATAAAGACGCCACATGCGGACGAAAGTGTCGTCAAACATCTTCCGGACGGCCGTGACGTTTTTTTCGAAGTTTGCCGTCCAGCAGTCCAGTGTGCGGGCATAGTGCATGCGCAGGCCTTCCACGTCCAGGATGGTAAAACCCGCCCGTCCCATCTCTCGTATCGTCTCGGTCAGCGTCGGGATGTATCCTCCCGGGAAAATGTACTGCTGAGTCCAGCTGTCGGTTGAGGATTCGACATCCTTCGCGATCGTATGCAGCAGGCCGATCCCGCCTTTTTTCAACAGCATCGCCACCTTCGACATGAAGACGGGAATGAACTCCTTGCCGACGTGCTCGAACATCCCGATCGAAACGAACTTATCGAACTTTCCGGAAAGTTCCCGGTAGTCGAGAAGACTCACCCCGATCCGGTCATCGAGCGAAAGCTCGGAGATTTTCCTGGATGCGTGTTCATACTGATTGCGTGAGAGTGTATTTCCCAGGCCGGTTATGCCGTATTCGCGGGCGGCGTGGAGAAGCATTCCTCCCCAGCCGCAGCCGACGTCGACAAGCCGGTCGCCCGGCCGGAGCATAAGCTTGCGGCAGATATGGTCGTGCTTGTTCCTCTGCGCCTGCTCCAGGGAGTCGTCTTCCCTGCGGAAGTAGGCGCAGGAGTAGGTCATCGTGTCATCGAGGAAAAGCCGATAGAAGCCGTCCGAGCGGTCGTAGTGATGCTGGATATTGCTGCGCGCCCGAGAAGAAGTGTTCCTGGTTCTCAGGAATAGCGGAAGAAGCCTGATCTGCTGGACAAGGGAAGCGGCGCTCTCGTCGAACCGGATGAGCAGGCCCAGGCGCAGAAGCTCCTGCAGGTCCCCCTCCACCTCCAGGTCTCCCGACATGTATGCTTCCCCGAATCCATGGAAGCCTTTGGCGAAGAGCTGCTTTACCGCCCTCGGGGATTTGATGTTGAGCACTGCCCGGGGGCCGTCGCCCACTCTCAGGACTTCCCCGTCCCAGAACTTGAAAGCAAAAGAAGCCGACGTATCAGCCCGATGCATTACGGTAGCAATACGCCGCATCGCCTGTTTCATCCGCAAGCCTCCATCCGTACGTACAAATGGCCTTATTACCATTTCGAGGGGAATCATCGGTATTCCTTGGGGCTGTAAGTGAAAGTTCTATAACTCGCTATAATGTCGTCAAATCAAAAAAACAACGGCGGGCAGGTAAATTCATGCCAAAAAGCCGCACCTCTCCTGTTACTTGACACAAGTCAATGCCGGGTGCGCTCATTCAGGTTATATTGATAGACCGATCCGTTAAGAGCCGCCTTCAGGAGAGGCTTACAGCCCGGCGGTGGCGCGTCTGAACGTTTTGCCGGGGTCGGATACTCGTTTGAAGTTCACTGTAATTTCAGGAGTCGATAGATGGTCTGGAGTGAGGAAGCGGAAAAAGCTGTTGCCGCCGTACCTTTTTTCATACGCAAGCGGGTAAGGGGGTATGTGGAAAAGGAAGCGCAGCGGTGCGGCGCCGGGCGGGTGCTCATCGAGCACGTGCAGGCCTGCCGGAAAAGATTTCTCTCGGGTGAGGCGATGGAAACCAAGGGCTATCAGATCGAGACCTGTTTCGGGGCGAGCGGATGCCCGAACCGCGCGACGGAAAGCGAGCGACTGGTCGAGAAGCTGGAGAAGCTCTTTGCCGGACGGCGCTTCGGGGAAGCTCTCGCGGCGCGGGTGGGCGGTGCAATCCGGATGCACCATGAATTTCGCGTATCCGTCTCGGATTGCCCCAATGCGTGTTCGCGGCCCCAGATAGTCGATATCGGGATTATCGGGGCGAGGAGGCCGGGGCTGTTCGACGGGAACTGCAACCGCTGCGGAGCCTGCGTGAATGCCTGCCGGGAAGGTGCGCTCGAACACCCGAAAGCCGCGGGCGCACCGGTGCTCCACCTGGACAGGTGCGTCCTGTGCGGAAAGTGCGCGAGCGTCTGTCCAACGAAATCGATAAGGAACTTCGAAAAGGGCTATCGCATCCTGGTGGGCGGCAAGCTTGGTCGGCATCCGCAACTGGGACGGGAACTCGAGGGGATTTTCTCCGAGGCGGAAGTGATCGAAACTGTCGAACGCTGCCTCGATGTGTACTTCCGGCACGGCGAAGGGGGAGAGCGATTCGGGGCGGTGCTCAACCGCGTCGGCTGCGAAGCGCTCGGTGATAACGGCGCCCTCGCCACGTGAGAATACAATTTTCACAATTACCGGGGTATAATACGCTTTCGGTTACGGTAAGGCGATCCGGTGAAAAGCGATTCCGACGGCAGGGTTCTTGCGTAGGAGAAACGGTGTGGACGGGAAAAGAACAGAAAATACCTCGGAGCAGGGCGCCCGGGACGATATCGAACTGCAATTCCCGATTACCGGACTGCCCGCCGGAAAGTTTACCGGACATGAAGAGATGCTGCGGCTGGCCGATTTCCTGGGTATGGTGCTCGATAACGTCTATTCCGGCATTATCGTATGCGACCGGCACTGCCGCATCGTATTCATGAACAAGGTCTACAGCGAACTGCTCAAGGTCGATCCGCGCGATGCCGTGGGGAAGAGCATCGAGGAATATTTCCCAAAGTCGAGGCTGTCGCAGGTGGTGCTCTCGGGCGTTCCCGAACTGGGACAGCGCTGTTCGCTCAAGACCGAAGTCCTCCTGCTGGTCAACCGCATCCCGATCATTCACAACGGCGAGGTCGCCGGCATCATTCTCCAGACGATTTTCAGAAACTACAGGGACTTCGCGGACCTGGTCAAACGGCTCAACCTGCTGGAGCGGGAAGTCCAGTTCCAGAAGCGGGCACTGGAGAGCGTCTTCTCCCCGAAATACGAGTTCGATTCCATTATCGGCGAGAGCAGCGCAATCCGGAATGTAAAGGATATTGCGCGCAAATTCGCCCTGACCGATTCCGCCGTGCTCATTCTGGGCCAGACCGGCACCGGAAAGGAGCTGTTCGCGCACGCCGTTCACGCAGGGAGCGCGCGCAGCATGGGGCCTTTCGTCTGCCTCAACTGCGCCACAGTCCCCAAGGATCTGCTGGAATCCGAACTGTTCGGATATGAAGCGGGGGCCTTCACGGGCGCCCGGAAAGACGGAAAACCCGGGCAGATCGAACTGGCCAATGGCGGGAGCCTGTACCTGGACGAAATCGGCGAGCTGCCCCTGAACGCCCAGGCCAAGCTGCTCCGCGTGGTCGAGGAGAAGACCCTTGTCCGGCTGGGCGGAATCAAGGCACACGAGGTCGATTTCCGGCTCATCGCCGCGACCAACCGGGACCTGAGGGAGATGATCGGGCGCGGCGAGTTCCGTGAAGACCTCTATTTCAGGCTCAACACCATGACCCTGAACATCCCGCCCCTTTCCGAGAGGCGGGAGGATATCCTCCTGCTGATACGCCATTTCATGAAGCTCAGGAACCGGGGCGACTGGCGCGTGAGCGACGAGGTGCTTTCCGTGCTCGAAAAGTATTCCTGGCCCGGGAATATCCGCGAGCTGCGAAACGTGATCGACCGAGCTCTCAGCCTGGCCAACGGACCCTTCATAGACATCGAACACCTGCCTCAGGAAGTGCTCGGTCTTACCTGCGGGACCCAGGAGCTGTCCGGAACGGCGGACAGGTCTTTGGCGGCGGAAGTGGCCCGGTTCGAAAAAACCGTCCTGGCCCGGGCGATCGAAGTATCCCGGGGCAACATGTCCAAGGCGGCAAAATTGCTTGGCATTTCCCGGTCGTCTTTTTATGAGAAACTCCAGAAACACAACCTCGTCCTTCCGGTCCATCGCAAGAATCCCTGACGAACTGTCCGCAATTCAGGACATGTCTTCAAAACAGGACACATTTTCTCTCTTCTTTCTGCTTCGGATCGCAGGATTTCCTTCTCAAACGCTCAGGTTCATGACCAATCTTACTTAATAAATCCAACTCGTTAACTTCTATTCGACCATGGTTGCCGGAAAGTTGGCACCAGTTTTGTACTTAAAGAATGCAACTTGCCGAAGAGGGCAGAATTTGTAGATGCGGACCCCGGCGCCCGCCGGGGTCGGAGCTTTTCAAACGAGAGGAGAACCCTTCATGCAGGTCAGTAGAAAGAATTTCACTGTCCCACGTTGCACTGCTGCTTGTCCTGCCGGCGTCGACGTTCCGCGCTACATCCGGGCGGTGCGGGACGGACGGTACGGAGAGGCTGTGGCTGTGCTGCGAGAGCGCCTGCCCTTGCCCGTCGTGTGCGCCGACACGTGTTTTGCGCCATGCGAAGACGCATGCGCCTACAAACAGTTCGGTGATCCGATCGCAATCCGCGCTCTGAAAAGAGCGGCAGTGGACAATGGAAACGACTCCTGGGTTCAAAACAGGAGAAAGGCCGCTCCTACCGGGAAAAAGGTGGGAATCATCGGCGCGGGCCCCGCGGGACTGAGTGCGGCATACTACCTGGCCGGTCTTGGCCACCAGGTAACGATAGTGGACATCTTCCCCCAGCCCGGCGGCACGATGCGCTACGGAATCCCGCGCTACCGGCTGCCGGAAGAACGGCTGGAACGGGACATCTGGTTCATCCTCGAAGAGGGCGTCCGTTTTCAGGGGAATACCGCGATCGGCAAAGACATATCCTTCGACCAGTTCAGGAAAGACCATGACGCCATTTTCGTTTCCACCGGCGCCAATTCTTCCGCAAAGATCCCCCTCGAGGGAGCCGAGCTCCCGGGCGTGCTCTGGGGCTGGGAATTCCTCCGGGACGTGGCCCTTGGGAAAAAGGTCGCGATCGGCAAAAAGGTCGCGGTGATCGGCAGCGGCAACACGGCCGTTGACGTGGCGCTGACGGCGAAGAGGCTGGGGGCTTCCAGGATCGACCTGTTTACCCGGAAGAAAAGAAGCGAGATGCTTGCCCATCCGCGCGAGCTGGCTCTGGCGGAAGAAGAGGGCATCTTCATAAACGCCGAATGGGCGCCCAAAAAGATCTACGGATCGGACAAGGTGACCGGGCTTGGCATGATCCGGTGCCAATCCAAGTTCGACAGGTCCTGCAACTTCAATCCCGTCTACGACGAAGAGATCACCCACAAGATCGAAGTGGATAATGTCCTTCTTGCAACAGGCCAGGAGCCTTCGCTCGATTTCCTGGAGGCAAAGGTAAAGGTCAGCCGCAAGCGGGTCGAGGTCTGCAACGACGACCTCTGCACGACGCTGCCCGGGGTGTTTGCCGGAGGCGACGTGGTGACCGGCCCCGCAAACATAATCGGGGCTGTTGCGCAAGCGCAGCGGGCGGCAGCGGCGATAGACAAGTACCTCGGTGGAGAGGGCCGGATCTTCGAACGGCTGGCCGAGCCGGAAGAAACTGTGGAAATCGCGCCGTTTTCGGCCTGCGTGGAGAACCCGCAAGCCAGGAGTGACTTCGGCCACATGAGGGTCTGGGAAAGGGCGCTGGGGTTCGACCAGGTCGAACAGCCGCTTTCCGATGCGCAGATAAAGGCGGAGGCGTCGAGATGCCTGAACTGTGACGTCCGCAGTTTCGAGGTCAGTCTGGCGCTGGAGAACTGCAAGGAGTGCGGATACTGCACGGAGGTGTGCGGCGTGGGCACTTTCGGTCCCTCTGCCGGTTTCAACCGACGGGGCTACAAACCCATGGAGGTCAAGTCCTCCGAGCACTGCGTCGGCTGTCTCAGGTGCTTTTTCTCATGCCCTGACTTCGCCATCAACGTGCAGGAAAAAACCTCTTAGGCGGCACGGGGAGATATCAATATGAAGCGTTTCCTGGAAACGGGCAATTTTGGAATCACGGAGGCCGCCATACTGGCAGGGTGCCGGTTCTTCTGCGGCTATCCGATCACGCCGGCCACGGAACTGGCCGAGTCGATGAGCAAGCGGCTGCCGCAGGTCGGGGGCGTCTACCTGCAGGCAGAAGACGAATGCGCGGCAATGCACCTGTGTATAGGCGCTTCGATGGGCGGCATGAAGGCGATGACCGCAACATCGGGGCCCGGCTTCATACTCTACGCCGATCCCTACGGCTGGGCGCTGGGTTGTGAAATGCCGATGGTGGTTCTCAACTCGGGCCGCGTCGGACCGGTCTCCGGCATCACCGGGGCGCCCGGGCAGGGCGAATTCTACCTGACCCGGTATCCGACCCAGGGCGGCAACTTCGAAGCGATCACCCTGGCGCCGAACTCGGCCCAGGAAGCCATGGCCATGGTGGTAGAGGCCTTCTACCTCTCCGAGCGGTTCAGGATGCCGGTGACGGTCCTGGTCGATCAGCTGATTACCGATGGATTCGAGGACATTTCCGTTCCGGAAAACGAGGCGGAAATGGCCGAAATGGGATATCGCACCTGGCCGAGGAAGTTCCATGCCGGCCCGGACTTCTATCCCCCCACCGACGCACTCGACATTCCTCCCGTCCAGATGGGAACCAACTCCGGAGGGCTCTGTTCGGACTGGACCCCGACGGAGGAGGGTTACGACATTGAAGAGGTGGAGGCGCACCACAAGCACGCTTACAGGCTCATCTACAAGGTGCGCAACAACCGGGAGCTTTTCAGCCAGCACTACGAGAAGAAGTTCATGGACGACGATCCCGACCTGGTGGTCGTGTCCTACGGGACCCCTTCGCGGGTGGTCAACACGGCGGTGGTCAAGGCGAGGAATGCCGGGCTGAAGGTCGGAGCGCTGCGGCTGATCAATCTCTGGCCGTTCCCCGACGAGCATTTTTCCAAAAAGACGAAATACCTGTCTGTTGAACTCAACTGGGATGGACAGTTGGTTCGGGAAATTCAGCGGGCGGCGCCGAAGGATTCGGAAGTGCACTTCCTGGGAACCTGCGGGGATCTGCCCACCATACCCGACCTGATGGAGACATTCGAAAGACTTCTGAAGAACCAGCCCTTGAAGCGCAGAGGCTGGGAGCTGGAGGCCTGGTGATGCAATACTCGTCAAGCAAGCTGATAGATACGTACCTGCGCCCTCGCAAGATCCCGAGCACCGCCTGTTCGGGCTGCGGCCTGGGGGAGGTCCACAAGACCGTGGTGCAGGCTATAGCGGAGCTGGGCCTCGCGGTTGAGGACGTCGTCTGGGGAACTTCCATAGGCTGCGCGGGCAGGCAGACTTTCGCCACCTGGAAGGGAGACGGCTTTGCAGGGACCCACGGAAGGGTGTACGCAATTGCAAGGGGCCTGCGCATTGCCCTGCCGCCGGAAAAGAAGATCATCCTGAGCGTGGGCGACGGCGACGCATTCGGAATCGGCCTGATGCACCTCATTCATGCCGCGAGGTCCAATGCGGACATCACGGTAATCGTAAGCGACAATCTCGGGTACCAGTCCACGGGCGGGCAGTTCGGCTTTACCACGCCGCAGGGCGTGAAGACCGATTCGAGCCCGTACGGGATGTTCGAACACAACCTCATGAGCGACGGCATGGACGTAATGCAGATCCTGTCGGGGGCCGGGGCCACCTTCCTTGCCCGCCATGTTGCGATGGACGGCAAGAGGGCGGTGGAGAGCGTCAAGAGGGCCATTTTGAATCATGGCTTCTCCCTGGTCCACATGCCGTATCCCTGCCCCACCAACTTCGGGTCCCGCGAACTGGGATCGCGAACCCCCGTAAACATTTACCGGTGGATAAAGGAACGTGCGGCACCCCTCGGGCAGGAGAAGCCGGAAACGGTGTGGGCCACCGGCGTCTGGCTCGACAAGAGCAACTCCAGGCCGGAATTCCACGATCACGTATGGGGTTCGGTCGAAAAGATCAGGAGGACGGGCTCGCTATGAAAAAGAGAATAGAAGTTGTTGCCAGTGGATTCGGCGGGCAGGGGGTCGTTCGCCTGGGACAGGTTCTGGGCGAGGCGGCGGTGGAGGAAGGCCTTCACGTCACTATGCTCAAGAGCCATGGAACGGAAATGCGCGGCGGGTACGTAAGAAGCCAGATAGTGCTGTCCGCGGACACGATCGACAGCCCGATGTGCGAGAGCCCGGACTACCTCGTCGCTCTTTCTTCGGCTGCCTACGAACGCTTCAAGAATACCGTCCCGGACTATGGAACGATCGTCTACGACCCGTCATTCGTAGAGAAGATCGACGACACGCTTCCATGCGGCCAGAAGCCGCTGCCGGCCAAAGAGCTTTCGATGCAGAACTTCGGAAAGCCCATGTTCAGCAACTCGATTGCATTGGGCGCAATGGCGAGGCTGCTGGAAAAGCACCTGAAGAAAGAGACCGTCCTGGAGTGCATACTCCGGGTCCTCCCCAAGTTCCAGGAGGAGAACAGGAAAGCTTTTGAAATAGGGTACGAGAATATGTCGTAGGATCGAAAATCTCCACAAAACCGCACCTGGACAAGGACCGGGTATATCCGAAGCTTCTGTGGGGGCCGCTCCGGGTATATCCGGCTTCCCGTTATCCCCTTCTTCGAGAAGGGCGGATGCACTGCAGGAGGGTGTAGCTCTATGGCGACCCGAATACCTGTGAGAATCTCGATCGGAACTCCGCTCATTCCGCAGCGGTCCCGATCTTTGCACTGTTGCTTCATCACACATCCCGGTCTTCCGCACGGCCCGACGATTCCATTTTACCAGCTCTATTCTTCCGAAACACTTTATCCCTGGGAACCTCAGCGGTGGAGAAATGGTGAATCATGCGTACAGTCAGACATCTGATAGACAAGAATGCGGCAAGAGATCCGAACAAGGTCTTCCTCTTCGTCCCGGAGCCGAAGCTGGAGATGACTTATGGGCAACTCAGGTCGGCGTGCCTGCGCTTTGCCGCCTATGCGGCACGGCGCGGCCTGCAGAAGAGCGACAAAATCTCTTTCATGATGGGAAACGGCTACCAGTCCGCAAGGCTCTTCCTGGGAACCATGTACGCGGGGTTCGTCATTTCGCCCCTGAATCTGCAGGCGCAGCCCTCTCAGCTGACGTATACGCTGGAGCATTCCGACACGAAGCTGGTTTTTGTGACGGCATTCCAGCACGAACGGCTCCTGGAGGCGCTCGAGGGGGTGAATCGGCATGTGGATGTAGCAGTCATAGACAAAGATGCCGAGGAGATATTCGACGACGGGGAACTCCCCGTCTCGGACCTTCTGGAAGTCGGCGAAGAGGACCCCGCTTTGCTCCTCTACACTTCGGGCACTACGGGAAAGCCCAAGGGAGCGATCCTGAGCAACAAGAACATGGTGGTCAGCGGCGGGATATCCGCGATGTCCCACGAACTGGTTCCGGAAGACAGAGGGCTCGTGTCCCTGCCCATCTTCCACATCAACGCGGAAACCGTATCGGTGATGGGGGCGCTGGCCAGCTGTTCGTCCCTGGTGATGCCGGAGCGGTTTTCGGCTTCGAACTTCTGGCAGCTGCTTGCCGAATATGCCTGCACCTGGTTTTCCGTCGTTCCCACCATCATCTCCTACCTGGTCAGCGGAACGGAAACGGAGGGCATGGGCTACGACCTGGGAACGGTCCGCTTCGGCCGGTCCGCATCGGCCCCGCTCCCCCCGTCCCTGCACAAGGAATTCGAAGCCAAGTTCAATATTTCTATCGTCGAAACGATGGGGCTGACCGAGACCGGCGCCCCCGTTTTTTCAAACCCCATGGACCCGGCAAAACGCAAGTACGGAACGCCGGGCTGCCCGGTGGGGGTTGAGGTGAAAATCATCGACAAGGAGGGAAATACGCTCCCCGTTGGAGTCGACGGGGAAATCATGATCAAGGGCGATTGCGTCATGAAGGAGTACTACAAGGATCCGGAGAAGACCGCACAAGCAGTCGAGCCTGATGGGTGGTTCCATACCGGAGATGTCGGGCATGTCGATCAGGATGGATTCGTGTTTGTAACCGGTCGAATCAAGGAACTCATAATCAAAGGAGGAGAAAACATATCGCCGCGAGAAATCGATGAATGTTTCTACTGCCATCCTGCGATCCTCAATGCCGCAGCCTGCGGGATCCCGGACCGTCATTACGGTGAAGAAATCATGGTGTGCTACACGGTCAAACCGGGATGTTCGTGCACTCAGGACGAACTCAGGCAATACGCTCTGAAACATCTTGGAAAGTACAAATCGCCCAAACTCATTGTGTGCCTGGATGAACTGCCCACGGGACCGTCCGGAAAAATCCAGAGACTGAAGCTCCCGGACCTGGTCGCAAAGAAAGGAATACGTATCGAATCCTAGGGAGAAAATTGGTGCCTCCAGGGTCTTTGGCGTGAACTGCCGTTCCAAAATTTCCTTCAACACAAAAGGCAGAACACGGAATGCCATGAAGGACGTTCGCTTTGATTCACGTGAAAGCAACAGACTTGGGAGAATCGATGATGACGCCAATCGCGAGAGACAAGGACGCCCCGGAAGTTGCCGGGGGGACATCGACCGGCGGCACGGCTGCTGCATCCGTAGCGGTTCCTGCCGAGCGTACCCGATTCATCAGCACCACCACATGGATGACGATTGTTCTCTCTTCCATGTACCTCATCATGTACCTGGACCGAGTCAACGTTTCGATAGCAGCAAAAGATATCATGAAAGAGTTTTCTCTTTCTAACGTGCAGATCGGTCTCGCTTTTTCGGCTTTCTCCTGGCCTTATCTCGTGGGCCAACTTGCGGGCGGATGGTTTGCAAAACAGTTCGGCTCGAGGGTAGCCCTGGTTTTCTGCGGCATGCTGGTCGCAATTTCGACGTTTGCAACCGGGTTCGTGACCGGGCTTGTCAGCCTCTTTGTCGTCCGGCTGGCGCTGGGATGCGGCGAGGGCCCCTCTTTTTCCGCCGCCACGGCTGCAATGCGCGACTGGTATCCCGAGAGGAGGTTCGGTTTCATCCAGGGTATCACGCACAGCGCCGCACGGCTCGGCGGAGCGATCGCCCCGCCGATCGTTGCATTCATTATCGCGCTGGGCGGCTGGCGCTGGGCCTTCATCGTTTGCGGTATCCTGTCGGGGATATGGGCTGCGGTGTGGTGGGTGTACTTCCGCGACGATCCGCACAAGCATCCCGGAATGACTGAAAAAGAACTGTCCCGGCTGGCCCCCCCTTCAAAGGTCACCAGAAAAACAAAAATGCCGTTCTTCGCCCTGGCCAAGCGCATCGCTTCCGTTACCGCGGTGGACTTTTGCTACGGCTGGACCCTCTGGGTTTTCATTTCCTGGATCCCGCTCTATTTCATGAACCGCCATCACCTCGACCTCAAGCATTCGGCCGCCCTTGCGGGGCTCGCCTTTTTTGCGGGCGTTGTCGGCGACACGATAGGGGGGACATTTTCCGACTGGCTGTACGTTAAAACGGGGAACAAGCGCATAGCGAGAAACCTGCTGATCGCCGTCTGTCTCTCGCTTGCCGGTTTGTTTCTCTATTTTACGATGTTGACCATGGACGTTACCAATGTCGCCATCCTGCTGGGCGCGGCATTCTTCTTCCTCGAACTCGTCGTCGGCACCATCTGGGCGGTTCCCATGGACATTACCAGGGAATTTGCCGGTATGGCCGGCGGCATGATGAACTTTGGCTTCGGCCTGGCCGGGATCATCTCGCCCATCGTCTTCGGCTGGGTTATCGACAAGACGAACAACTGGGATATCCCGTTCGGATTAACCGTCGCCATCTGCGCGATCGGGGCAGTCCTGACGGTCTTCATGCGTCCGGACAAGCCTTTTATCGCTCCGATCGAAAAAACGGCCTGAGGCGACATGCGATAAACACGCACGCGGGGCGGGGCCCGCAGCGGCCCCCCCCGTTTTTATAGGTTTAGGGTGAGCAGG
>JAEZXS010000265.1 GCA_023442755.1 Pseudomonadota bacterium | reverse complement strand
GCCGGCCCAGTCCGCACCGATCAGCCGGTGGTGGGCATCGGCGCGGGACTCGGGGGCGTGAGCGCCGGGGCAGTGCTCGCACGGAACGGCTTTCCTGTAACGGTGGTCGAGCAGCACGAAAAACCCGGAGGCTATGCGACTTCCTTTGACCGCGGTGCCGGCAGCTACACCTTCGAGGTTTCTCTCCACGCCACCGGAAGTCCTTCGAAAGGACTGAAACCAATCCTGGAAGCAGCGGGCATAGCCGACAAGGTGAAGATAGTGAAACTGCCCGAAAAGCTGCGGATAAAGACCCCCGATTACGATCTGAAATGGACTGAAAACGGCATCGATGGCGTTGCCGAAGAAATGTCCCGAATGTTCCCGGGCGAGGCGGCCGGCATACGAGGTTTTTTCAAGGAGATTTCGGGCATGCTCGATGAACTCTCCATACCCTTCGACACGGATTCGGAGCAGGGCCGGGCGTCATTTCCCGAAACGCACAAGCGGCTGTGGGCTATTCGCGACAAGACGCTTGCACAGGTTCTGGACGGTTTTGTCCGCGACGAAAAGGCCCGTTCGCTGATAACCTACAACTGGCCCTATTACGGCCTCCCTCCATCCACCCTTTCCGGTTTTTACTTCTGCGTCGCGACGGCGTCCTACCTGCACGACGGCAGCCATTACGTCAAAACCCGATCCCAGGACCTCAGCGACGCCCTGAGCAATGCCATCCAGGCGGCTGGCGGCGAAGTCATACTGGAAACCCGGGCTGAAGCAATCATTACCGAGGGAAAGCAGATAACCGGAGTCCGTCTCTCGGACGAACGTTCGATCCCGGCCTGCGCCGTCGTCTCCAACGCCAGCGTCCCCCGAACCGTGGAGATGCTTGCGGCGGGCGTCCTTCCGGCACACTACCTGGAAAAGCTGAAGGGCTACCGGCCCTCGCTTTCCAGCTTCCAGGTGTTTCTCGGCCTCAAGGGGGATATCCGGCAGAAAATCGACGTGGGCGAGGCGCTTTTCATCCGGCAGTACGACACGGACAGGACATACGAAGGCCTGCTTGCCTGCGACCCTCTCAGGTCAAGTTTGCGTGTGACCGTCTACGACAATTTCTATGAGGGGTACTCGAAACCTGGCACCTCGACCATCTCACTCAACATGCTCAGCGGCTACGAACCCTGGCGCCGGTTCGAAGCCGATTATTTCGCCGGCCGCAAGGACGAATACCGCAAGGAAAAGGAACGGATCGCAAACCTTATGATCGACGAGGCGGAACGGCTCTTCATGCCCGGCCTGCGGTCGATGATCGAGGTGTGCGAGGCCGCGACCCCGCTCACCAACGTACGCTACACCGGCAACCCGGAGGGGGCTATCTACGGCTACCAGCAGTCGCTGGACAACGCCTTCATGAACAGGCTCGACGTCAGGGCGCCTTTGACGGGGCTCTATTTCGCTTCCGCATGGAGCAGCCCCGGCGGGGGCTACGAACCCTGCCTGGCATCGGGTTTGACGGCCTCCAGGGCCTTGATGCAGGATTTTCCTGCCCGGGCGTGAGTGGAATGATCAAGATATGCAAAACGAAATCTTTGAAGAGCTCCTTGCCAATGGCGGCTTTGGAAATTCCCACAGTCAAAACTCGGGAAATTCAATGCCGTCATTCGGGAGATTAAAACAGGCCGGTTTTTCCTGGCAGCAACCACCTGATTGCCGGCACGAAATCATGTTCTAGTGCCAGGGCCAGAAAGGTTCGAAGCACATTCAGCCGCGCTTCGCGGGCAGGGTGATGATAAATGTGGCACCTTTTCCCGGCTTGCTTTCAGCGGTGATGGTCCCGCCGTGCCGTTCGACGATCTTGCGGCAGATGGAGAGGCCCATGCCCGTGCCTTCGTATTCACTCCGGCCGTGCAGGCGTTGGAAAGGCTGGAACATCTTGTCCAGGTACTGCATATCGAAGCCGATTCCGTTGTCTTCGACGAAAATCCGGCAGTTCCCGTTGCACGCCGAATAAATCCGTACCTTCGGCTCGGCATCCCCGTGGAATTTCAAAGCGTTCGCGATGAGGTTCTGAAAAAGCTGAGCCATCTGGCCGACATCGGCTTCCACAACGGGTAGATCGGCAATTTCGATTCTTCCGCCCTCCCTTTCGAGCCGGACATCGAAAACATCCGCTGCTTCTCGCGCAGCAAGAGTCAAATCGACCTTTTCGAAAGGTTCGGACTTCGTTGTCACCCGTGAATACTGCAGGAGCGAATTCAAAAGAGCCTGCATCCGGACGGCGGCGTTCAGCATCCGGTTGAGATAATCTCTTCCCGGAGCCTCGAGCCGGTCTGCATATCTTTTTGTGATCATCTCCCCAAAACTGCGGATCTTTCGAAGCGGTTCCATCAGATCGTGAGAGGCGATGAATGCAAACTCCTGCAGATCGCTGTTTACCTTCTGCAGTTCGGCGGTGCGCGCGGCAACCTGAGCCTCGAGTCCGTCCTGCGCTCTTTTCAGTGCATCTTCGGCACGCCTGCGCTCCCCGATCTCGACCCTCAATTCCCGAATGGCCGCCGAAAGCTCCCCGGTCCGTTCCCGGACCCGCTGTTCCAGTTCTTCGTTCATCCTTTTCAGGTCGGCCTTGGCCTGTTTCAGCTCCGGGGTCTCGAAAACTTCCCACTCCCCCTTTCGCCTCGCCGCAATCAGCTGGTGTGTACGCGCCAGATCCAGCATCTGGCCGGCTTTCGTTCCATTGAGTAGGTAGCTGCACAGCACAATCAGCCTCAGATCGGCGATGTTTTCATTCAGGATTCTCTCCCGCTCGAGATGCGTTTCCCAATCTTTGCTCGTCACCCAGAACGGGTCCCCGTGCATGCGTATCCCATTTTTGCCCGCGGCCAGGGCCACAGCGAGTTTTTTGTGAAGGGTCTCCAAAATCTGCCG
Organism: Pseudomonadota bacterium; assembly: GCA_023442755.1. Classification (GTDB taxonomy): domain Bacteria; phylum Desulfobacterota; class Syntrophobacteria; order Syntrophobacterales; family Syntrophobacteraceae; genus SbD1. Next base: position 763 of record JAEZXS010000265.1, on the reverse strand, counting down.
ACGGGGACGGGGCTCCACCACCTCGAAATCTCCGGCCTCAAGGCGCCGATCGAACCCCGGAACAGCGCCCCGCAAGATCTGCAGTCCTTCCCTGCCGACGTCGGAATCGTGGGCGATCCAGACGCACACCTCATTGTTTGCCAGACCTGCCTTGAAATAGGGAACAATAAGGTCGAACAGATCTTGTCTGGTTTCGTAGAAATAACAGAGGTGCGTACCATAGGGGACATTACCGGCAATGTCGAACCCAAACTCCTTTCCTGCCATGTGCGAAGTGACACCTCCCTCGAGAACCAACTCCGGGCGGCAAGTATATCCAAGCACCTCTTCAGACGTAGTTCCCCCACCCGTAAAAAACAGCTTTTAATCTTTATTTTAAGCACCGGGCGGCGGACCGCAAACCGGTGTTGCAATTAGAGCACCCCGCGCGAAGACCTGCGGAATACGATCGAACAGTCGCGGCTCCCTGGGGGAATCCAAACTGCTTTTTGAGGCCCTGGATACCGGGACGACCTGCGAACCCTATTTTCTCCCCTTAAGAAGACCCCCGTTGCCCGCAAGCCCTTGACAGCGAAGGTCATTTCGGAGAGGCTGTGACGCAATCAGGCGGACTGTACAGCTGTATCCGAATTCTTGTGAGTGCATGTTTTTTACCACCTTCTGCTGGAGCGGATATGCTTTCCAAGATGCAGGTCACTACCGGTGTTTTTTGGGTGGAGATCCCTGAAATCGGCCTCTCCGTCCTGTGCGGCTGTCCGGCCGA
>JAEZXS010000132.1 GCA_023442755.1 Pseudomonadota bacterium | reverse complement strand
CCGGGCCTCAGGACGTAGAGGGTTGCTTTGACGTGGGGATTTCGAACATTCAGTCCCTGCCTCTTATCCGGATGTCGGAAACCATTGCCGCAAGGGTAAAGGATGGCGGGAGGCTGGTCCTGAGCGGCATATTGTCGGAACAGGCGGAAGCCGTGAGCACCGAATACGAGAAACAGGGCATGACCTTTGCCGGATCGGAGTGCGCCGGCGAATGGGTGCTGCTCGATTTCGAAAAACGATAAGGGACTCCGATGAATGACCGACAGTTTAGGGGCGAATGGATCACGATAGGGGCGAACAGGAAGTTCCTTATCCCGGACAATCCGAATATCGGCTTTATAGAAGGTGACGGGATAGGGCCGGACATCTGGTCGGCAGCCAAACTGGTCATTGAAAATGCCGTTTTAACGGCCTACGGCAGCTCGAAACGCATTCACTGGTTCGAACTCCTGGCGGGAGAGAAGGCCGCGAAGCAAACCGGCGAACCGCTTCCCGCGGAAACGATAGAGCTGATCCGGAAAAGCGTCATCACGATCAAGGGACCGCTCACGACTCCGGTCGGAACCGGCATGAGAAGTCTAAACGTGTTGCTGAGACAGCTTCTCGACCTCTACGCCTGCATCAGGCCGGTCAGGTACTTTGCAGGTGTGCCCTCACCCGTCCGCCGGCCGGGAATGGTCAATGTGACCGTTTTCCGGGAAAATACCGAAGACGTCTATGCCGGGATCGAATGGCCCGCGGGCTCCCCTGAGGCAGCCGAACTATTCGCATTCCTCAGGGACAGGCTCCATGTCGATCTCCAGGCCGATACCGGAATCGGCCTCAAACCCATCAGCGCCCACGGCACCAGGCGCCTGGTGCGGCGCGCAATCGCATATGCGATCGAAAAGCATCTCCCGTCCGTGACCCTGGTCCACAAGGGAAATATCATGAAGTACACGGAGGGCGCTTTCAGGAAATGGGGCTACGATCTGGCGGCCTCGGAGTTTGCCGCAGACACGGTGACGGAAGCCGAAGTCCAGGAAAAGTTCGGAGGGAAGCCCCCCGACGGCAGGGTAATAATCAAAGACCGCATCACGGATTCCATGTTCCAGCAGGTGCTGCTCCGTCCCGCCGAATACAGCGTGATAGCCACGACCAATCTGAACGGGGATTATCTGTCCGATGCCCTGGCCGCACAGGTCGGCGGACTTGGAATGGCTCCGGGCGCCAACGTCGGCGACGAATGCGCCATGTTCGAGGCTACACACGGCACCGCGCCGAAATACGCCGGCCTCGACAAGGTAAATCCGGGCTCGCTCATCCTCTCCGGGGTCATGATGCTCGAATACCTGGGATGGGACAAAGCTGCGAACCTCGTCACCAGAGCCACTGAGAAGACCATAGGCGACAAGGTGGTGACGTACGACCTGGCGAGGCAGATGCCCGGCTCAAAAGAGGTCAAGTGTTCGGAATTTGCCCGGGCGATAGTCGATCGGATGAAGTAGCCGCAACATTGCCTGATCACGGCAATTGGACCGTTATTGTGGGAGCGGCTTCCAGCCGCGATGTTTTGGCCGGCTAAAGCCAAAGATCATTGAGGTCGATTTCCACTTCCTGAAAAGGTTCGGCCCGCACCTTGTCGTCCTCGACATAGAGGCCGCCAACCATCCACCGGCCCGATTCCAGCCGGAAAACGTCCAGAGTTCTTGCGGCCGGATCGATAAGCCAGAGAAAGGCGACGCCGCTGCGGGCGTAAAGGGACATCTTTTTGACCTTGTCGAGGCGCAGAGTACCGGGCGAGAGAACTTCACACCCCCAATCGGGACGGACGCATATGGAGTTCGGCTCCCCCGCTCTTGGATACCGTTCGCTTTTCCATCCTGCCAGGTCGGGAACCACGATGTCTTCTCCGAGCCTGACTTCGGGTTCGACAAGGATGACCCATCCGCCGGGGCCGCCTCGTTCTCCGAACTGGTAGGGCGAACCGATTTTCTTATCCAGGGCGGAGGCGGCATGAACATGCCTCTGTGACGGCCGCGGGGTGGCAATCAGCTCGCCGTCGATTATCTCCCCGATCATATTTTCCGGCAAACCGTAGAGATCTTCATAGACTGCCTTCTGTTTCGCCGGTTCCGACATAGGCGTCTCTCCTTCGAGATGATTGTACAAGAGGCGCAAGGAAATACCAGAGAATAAAGCGGCTCGTTTCTATGTCGGCTCACCCCTGCCCTGCCGCTCGGCTTTCCCGCTTCCCGGACGCAACGGGAAGACTGCGCCTGCCGATCTTTGCGAGGGCCTGATCAAGATCGTCCCGCAGGTCCTCGAAATCCTCGCAGCCCACGGAAAAGCGCACAAGCTCGTCGAGTATGCCCGCCGCCTCCCGTTCCGCACGGGGAATGGAGGCGTGGGTCATCGAAGCGGGATGTTCTATCAGGGATTCGACGCCGCCGAGGGAGACCGCAAGCGTTATCAGACGAACGGAATTCATGAGGGTTATCCCTCCTTTGAGGCCCCCTTTGACGCCGAAGGAGAGCATCGAGCCGAAGCCGTCCATTTGCGATTTTGCAATTTCATACTGAGGATGGTCGGGAAGTCCCGGGTAGCTGACCCAGGTGACCTTGGGATGCGACTTCAGGAACCGGGCAAGCTTCATCGCGTTTTCCTGCGCCCGCTCGACCCTGAGCGGCATGGTCCGCACCCCTCTCAGTATCAACCACGCCTGGTGCGGGTCCATCGTTCCTCCGAAATTGGAAACGAATTTTCTCAGCCGCTTGTGTTTGGCCTCGGAGGCCGTCACGATCATCCCGCCCACGACGTCGCTGTGGCCGTTTATGAACTTGGTGAGGCTGTGGACGACGATATCGGCCCCCATTTCCAGCGGACGCTGCAGGTAGGGACTGGCAAAGGTGTTATCCACCACGAGCAGGGAGTCGTGCTTGCGGGCGATTGCCGCCGTCCCGCGAATATCCGTGATTTTCATGCTCGGGTTCATGGGCGTTTCAATAAAGACCATCTTCGTCGCCGCCTTCATCGCACGCTCGACCTGCGCCGGGTCGGAACTGTCGACAAAGGACGACTCGATCCCGAACCGCGCCATCTCGGTTTCCAGGATGACCCGCGAGGCGCCATAGAGGCAGTTGGTTGCGACGACGTGGTCTCCACGGCTGAGCAGTGCGGCAAACACGGAGCTTACCGCCGCCATGCCGGTTGCTGTCCCAACCCCGCCAAAACCGTTTTCCAGGGTCGCTACGTTCGATTCCAAGGCGTTTACGGTCGGATTGTTCAGGCGGCTGTAGATATATCCCGGGTCCTCGCCGGCAAAGCGGGCCGCCCCGTCGGCAGCGCTCGGGAAGACAAAGGTGGAACTTTGAAAAATCGGGACTGAAATCTCCCCATAAATGCTATGCTCGATATGCCCGGCATGAATGGCTCTGGTCGCTTTTCTCATCGATGGCGGATGTTTTCGAATGCTTTTCACTGGATACTCCCCTGACCGTTTCGGCCCTTTATCGATAAGCCCCTTTTTCAGACACGGGGCACATTGGCTGTTTATGATGGAGTTAAGGACTGCGGCATGCTTGTCAATATAAAGATATTTCTCTTTTAAGAATCACTAGCTATACTTTTGCCGAAAGGACATCGATTCTGAAATGATCATCAGCGCTAGCCGCCGAACCGACATTCCGGCCTTTTACTCGAAATGGTTCCTCAACCGCGTACGCGAAAAGCAGTGCCTGGTTCCCAATCCTTTCAACAAGAACCAGGTCTCCCGGGTTTCGCTCGCGCCGGAAGATGTGGACGCCTTCGTATTCTGGACACGCAATCCGCGCCCGATGCTCTCCCGCCTGGACGAACTGGACGCACTCGGCTATTCCTACTACTTCCTCTATACGCTGATCGGATATCCGAAAAGAATCGACCCGGGCTGCCCCCCGATGGAGAGCGTCCTCGAAACTTTCCTCGATCTGGCGTCGAGGGTCGGCCCGGACAGGGTGATCTGGCGCTATGACCCGATCATCCTGGCCGGCGCCGCGGATGTTGCATTCCATGAAAACCGGTTCAGAAAGATAGCCGAGACATTGAACGGCCTTACGCGCCGTTGCGTCGTCAGCTTCGCCAGGACTTACCGCAAGGCCAAAAAGCGAGTCGATGACGCCATACCCGGAGGAATCCCGGCCCCGGACTTTGCAGACCCGGCCCTGCGGGGACTTCTGCATTTCATGGCGTCCATCGCGCGCGAACAGGGAATCCGGATGTATAACTGCGCCGGCGAGCAGGATTTAACGGAATTCGGCATCGGGCCGGGCAAATGCATCGACGGCGAGCTTATCGCCCGCCTGTCGGGAAAGCCGATCGCCATCGTAAAAGACTCGTCGCAGCGCGCCGAGTGCGGGTGCACGGTCAGCAAAGACATCGGGATGTACGACACGTGCCTTTTCGGGTGCAGCTACTGCTATGCGACGTCGAGCCTGTCCCGCGCCAGGTCGAACTTTCTCCGCCACGATCCGGGTTCTCCTTCCCTGATCTAAACAGCCAACAAATGCGATCTCTTAGATATTCACTCTTTTCAGGTCATATATCGCGGCATTTATTCATATTCCGACAGGTATCTTGCTAACTCAACCAGTAGTGTTTAACAGATAACACATATCCTTCACAGCTTCGGTATTATCAACCAACCTGTTCATGGTAATTCCAATCTCATCAAAGGTGCCCAGATGGAAGACACAAGGTCATTGCCAAAGCAGTTTTCCGGGTTGACGGGGAGATTGTGTCTGCTCTTGTGCGCAGTGTTGATACCGATACTGATCATCCAGGCATATATGTACTGGGACAGGTTCCGATGCGACCGAGACCAAGAGCTTGAAGCCAACATCGAGGTCGCCCGCGCTCTTTCGAAAGCGTTCACCACTTTCGTCACCAATGTCCTGAACCAGGAGCTCTCGATAGGGCTGGCCGCTACGGCATCACCTCCCCTTTCCGCCAAGGACTTCGACCGGTTCCTAAAAAAGAGCGCCGAGGGAAACGTCAGCGTCCGTGATTTCAGCTGGGTCAGCCCCGGCGGTATCGTTCTGGCGTCCAGCAATGCCCATGTGGTGGGGATGGATGTATCCGGCAGGGAGCACTACAAGGAGATATTCGCCGGAAGGGAATACTACGTGAGCAACCTCGTCCGGGGCCCCTATGCTCCGGTTTTTTTCATAAGCAGAGGAATCCGAAACGACCAGGGCGACCTTTTGGGGATCGCCACGGCAGTCATTGTGCCCAATGAACTCGACAGCTCCCTTGCGATCGAACGCCCCAACGACGGCGGCATCACCCTGATCGACAGGAATGGCCTGGTGGTTTACCGGTACCCACACAGGCAGGAATCGCCGAAAGGCCAGAACTGGATCGAATCCATGCCGGTTTTCCGGGACGTGCTGAATGGAAAGGAGCTTGCAGCCATTACTTCCCCCCTGTCCGGTGAGAAGGCGTGGATAGGGGCTGCCACCCCGGTGTCCTCGATAGGCTGGATAGCGAGCGCAGGGGGGACCGAAAATGATGCGCTGCGACCGGTCATGTCCGCCCTTCTGCGCGACGCGGAGCTGTTCGCTCTCGTTATGCTCTTTTCGCTTTTCCTGGCCCTCTTTGTTTCACGCACGATCAGTCTGCCCATAAAGAGGCTGCAGCAGCATGCCCTGGGACTGGCAAGCGGCGAGTCGAACGGCGTCATAAAGATAACCGGTCCGACGGAATTGAAGGACCTCGCGGTAGCCTACAACAGGATGACGGAAAACCTCATCCGCAGCAAAGCCGAACTCCAGGCCATCTTCAACTCCATTTCGGACGCAATCATCATCACGGATAAGGAACACTGCGTCATCGCTATCAATCCGGCCGTCGAAAAGCTTTTCGGCTTCACTTTCGATGACTTCCAAGGGCAGCCGACGGGTTTTCTGTATTTCGACAAGGCGGATTTCGAGAAGAACAGGCCTTGGGCCTCCCATGACGGGACTCTTTCCAACCGCAGGACCTTCGACGTCCTCTACCGGCGGAAAGACCTCACGGTCTTCCCGGCGGAATTCCTGGGAAATCCGGTTCTGGACAGCCAGGGCAACCACATCGGTTTCGTCGAGATTTACCGCGATGTGACGCCGCGGAAAAAGATGGAAGCGGAACTGCTCAAGTCGAAGGAGGAACTGGAACTGCGGGTGCGCGAGCGCACGATCGAGCTTCAAGAGGCCAACGAGCATCTGCTCTCGGAGATCGCGGAGAGGGTAAAACTGGTCGACGCCCTGCGCGAGACCGAAAAACAGCTTCGACTTGTCCCGTCCAAGCTCCTGGAGGCGCAGGAAGAAGAGCGAAAGCGTGTGGCGGGCGAACTCCACGATACCATCGGACAGACGTTTGCCGCTTTGAAATTCTGGGTGGAAGCGATAATTCATTCGAAAGAAACGCGAAATCTCGAAGAACTGATGAAGCGGCTCCAGATGTTCGTGCCCATTTTGCAGCGATCGATCGAGGAAATCAGGGGCATCTACATGGGGCTCAGGCCGGCGATGCTGGACGGCATGGGGGTAATCGCAACCCTCAGGTGGTTCTGCCGGGAATTTATGGAACTCTATCCGAAGCACCACATTGAATTCCACCTGGACCTGGAAGAAATAGACGTTCCGGAAGCCCTGAAGGTGGTCATCTTCAGGATTGCCCAGGAAAGTCTCAACAATGTCGCCAAACACAGCGGGGCCGAATGGGTCGACCTCTCCCTTTCCAAGGGGGACAATACGATCGAACTCGTTGTTTCCGACGACGGTGTGGGGGTAGATTTGAATTACATTCTTCCCCTGCTCAACTGCAAGGGAAGCTTAGGATTGACCAGCATGAGGGAGAGGGCCGAACTCACCGGAGGGACATTCTCCTTCGAGTCCTCACCCGGCAAGGGTTCCACGGTCCGCGCTTCATGGTCTGTAGCGGCCGATGCGAAAATCCGAAACGAGAACTTCTACCCCAGGGCCGCAGCCGCCTGCGCCTGAGCTTCCTTTCCGGCGATGCAATCCCCCTGACTGAGCATTCACAAGTCTTTGCATTCAGCCGGTCACCATAAACCCTTTTGCGAGGCTGGAATGAAAAAGAACGACCTTCTTTCGAAAGCTGTCGAACATATCGACATAACCAGGATCAATTCCGTAGATATAATCGAATCCATGGGCAGCATGTCCTTCAGCGCCAGGGAACTTTCCCGGGCCGCAGGGACTTTCGACCGCATGATTCAGGACGATTCCTGCTCCATCATTCTCACCCTGGCCGGAAGCACCAGCGCGGCCGGATGCATGCATATCTACAGCGACATGGTGCGCTGCAATATGGTCGATGCGGTGGTCGCAACGGGCGCAAGCATAGTGGATATGGATTTTTTCGAGGCCATCGGATTCAGGCATTACAAGGGAAGCCCGGATGTCGATGACGGCAGCCTGAGGGATCTGTACATAGACCGGATCTACGACACCTTCATAGACGAAGAACAGTTAAAAGAATGCGACCTGTCCATAAAGCGCCTGGCGGACGGGCTTCCGCCGGGGGCGTATTCATCGAGGGAGTTCATATGGGAGATGGGAAAATACCTCAAGGAGAACTCCCGGAAACCGAATTCGCTCGTTCAATGCGCCTATGAAAACAATGTCCCCATTTTCTGCCCCGCCTTCTCGGACTCCAGCGCAGGCTTCGGACTCGTGATGCATCAGGCCGAAAGACCCGATTCCCACGTGTCCATAGATTCCGTAAAGGATTTCCGGGAACTAACAAACGTCAAGATCGAGGCCGGACAGACCGGACTCTTTATTGTAGGGGGCGGCGTTCCGAAAAATTTTGCGCAGGACACGGTCATTTGCGCGGAAGTATTGGGCAGAAACGTTCCGATGCATAAATACGCCGTCCAGATTACTGTTGCGGATGTCAGAGACGGCGCGTGTTCGAGTTCCACTCTGAAAGAAGCCAGGTCGTGGGGCAAAGTCGATTCCACGAACGAACAAATGGTGTTTTGCGAAGCGACCATCGCCGTGCCCCTGATCGCCAGTTACGCGTTCCACATGGGCCACTGGAAAGACAGGAAGAGGCGGGACTTTGCACGAATGTTCGCCTCGCAAGGCTGACCGCCCCCCCTTCCGACGGCAGGCGCTTTATTGCTGAATTGTCTGCAGGAACTTTTCGAAATCGGACTCGGAAATCCCGACCGCGTCGTCTATCAGCTTCTGCGTTTCTTCGGCCGTCTCTTTCGTCAGTTCCTTTACGGTCACGGCGCAGCAAAATGGGTTCGGATCATATTGAAAGAAGCGCAGAAGCGTCCCCGTCGCGGTCTCGTTTCGATGAATGGAAAATGCGTCGAAATCGAGCTGGACCGCCCGGGGTCCGGCAGCGTCTTCCCCTGCCTTTCCGGTCGTGCGGCCGAAAAGCACCCACCGGAGGGCATCGAAAACCGGAACAATTTGGGCTCCGCTCCCATCTCCTGAAAAGATCCGGCTGCCAAGTCCTCCGCCGGTCACAGGTCTGCCGTTTTCAAAACGAATTTCAATGCTTGCGATACCGCCGAAAAATCCGATTCTGAGTTCTTTCAGGTTCATAATCTCCCCCACCGTGTTTTTGTCGTTATTCAAACATGCTTCAGTATAGTCGCAAGCCGCTGGAAGTTTTACAAAAATCTCCTGCGTGCCGTTGTGTTCGCCCGGATGGACGAAAGTACCAAATGCCCGAAAAACCTGCCGCTTCTCGATACGATAACCAAATGTTATTCACAATATGAATATTATTAGTTAGACTTATACACCGCGATCGGCAAAATAGACAATCGGCAGACAGCTCAATCCACCCTCTCTGGATCACTCTTCCTCCCGATGCTTCTGCCACCCCCGGAACCTATCTGAAAGAGAGAGCGATGGAGGTAGTAAAGCCCGTCAAGAGAAATATCCTCCTGAACCCCGGTCCGGCAACAACTTCGGACTCGGTGAAATACTCCCAGGTTGTTCCCGACATCTGCCCCAGAGAACAGGAATTCGTTGAGGTCATAGCCGATGTCAGGAAGGAACTGGCCAGAATAGTCCACGCCGATCCGGAAAAGTACGCGGCGGTCCTGTTCGCGGGGACGGGAACGATCGTCCAGGACGTTTGCGTCAATTCGCTCGTGGCCGAAGGCAAAAAGATCTGCATCGTGAACAACGGCGCCTACAGCACGCGGATGGCGGAAATAGCCTCCTGCTACGGGATTCCGTTCGTAAATCTGCTGTTCCCGACCACCTCCCCGCCCGACCTCAAAATTGTCGCGGAAACACTTGAAAGGGACAAAGACATATCCGTGGTGGCCGCGGTGCACCACGAAACCGGGACCGGGATACTCAATCCCATCGGGAATCTGGGTCAAATCGCCCATGAACACGGCTGCACTTTTGTCGTAGACACCATTTCGAGTTACGCCCTCCTGCCAATCGATATGGAAAAGGAAAATGTCGACTTTCTCATGTCCTCTTCCCAGAAGGGACTCGGGGCCATGACGGGAGTCTCATGGGTGGTCGGCAACCGCGAGGAGATCCAGAAATCCCAATGCTACCCGCGACGCTCTTTCTACTGCAACCTGCACATGCAGTACGATTTCTTCGAACGGGTCGGCCAGATGCACTTCACCGCCCCGGTCCAAACGATTTACTCTCTCAAACAGGCGATCAGAGAATACTGGGAAGAAGGCGAGCAGCCCAGGTGGGAGCGTCTGCAGCAATGCTGGAGGACTATCCTCAAAGGTATCGAAGAAATTGGCCTGGAGTGCGTCATCGACAGGCACCTTCAGAGCCGGATCGTTGTGGCCGTCAGAGCCCCGGACGATCCGCGATTCGATTTCTTCAGGCTGCACGACTACTGCTATGATCGGGGTTTTACCATCTACCCGGGGAAAATGTTCGGAATGCAGACCTTCAGACTCTGCAATCTCGGCCAGATCACATCCCGCGACATCGAAGATTTTTTCGTGGTGGCCAAAGAAGCATTTACGAGCATGGGATTCAGGCTACCCATCGAAAAACGCCCTGCCCGAGACACAAAATAGAATACGATTGCACAACGGCCGAAAACGAGCATCAAGCCTGTTCCATATGCCTTTCAGCCGGGATGTATCCCGTCCCGCCGCTCGAATTCTTCCTTTCATTCATTTCTCATTTATTCTTTCAAAAGCTTGTCCCCCTTTGCCGAACTTCAATAGGAGCAGTTGTTCTCTGGGCCGCCAATCATAACTATTTGTCATCATATTTATGATTTTAATTACTTTGACCACCATACTCACAAAGAGGTAGGAGAGTACTGTGCATGCACGTCCATTATCCCTACCAACCTTTTCTACCTTATAAAAATGTGAAAGGAGCCCCATGAAAAGCGATGCGCAAACCGTTCCCGTCGGCTATCAAATCTCCTCACAGGACAGTGCCTTTGTGAGGGCCAAATGGCGGATGCTGTTCGCCGCCATGTTTTGCTATCTGTTCTTTTATACGGGGCGCCAGACCTTCGGTTTCGCAATTCCGGGGCTTCAAAAGGAATTCGGGTTGACCAAGGAAACGCTCGGATGGGCATCCACCGCGCTGCTCTGGTGTTACGCAATCGGACAGGCAATCAACGGCAACCTGGGCGACAAATTCGGCGGCCGCCGCGTTATGAGCACCGGCGCCCTCCTTTCATGCGTGGCCAACTGGGTTGTAAGCTTCGGGGTGGGCTTCAAGACGATAGCCATCCCCTGGGGCATCAATGGTTATTTCCAGTCGATGGGCTGGGCGCCGGGCAGTCGGTTGCTGGCCAACTGGTGGACTACCACCGAGCGCGGAAAGGTTTTCGGATTCTATACGTTCGCCGCGGGCTGCGCCTCGGTCCTGTCATACCTGACCTCCCTCGTCGTGATCGATACCTTTCATATGGACTGGCGCTGGATTTTCCGGCTTCCCGTTTTGCTCATGCTGCTGGGCGGCATCAGCTTCTACCTGATTGCGCGTGAACGCCCGCAGGACATGGGATTCGAACCGCTCCCGGATTCGGCCACCGGCGGTGCCGAAACAACGGTCTCCAACGGCGAGGTGGAATCCTCGCTGGAACGGTACAAGGCCGTTCTCAAGAACTGGCGCCTCATAGTGGCAGGGTGCTCCGTGGGATTCGAAAATGCGGCCCGTTACGGACTTCTGGTCTGGGTGCCGGTGCACTTTCTGGGGAAAAACTGGAAAGTGGCTCCGGATGCATTCATAAATCCCAAGTGGATTTCAATCGCTCTGCCTGTGGGCATGGCTATCGGCGCGCTCAGCAACGGCTGGATCTCTGACAAACTCTTCGGCTCCAAGCGCTACAAAGCCATCATGCTCTATATGTTCATCGGAGGACTCACCTCGATCTGGATGTACACCCTCCCCGGACACAGCATGGTCGGAATCTTTGCAGTATTCCTCTGCGGGTTCTTCGTGTACGGCCCGCAGTCTTCCTTCTGGGCGCTGTGTCCCGACCTGGTCGGCGCCAAGCGTGCCGGAACGGCAACAGGCGTAATGAATTTCTTCTCCTATCTTTTTGCAGGTCTTGGCGAACCGCTTATCGGGCGAATGATGGATCAATCGGGTGACACCTCTTTGGTGTTTCCGGTTGTGGCAGTTTGCTGTTTTGCAAGTGCAGGGGTCGCGTCCTTTATCAGGCGATGATCTCCGTACCGGGTCCACGATTGAAAACAACACTCTGAGGAGCAGCAAATGCAGAAAACTGGTCGCGCAGCAGTGATGACCATTGCAAAAGCACCACTGGAAATCATGGAGTATCCACTGGTCGGAGTCGATAAGGGCTGGATTCTTGTGAAGATCAACTGCTGCGCCATATGCGGATCGGATCTCCACACCTGGCTGGGCCACCGGCCAAGCCCCACCCCCATAATACTCGGCCACGAAATCATGGGCGAGATCGTCGAAATGGGCCAGGGGGTTTCCAGGGATTCGGGCGGACGGCCTCTCAAGCTGGGAGACCGGATCACCTGGACGATCATGGACAACTGCGGCAAGTGCTACTACTGCCGCGAGAAGGGCCTCATGATGAAGTGCCTGGATTTGCGGAAATACGGGCACGACAGTTGCGCCGAGTCTCCCCATTTCGTCGGGGGGTTCGCCGAATACTGCTACATCATGCCTGGAACCTGCGTGATAAAGCTGCCCGACAATTTGTCCGACGAGGTAGCGGCCTCCGCCAACTGTGCCCTGTCGACCACCATCGCCGGGCTGGATTCGGTTCGCAAGCAGCCGGGAGACAACATCCTTATCCAGGGCGCCGGCACTTCGGGAGTGTATGCGGCCGCCCTGGCGAAGACATTCGGATTCAACCGCATCATCGTAACGGATGTCATGGACAGCCGCCTGGACTTCATCAAACGCTTCGGTGCGACCGACGTCATCAACGTACGGGGGGTGAAGGACGAAGAACTCATAAAGACGGTTCAGGACATGACGAGAGGCTACGGCGTGGACATCGCCATTGAAGTGGCCGGCAGACCCGAAGCGATTCCCGTCGGTCTGAAATGCCTACGAAAGGGCGGGCAGTATATCGAGCAGGGCAATGCCTTCCCGGGCGCAACGTTCACCTACGATGCGTCCGACTTCATCTTCCGGATGATAAGCATCCGGGGAATCCACAACTACGACACCCGGCATCTCGAGTGGGGCGTCGACTTTCTCCAGAGATATCAGAATATTTTCCCGTTCAAGGACATCGTGACCCATTCCTACAGTTTGGACGAGATCAATGAGGCAATGGAGATGGCAAATTCGGGCAAGGCTATCCGGGTTGCCGTCAAGCCGTGATCCCGGCCTGTACTCAAGCACGACGTGTTTCACTTTTGCGAGCACACAAGAAATCAGGAGTAATTTGAATGAGCAGAGACCCTTTTTTCTCCAAAAAGACGGCGATTTCGTACAAGACGGAAGAAAAAACCGTCTTGCGAGGCTACGACCTCAGCGAACTTGCCGAGGAGGGTTATTCCTTCAGCGATGCCCTCTACATCCTCTACCAGGGCAGAATCCCCACTGAAGCCGAAGAAAAGATGCTCGACTTCGAGATGGGCCAGTTCCTGGAACATTCGATGTCGCCCTCCGCCGCCGGTGCAATCTCCGTGAGCGCGGGCCGGCCGAATCTTCCGGTGGCCATCGCATCCGCCATCATGACCTTCGGGGCCGTACACGGCCCGGGGGCCGCGCATGGCTACATGCTGAACCGCTACATCGAACGTGCATATGCCGAAGGCAAGAGCCTCGATGAAATGGCCAAGACCCTGGTCGACGAATACATGGATGCCGGAGAGGCGGTCATGGGCATGGGACAGCCCCAGCATATAGACGGAGACCCGCGGGCGGAACCCATTCACCTCAAGCAGGAGGAGTTGGGGGTCGGGGGCGTGTACCTCGAATTCCAGCGAGCGGTTGAGAAGCACTTTCACGCACGCCGCGCCAGGGATGGGAAATCTCCAGTGGGCGTGAACGTGGTCGGAGCAGGAAACACCGCGCTGATGGATCTTGGCTTTGCCCCGAATGCGGCATGGTGCCTGGGCAGCGTCTGCCGCGGGTTCAGTTGCGCGGCCCACGCGTTGTACACCATGAAGCGCGGCAGGGCCTGGGCGGCGTCCCGCAACGAACCGATGGTGCAGATGCTCGATCTTTCGATGATCAAATACGTAGGTCCCCCGGACAGACCGGTGCCGAGCCAGGAAGAGCGGCAGGAGTACGCCAGGAAGCAGAAAGAGGAAGGAGAGTACAAGAAATGGGTAATCTAGACGACAAGAGACTGCCTTACAACTACCGCACGAGAGAATACGGCACCGTCGCTCCCGATCCGAATCGGCCTCCTTTTCGCTGGGTCTCTGAAGTTGCGTACAAAAACGTCCACCGGATCGTATCCCGGGGATATTGCACGACAGAACTGGGCGAAGCCGGGTACGGCGTCGTGGATATCCTGTTTATCGACTACCAGGCCAGAATACCGACCCTGGAAGAAAACAGGATGCTCAACTACATCATGATCCTCAGCCTCGAGGACGGCTTCTCCCCTCCCGCAGTGATGACCCGGATCGTGGCCAGCACCAAGTCGATACTGACCCAGGCGGCGGGCGCCTCCGTGCTTTCCTTCGGGCATGCGTATGGCGCCTATTCGGCATACGGCAACATGCTGGAGACGTACCTTCTGAAAGTCGATCGCGAAGGGATGTCCCTGGCCGAAGCGGCGGAACTGCTGGTGAAAGAAAACCTGCACAACGAGGCCCTGGGCGTGTCTAACCTGATGCTCAAAGACCCCGCCGCGGGGAGAATCTTTGCAAGGGCGGAAAAGCTGGGCATTGCCGGCAGGTATATCGCTTTCATGAAAGAGGTCGTAGCGGCCGCGAAGAAAGCGAGCGCAGAGCCGATCGACCTCGATATGCTGGGGGCGACCGGAGCCGCCATGATGGACCTGGGATTTTCCCCGGAAGCCGCATGGGCAATCATTGCCATAACGCGCGCACTGGGCACCGGCGCACATTATATCGAGCAGGTTGAAAGGTCGGAAGGGCTGGTAAAACTCGGCCAGCATCTGACTCCTCGTGAATGCTACGACGGTCCGGCCGAAAAATCGGTCCCGCCGCTCAAGGATCGCCCGACAAAGGGCGCACAGACCCATAACCTCGAAGACTGGAAGAAAGCGTTTGAAGAGAGGAAGAAACTCTCTGCAAGCGGATTCTCCATCGTCGAGATGATCAGCGACCCGCGAAAGGTGCTGGAACAAAAGAAGAAGAAAGCTCAGGCGGTAAAATCTCCTGTGGCTAAATAGAAAGCAAAGACATCGAACTGAATTCACTGTGGACTTATCTAACATAGAGCGACAAAGGAGTTGAAGATGGAAGGTTCGAAGGCTTTCGGTGAAGCGGAACAGGTAGTAACGGATGACATCCAGGAAATGTATAAACGTGCCAGGGCTGCCTTTGAAGAAATTGAATTCTGGCCGCAGGAAAAAGTGGACGAAATGGTTCTGGCGGTAGGCTGGGAATTCATGAGGGAAGATACCCGAAAGGTCCTTGCAAGAACTGCGGTGGACGAGTCCGGAATTGGCGTCTACGAAGACAAGCTGGCGAAGATCCGGAGCAAGACTCTCGGAACCCTTCGCGACCAGGTCGGGATAAAGACGTGCGGCATAGTGGAAGAAGTTCCGGAGAAAGGCCTGATCAAGCTCGCAAAGCCGATCGGCGTTATCGCCAATGTCGTCCCGTGCACCAACCCCGAGTCGACGATCTGCTGCCTCTCGCTGAGCACGCTCAAAACACGCAATGCCATGATCGTCTCGCCCCATCCGAGAACCCAGGGCAGTTCCTACCTTACCGTGCAGTATGCCCGGAAAGCACTCAAAAGAGTCGGCGCCCCCGTGGACCTGATGCAGTGCATCAAGAATACGAGCCAGACCAAGACCTCCGAACTCATGAAGGCCTGCGATTTTGCCGTTGCAACCGGCGGCGCCGCACTGCACAAGGTGGTCTATGAAGCCGGGAAGCCGGCTCAGTCGGTTGGAGCCGGCAATGTCGTATCCCTGGTGGACGAAACGGCCGACCTGGCCTCCGCAGCAAGAAAGATCAAGATTTCCAAGATAGCTAACAATTCGGCATCCTGCTCCTCGGAAAATGCCGTTGCTCTCTACGAGGGCATCTACGATGCAGCTATCGAAGCCCTGAAGGCCGAGGGCGGCTATCTGTGCAGCACCGAGGAACGCGAAAAGCTGCGTGCCATGATGTGGCCCGATGGAAAATCGCTCAATCGGGAAGTCGTTGCCACTTCCGCTCTGAACGTCGCCAAGCTGGCGGGTCTGAGCGTCCCGGCAGATACGAAGTTCCTCATGGTTATCGGCGAGAAGGTCGGCCCCGAGGACAGGTTCTCCGGCGAAAAACTCTGCCCCGTTCTGACCGTATGGAAATACAGCGACTTCAGTGAAATGGTGCAGCGAGTCAGAAAGATTCTGAAGTTCTCGGGCGAGGGGCATTCCGTTTCGATCCACTCCAGAAATCAGGAACGCATCCTGGAGCTTGCCAAGTACGCCAACGTCGGCCGTGTGGTCTGCAATCAGCCCCATTGCCATGCGAACAGCGGCGGATGGTGGTCCGGGCTGCCCACCACCGATTCTCTCGGCGGCGGTACCTGGGCAGGCAACATGACCAGCGAGAACCTCAACTGGAAACAGTTCCTCAACTACACCTACGTGGCGAAGGAACTGCCGGAGCAAATCCCGACGGAAGAGTTTATTTTCGGCTCCTTCTTCATGAAATGGGGTAGGGACTAATCCGAGTGGGGCGGGTTATACCCGCCCCTTTTTCCTTCTCCGGTTCGTATTTTCCGCAAAGCTTCGCAACCAACCCCGCATGTATGGTATGCTTTTTCTGCCGGCCATGCGTCGCGCTCACACTTCGCGTTCAGGCTCTCGACCATGCTGAAAGCTATCATCTTCGATTTCGGACAAACCCTGGCGGATTCCGCAAACGGTTTCCGGACCGCCGAAAAGGAAGCTCAGGACGAGATCTTCCGGAATATCGGAATACTCGAACGGGAAGACTTCCAGGCCCGGTACCGAAGAATCCGGAAGTCCTTCCATGACAGATCGGATTTTTCCAGGAAGAAGATGTGGCGGGAACTCTATTCGGAACTCGATCTCGAACCGGATGGAGACTTGCTGGAGAAATGGCAGGACCGGTACTGGAATACCGTTGAAGACCGTACGGCACTTTTCCCCGAGACCCTGGCGGTTTTGGAGAGACTTTCCTCCCGGTATGAGCTGGCGGTCATCACCAATACGCAGGGAAACCCCGCCGCCACCGAACACCGGCTGCGGCGGTTCCCGCAGATCGAAAAGATAATCAGCACCGTTATCGTTGCCGGCGAGGACGGCCTGCCACCGAAACCCCACCCCCGCCCCTTCGGCCTGTGCCTCGAACGCCTGGGCAGAAGGCCTGGAGAGGCCGTTTTTGTGGGTGACGACTGGCGAATAGACATCTGCGGCGCCAGAAACGCAGGGATTAGGCCCATCTGGCTGAGGCACCGCCTGGTGGTTCGCAACTGGCCGGAAGTAGAAGAAACGGCCCCGGTGATCACCAGTCTGGACCCGCTCCTTGTGATCGAATATATCGTTACCATCAACAGTTGAGGAATGATCTCATGGCAAAGAAGATCATCGTCTGCCTGGACGGCTGTGCTCCCGAGTATCTTTCCGCGAGCGACACCCCGAACCTCGATGCAATAGCCCGAGCCGGCTTCAAAACAATCGGGAAGGCGGTCGTCCCGACGGTCACCAACGTGAACAATACGACCATTGTCACGGCGAGTTTCCCGGAGGTGCACGGGATCACCTCCAACTATTGCCTCGATTCCGAAACCGGCGCCGAAATGTATATGGAATCCCCGGAATTTCTCCTGACGGACACCATTTTCCGCTGCGCGGCACGCAGAGGAGAAAAATCCGCCATCCTGACGGCAAAAAACAAGTTGAAGACCCTGATCCAGGATGGGGCATCAGTCGCCGAATCCGCCGAAAATCCGTCGGCATGGCTGGTGGACGAACTTGGCGCACCGCCCGGCATCTATACCATCGAGATCAACCACTGGCTGTTTCGCGCCGCCAGGAAGGTCCTTGAAAAGTTCTCGCCCGATCTGCTCTACCTGACGACGACCGACTATGTGACTCACAAGCACGCGCCCGACGACGAAAAGGCACAGTGGAATCTGAATCAGCTCGATCGCCTGCTCGGTGAGATTTTGAACGTATCTTCCGACATCGAGATAGTGGTTACGGCCGATCACGGCATGAATCCAAAATCCCGGGCGCTGGATTTGAACCGGATCCTTCATGAACGCGGCATTCCGGCCAATGCAATTCCAATCATCAAGGATCGCTACGTCGTTCATCACCAGAACCTGGGAGGAGCGGCTTACGTCTACCTGGAGGATGCCTCACTGTTGAGTGAAGCCATGGGCGTTCTGTCTGCGGAAAAGGGAATCGAACGCGTCATGCCGAGCGCCGAGGCGGCCGGGCTCTACCACCTCCATCCCGGGCGTATCGGCCATATCTTCGTGCTCGGGGACATCGACACGGTTTTCGGAAATCTGAACTGTGCGCGCGAGGAAGTGAAAATCCGCTCTCATGGATCGCTCTACGAACGGGACATACCGATTATCGGCTACGGAGCCGGCCCGCTGTCCCTCCGGCCCGAATCGAACCGTGACGTAGCGGCCTGGCTGGCGTGAGGAGTTCGAAGATAAAGATGAAGACGCCCCCGGATGCGGTCGCGGCACTGATTGAAACCAGGGAAGTATTCCGGGGCAGGCAATTCGTCATTGCCGCGGACAAGGTCGTCCTCCCGAACGGCAACCAAGCGGAATACGGCGTGATTCGCCATCCCGGTTCTACCGCTATCGTGCCGATCATGGACGACGGATCGATTTTGATGACGCTGCAGTACCGTTATCCTGTCGGAGAGTACCTGCTGGAGATACCGGCCGGCACGATGGAAGCCGGTGAGTCCGCGTTGGAATGTGCGAAAAGGGAACTCGAGGAGGAAACGGGATTTGCCGCGAAGGAGTTTACGGAACTGGCAAGCGTGTACATCTGCCCCGCCTATTCCGAGGAGAAAGCGCACATTTTCCTCGCCAGGGGACTCCGGCCGTCAACCGCGCGACCCGATGAGGACGAGATTATCCAGGTCGTGCGCTATCCCCTGGGCGCCCTGATGAGCATGGTCGAAGAAGGAAAGATCACCGACGCGCTCACGATGGTGTCTCTCTACCAGGCCCGGATGTACCTGCGTTAATCCTGAAGTTGACATGCCGCGTATATTCGTCCGCCCACTGGAAAACCATTTCCAGGAATCTCTGAAGCGTTTCCGAGAAATATTTATCCTTGTGGTGGACCATGAAGAACTTGCGTTCCATTGTCCCGGATTCGAAAGGTATCGCCACG
The DNA here is from genome assembly GCA_023442755.1 of Pseudomonadota bacterium. Lineage (GTDB taxonomy): Bacteria > Desulfobacterota > Syntrophobacteria > Syntrophobacterales > Syntrophobacteraceae > SbD1. The sequence continues at coordinate 3,977 of JAEZXS010000132.1, read as the reverse complement.
AGGTTTCCGGACTGAATCTCCTCACCCGCCACATTCCGCGAGACAATGGATACCCCTATTCCGGCCGCGACCGCCCGCTTGATGCATTCGTTGCTGGAAAGCTCGAGAGGCGCCGTCACGGTGAGGTTATGCCTGCCGATCATCTCGTCGATCATTCTCCGGGGAGCCGAACCCTGTTCGTGCATTATTATGGACTGGCCGTTGAGGTCCGGGGCCGAAATCACCTTTTTCCGCGCAAGTGCGCTGTCCGCCGGAACGATGACGGCCATTCGGTCGTCCAGCACTTCCCGGAGGACCAGCTTATCGTGTTCGACAGGGTAGGATATAAAGCCGAGGTCGCATTTCAGCTCGGCAGTCCCCTGCACTACCAGGTCAGTCGGCAGGTTATAAGCACACACGTGAATCCCGGGATTCTGCTTATGGAAGGCGATGATGATGAACGGGAGATAGTATGCCGCAAAACTCTCGCTGGACAGGATTCGTATGTTGCCCCGCTTCCGCTCCTGGAACTCGTGAATGATCTCTTCCGCCTGCTTTTCGATGTCGAACATCTTTTCCGCGATCCCGTAGAGGACCTCTCCGGCATCGGTCAGGCAAATCTTTCTGCCGACAGAATGAATCAGCCTGATTCCATGATACTCCTGCAATCGCTGCAGTCCCTTGGAGACCGCAGGCTGAGTCACGAATAGCGCATCGGCGGCGGCGCTGATACTTCCGTGCTTGACGGCGTAATAGAAGATTCGCAGCAGATTGAGGTTCATCAGGATAATCTTTCGTTATCAATTCCATAAAATTTATTACCTTGACTTATATTACTATGCTTTCTAGTTATTGATAAAATAAATTCCAAAGAGGAACAAAAAATTCCGAAAATCGAGGAGCCCGGATGAAAAATCCATATATCCTGCTGACACCCGGACCATTGTCGACGTCGGCCACCGTCAAAGCAACCATGTTGCGCGACTGGTGCACGTGGGACAATGAATACAACTCGATAGTGCAGGAAATCAGGTCCAAACTCGTAAGCATCGCCACTCGGGATTCCGGGTATACCTCGGTCCTGATCCAGGGGAGCGGAACCTTTGCCGTCGAGGCGACGATAGGGGCGGCGGTTCCCGAAGACGGGAAGCTGCTGGTCATAGCGAACGGCCATTACGGGGATAGGATGGGGCTCATTGCCCGGTGCCTGAAAATGCGCCACACGGTGCTGGACTTCGGCGAAGTGGGCCGCCCCGAACCCGAGCAGGTCAAGAAAGCACTGGAGAGCGATTCGGATATCACCCACGTTGCGGTCGTACATTGCGAAACGACTACGGGAATGCTCAATCCCGTGAAGGAAATCGGCCATACGGTCGTATCGATGGGCAAAATCTACATTGTGGACGCAATGAGCAGTTTCGGCGGTATTCCCCTGGATGCGGAGGAGATCGGGGCCGATTTCGTCGTATCCAGTTCCAACAAGTGCATTCAGGGGGTCCCGGGATTCGGGTTTGTCGTGGCGCGGCAAAAGGAACTCGAAAAGTGCAAAGGACGGGCGCGGTCTCTCAGCCTGGATCTTTTCGCCCAATGGCAGGAAATGGAACAAAAGAAAGGGAAATGGCGCTTCACCTCGCCCACCCACGTCGTGCGGGCTTTCGCCCAGGCCCTGAATGAACTGGAGCAGGAAGGGGGTGTTGCAAAGCGCTACGACCGGTATTCGGGAAACCAGCGCATACTGGTGGACGGAATGGCCGAACTTGATTTCAAATGCCTCCTTCCAAAGGAGTGGCAGTCCCCCATCATTACCGCCTTCCTCAGCCCCACCCACCCAGAGTACGATTTCGCGAAGTTCTACCAGATGCTCAAGGAGCGCGGGTTCGTCATTTATCCCGGGAAAGTCACCAGCCTGGATACCTTTCGGATCGGCAACATAGGGACCGTTTTCCCGGAAGATATGGAACGTTTCGTGGCAGCGGTCCGCGATTCGCTCTACTGGAGCCGCTGATCCGGTGAAGGCAGGGAGATCGGAAATAGTCGAATTCTTCAAAGCCGGAGAATTCGAAACCGCAATAGAAAAGGCGGGATACCTGGGAAAAGCCCTCGAAGACCTGGAGATCGACTCGATACGGGATCATTTTCGCAGGGCACTGGATGAGGCGATTCATAACGGTGAAGCGGCAAATGCACGGCGGCTTCGACATCGGCTGGACGGCTTTTCAGCGTATTGCGAGGTCGGGTTCGATCCCGACCGGCTCTTGCCTGCCACCTGCATGCCGGAATGGTACAGGGGCAAAATACTTCTTTTATCCGTCTCCGGTTGGATTTTCAAAGACACGATCTGCCTTCGATCTGACGATTTGCATCATCGGGACATTTTGAAGAATGCCGAACTGGAGTTGCTGGATCTTGGCCTGCGATCCGCTCGGGTCGGGGAACTCGGCGGGGCATGGGCCTGCAGCGAACCCGACCGTGTACGGATATGGGGAGGGAGCGACGAGTTCGGCCCTTGCGATAAGCGCCTTGCCGCAGAACTCATAAAGATGGTCTATCCCCGGAAAATCATATCGATCGACGCCTGAGAGCTTCTATTCTCATGAAGGACAAGCGGCCGCAAAAGGCGTATTTTAGTCACCCTCCGTATTGAGCATCATCTTCCCGATAACTACTTTCCTTAGGATACTTCCGTTTCCATACAGTCATACTGAAGCACGAATGAAGGAGCGCGTGATGGACTTTTGTATTCCGGCGGAGTTCCGGGAAAACCTCGAACAATTTAAAGCATTCCTAACCAGGCGGCTCACGCCCCACCTTTCGAAATGGTACTCGGAGGGCGCCATTCCACGCGAGTTTTTCAGCGAACTCGGCGCCGCAGGCTGGCTGGGCTTCGATAACTCCGGCGGCGCGCCGCGCGAGCAAGCCTCACTCAAACAGGCGCTGCTCCAGGAACAACTCGGGACCGTTTCCCCCGGCGTGGGCGTTGCGGTTCTCGTGCACATCTCCCTGGGGACCAAAGGGATTCTCCTGTTCGGCAGCGAGGACCAGAAGAAAGCCTACATCGAACCGGCGTCGAGGGGGGATGTTCTCGTCTGTCTCGGCAACACCGAGCCTACCGCCGGAAGCGATGTGGCCGGTATAGCCGCCCGGGCGGAAAAGGTGGACGGAGGCTGGGTCCTGAACGGCACAAAATCGTATGTCACGAACGGCGCGCTGAGCGATTTCGCCCTCATCACCGCAGTCTCGGACCCTGAAGCGCCCCGGAACAATCGCATCTCCATGTTCCTGGTGGACCTGTCCTCCAAAGGCGTCACAAGGACCAAGCTCCACAAGCAGGTCTGGATTCCTTCCGATCTCACGCGCATTCAGCTCCGGGATGTTTTCGTCCCCGATGCGAATCTTATCGGCAAAAGAGGCAGGGGGTTCCAGCAGGTGCTCGAGATTTTCACAAACAGCCGGATCACCATCAGCGCGCTCACGCTGGGGACCGCGGTCGGGGCCTTTCAGAACGGGCTTGATCACGCCCGCAAACGGCAGATTTTCGGGAAGAAAGTGATGGATTTTCAGGCCAAGTCGTTTGAAGCAGCGGACTTTTACAGCAGGCTGGAAGCCGTCCGGCTCGTACTTTGGAAGACCTGCTGGGAGAAGGATGCCGGCCTGGATTTCCGGCTCGGAGCATCGATTGCGAAATATCTTTCGGTCAACGTGGCGAGGGAGGTCGGAACCTGGGCCGCCGATCTCTTCGGGGCCGCTTCGGTCGTTTTCGAACACCCCATACACAAGTACCCGATGGACGCCTGGGCTTCCTCGCTTGGCGAAGGCACCCAGGACGTCCAGAAACTCATTATTTTCAGGGAACTGATGAAGCGAAACGGAGCGTGACGACCACTCAGTTTCTTATCCGAAACCCGAGGTCTTCGATCATCTGCAGGTCCTGCTTTGGCTCCCGGCCCGCCACGGTCAGCAGGTCGCCTATCATGATCCCGGTTGCCCCGGCGTAGAAG
>JAEZXS010000395.1 GCA_023442755.1 Pseudomonadota bacterium | reverse complement strand
AACCAGTTTGCCTGCTCATATGTGGTCACTTGCCCTACTATTGTGCCGGTTTTCGAAACTTCTTCAGCCCCTACCCCCTGGCTGGAGATATTGCGCCGTTTCAAAAACGTTTTAGGCAACAGCCCGGGGCGCTAGTCCCCGCGCTTTGATCGATTCCTTAAGTTGACGCGCATGCGCACAGCATGGGAACGAGAAAAACAACTTGGCGCCTTGGCGTTTCTTCGCTCCCGCGTTTCGCGGGATTCGCGCCTTCGCGTGGGAAAAAATCAACGCGCACCTTCGATGACAACGCATCGCGGCTGGAAGGCACTCCCGCAGCAACACTGCCTAAGGAAAATCTTTTCCTTCGCGGCCTTACCTCAACATAGCAAGCTTCGCGCCTTTGCGTGGAAACAAAATGCCATGATTTAGCCTGCCTCATTGTATCCCGACTGCAAGCCGCTCCCACGGTAGAGTAATCACTCAAATCCTCTCATTCGTTTCCTTCGCGGCTTACTTCCCGGAATGCACGCGAGCCGGACGTCACGCCCCGTGCACGAACCTCAGCGATGCCTCCAGCATAACCTCCGGCAGTGTGGGATGCGCGTGGATGGTTTCTGCAAGGTCCCGAACCGTCGCGCCCATCTTTATGGCAAGGGTTCCTTCCGCAATGAGGTCCGTCGCGTGGGGGCCGATTATGTGGACGCCCAGGACTTTCCCCGATTCGGCATCGGATACGATCTTCGCCTCTCCGGCAATCTCGCCGATCACCTGGGCTTTTCCCAGCGTCCTGAAGAGCACGGTCTCACACCGCACCGCATGGCCTCGATCTTTGGCCTGCGCTTCGGTAAGCCCCGCGTTCGCTACTTCCGGGCTCGTGAAGATCGCCCCGGGCACCGCGTCGTAGTTCATCACGCGGCTGCCTCCCATGGCGTTTTCCACCGCAACGAGTCCCTCGGCGGAAGCCATGTGGGCCAGCATGATCCGGGCCGGTCCCAGCACGTCCCCGATGGCGAACACCTGCGGGACGTTGGTTTCCATCCGGTCGTCGGCGCCGATCCAGCCCCGGCTGTCCACAGCGATGCCCAGCGTCTCAAGCCCGAGTCCTTCCGTGTTCGGTTTTCGCCCGATGCACACCACCAGTTTTTCGATCTCTTCGGTGGACAGCACCTGGTCCTTCGCATCCTGCGAGAAGGGGGAAGGCCCAAGGGTGACGCGGAGTTTTCCTTCCGCACGTTCGACGGACTGAACGGTTCGGCTGAGCAGGAAGCGGATTTTCCGCTTTTTCATCTCCCGCTGCAGCACCTTGGAACAGTCCTCATCGACCGAAGGGAGCGGCAGAAGCCGGTCGAGCGCCTCCACCAGAGTCACCTTCGACCCGAGCGCAGCGAGGATGCACGCGAACTCGCATCCGATGACTCCCCCGCCCAGAATCATGACCGAGGCCGGGACTTCCCGGAGCGACAGGATGTCATTGCTGGAAAGAATGGCCTCCCCGTCGAAAGGAAATGCCGGAAAGTCCGCGGGCCGAGTACCAGGAGCCAGTATCAGGCTGTCCCAGGGAATCTGCCGCGACGTTCCGTCCACCTGCCGGACCGAGGCAATGCCGGGGCCGGCGATCGCCGCCTCCCCGCGCACATAAGCGACTTTGTTGCGGTCGAAAAGATCGAGGATCCCTTTCGCCTGGTCCTGAATCACCCTGGCTTTGCGCACCATGAGCTGCGCCATGTCCGGCTGGATTTCGCCGTCGAATTTCAGGCCGAATTCCCGGGCGCGGCGGCACTTTTCCAGCAGCTCCGCCGCTGTCACCATGACCTTGGAAGGAATACACCCACAGTTCAAGCAGGTCCCCCCGGCATTTTCCCGCTCTATAACGCTCACTTCAGCGCCCAGCTGCGCCGCCCGGACGGCAGCGACATACCCTCCCGGGCCCGCTCCGATCACCACGATCTTGTGTGCCATATCGTCCCTCGCTTGAAGATGTTTTGATTGAATCAAAATATTGCATTATTCCTAAAATTAACATCGAATTTTTTCAGTTTTTCAAAATATGGAATTCGAAATTGATTGACATAGTTAAAATTTCATTTTATCTCGATGCTCAGGCCGGTAAGCAACCCGTTCCGTGCTTTTGGAGGAATTATTCATGAAAATGGATGCGGTAAACCTCGCCATTATCAAGCATCTTCGCGATGGAAGGAAGTCTTTCAAAACGATTGCCGAAGAACTGGGCCTTACGGAGAACACCGTGCGGGCCAGGGTCAAAAAACTCACCGACGAGAAGGTCCTGGATATTTCCGGGCTCGTGGACCCGGCCGCCATCCAGGGACACAAGATGGTGATCGTCGGCGAGAAGCTGCAGAATATGGACCAGGTGAAGAAGGGCGAGGAGTTCAGCCGGCTGCGGGGCGTGGTTTCGGTAAGCGTCGTTACGGGACGGTTCGATCTGATTCTGCTGGTCCTGCTGAACGAGGAGTTCGATCTGCTGGAGTTTTACACCGAGGAGGTTGCCCGGCTCAAAGATGTTGTGTCGGTGGAGACCTTCGTGGTTTACAAAGGCTACAATCTGAAAGTTCCATATATCGTCTGAACGTGCCGCCCGGAATTCGGGCCGGCACGGAAGCAGCCAAAACGCGGCGCACTCTTCCGACGCATCCATCCGATTTGCCGTTCGCATCGCGCGCCGTCTTATCAGCAAACGCATTCAAACACTGCAGGGGGAAAGATCATGAAGGAAATCAGTGAAATGGTTACGCCGGAAGACCTCGGATATACGAAAGACCACGAATGGTCGAAGCCCCAGGGGGATACCGTCCGCATAGGCATCACCGATTACGCCCAGGATCAGCTCGGGGACGTCGTCTACGTCGAAGTGCCGGAAGTGGGCGCCACATTCACCCAGGGACAGCAGTGCGGAACCCTGGAATCGGTCAAAGCCGTGGCTGAGATGTACATCCCCATCAGCGGTGAGGTCGTTGCCGTAAACACCGCGCTCGAAGACAATCCCGACCTTGTGAACAAGGCCCCCTACACGGACGGCTGGATCGCCGACGTCAGGCCTTCCAATCCTTCCGAACTGGAGGGCCTCATGAGCGCCGCCGCCTATATCGAAATGATCAAGGGGATGAAAGAATGAGATATCTGCCTCATACCGCGGAAGATATCGCCGAAATGCTCGCGACGGTCGGGGTGGCCAACCTCGACGACCTTTTCTCGTCGATTCCCGAGACCTGTCGCCGAAAGACGGAACTCAATCTGCCGGAACCCGCCACCGAGTGGGAACTGGACGACATGATGGCGGCGCTGGCAAACAGTATGGCCGTCTCCCCCGAATACAAGGTATTCCTGGGAGCGGGAAGCTACGAGCACCACATCCCGGCATCGGTTTCCTACCTGCTCGGCAGATCGGAGTTTTCCACCGCATACACTCCCTATCAGCCGGAAATCAGCCAGGGAACGCTCCAGGCGGTTTTCGAATACCAGAGCCTCACGGCAGCGCTGCTGGGCATGGATGTGGCCAACGCCTCGCTCTACGACGGAGCCTCTGCTCTGGCGGAAGCCCTGCTCATGGCGGCCCGGGTGAACCGGTTCAATAAAGTGGCCGTGTCGAGCCTCATTCATCCCCTCTACCGCCGGGTCGTACGCACCTATATGGAACCGGCCGGATTCGAGATAATCGAGCTGCCGTACCTCGAAAACGGCAGGACCGACCTGAGCAGGGCGGCCGGCATGACGGACCTTGCCGCCATCGCCGTGCAGTCGCCGAACTTTTTCGGATGCATCGAAGACCTTGCGGCCTTCAAAAACCTCACCAGCGGCACGAAGACCCTGTTCGTCACGTCCTTTACCGAACCCCTGGCATACGGGCTCTACAAGAATCCGGGAAGCCTGGGAGCGGATATCGCCTGCGGCGAGGGCCAGAGTTTCGGAATTCCGCAGAGCTACGGCGGGCCGGGGCTGGGGATGTTTGCAGCACTCAAGCAGTACGTGCGCAGCATGCCGGGACGCCTTGTCGGGAGGACCGAGGACAGGAGCGGAAAGCCGGGCTTCGTCCTGACGCTTTCCACCCGCGAACAGCACATCAGGCGGGAAAAAGCGACTTCCAACATCTGCACCAACAGCGGGCTGTGCGCGGTGACGTCGGCCATGTACATGGCTTCTCTGGGAGGGACCGGAATTCGCGAACTGGCGCGGCTGAATTACGACAAGACCGAATATCTCAAGCGCGAGCTGCAAAGCGCCGGTTTCCGCATACCCTTTGCCTCCCCGACCTTCAACGAATTCGTCGTGGAATTTCCGGCCGGGTTCGAATCCACGTACCGGAAGCTCATCGATCGAAAGATCGTGGCAGGACTTCCCCTGGCAGCGTTCTATCCCGAGCTGTCCAACCACTGCCTGTTGTGCGTGACGGAAGCCAAAAGCAGGCAGGATCTGGACGGTCTGCTGGAACAGTTGAAGGGTTGAGATGCAGGGACAAAGTACCCGAATGGGCGAAGGGGTTGCGATATGAAAGAGTTTGAAGGTACCACTGGGTTGATATTGAACGAACCGCTGCTTATGGAAAAGGGCAGGAAAGGCCGCTGCGGCATGTCCATGCCCCGCCGGGATGTTGAGTCCTTCCCGGCGGACGAGGCGCTTTTGGGCGAGGGCCCGAATTTTCCCGACTTGAGCGAGGTAGACGTGGTGCGGCACTACACGCGCCTTTCCACGTGGAACTTCGGCGTCGATACGGGCATGTACCCTCTGGGGTCGTGCACGATGAAATACAATCCGAAAACGAACGAAAAGCAGGCGTCCCGCCCGGGATTTGCCGGAGCGCACCCGCTGCTTCCGGCCGAGCTGTCCCAGGGAACGCTCAAAATGATGTATGAGCTGGAACGGCTCCTGGCGGAAGTCACCGGGATGGACGCGATCTCCCTGCAGCCCGCCGCCGGCGCGCACGGCGAGTTCTCCGGCATGCTCGTGTTCCACGCCTATCACAAGCACAAAGGTTCCCGGCGCACCAAGATCATCGTTCCGGACACCGCCCACGGAACCAATCCGGCGAGCGCCGCCCTGTGCGGATTCAGTCCGGTCAACGTAAAGTCGAACGAACGGGGAGTACTCTCGGCCGCGACCATTGCCGAAGTGATGGATGAGGAAACCGCCGGGATCATGGTCACCAATCCGAACACCCTCGGCTTTTTCGAGGAAAACATCCGCGAAATCGCCGAAATCGTGCACGCGAAGGGCGGCCTGGTCTACGCGGACGGCGCGAACATGAATGCCGTCATGGGAATCGTGAGCGTCGGCGACATCGGGGTGGACGTCCTGCACCTGAACCTCCACAAGACCTTTTCGACCCCGCACGGCGGCGGGGGCCCCGGAGCCGGCCCGATATGCGTGAAGAAGCACCTGGAACCTTTCCTTCCGGTACCGCGCGTTATCGAGGAAAACGGGAAGTACAGCCTCTCGTACGATTTCCCGCTGTCGGTGGGCAAGCTGCATGCCTTTTATGGAAACGTCGGGATCATGCTTCGGGCCTACAGCTACATCCGGAGCCTCGGGGCCGGGCTGAAGGACGTAAGCCGCCTGGCGGTGCTGAACGCCAACTACATAAAGGAAAAGCTGAGAGACACCCTGCACCTGCCCTACGACAGGCCGTGCATGCACGAATGCGTCTTCTCCGACAAGAACCAGGCGCAATACAAGGTGAGCACCCTGGACATGGTGAAGAGGCTGATCGACTATGGCTTCCATCCGCCCACGATCTACTTCCCCCTGGTCGTCCACGGGGCTATCATGATCGAACCGACGGAGTCGGAATCCAAGGAGGAAATCGACCTGTTCATAGAGGCGTTCAAGGAAGTCGTGCGCGAGGCTGAAACGGACCCGGAGCGCCTTCACAATGCGCCGTACAACACCCGGGTGAGCCGGATGGACGAAACGGGCGCCGCGAGAAATCCCCGGCTGGCCTGCGGGTTGTAGCTATCGCGGCTGAAAGCCGCTCAGATTGATGACAAACTCTAAAATCATCGTGATCGTCATTCCGGCGAAAGCCGGAACCCAGTGTTTTCAAGCACTTCTGGGCCCCGACGCCTGCCCCGGACCCGATCCGGGGTTCGTCGGGGTGACGGATGAGGGCTTTTTCAACAGTCTGCGCTGCTGAAATAAGCGCTCGGAGGATCGACCATTTCGGCATTATCGAAATCAGGCATGAACTGGCTGTGTGCGGACCTGCCCCTGGTGGAATACGGGGAGGCCAGGGACCTGCAGGTGTGCCTCGTTGCCGCGCGAAAGTCCGGACTTCTGTCTTCGGATGTGCTCCTGCTGCTCCAGCACGCCCCGGTCTTTACGCTCGGCCGGCGGGGAGGCCGCGACAACCTTAAGGTCTCCGAGGAATTCCTCCGCCGGTCCGGTGTACCGGTCGTCCACGTTGAACGGGGCGGAGACATTACCTATCACGGCCCTGGGCAGCTGGTCGGGTACCCGATCGTCGATCTGCAGGCCGCCGGCTTTTCCGTCACCGCCTACGTTGAAGGACTGGAAGAGATCATGATCCGCACTGCGGCCCATTTCGGCGTGCGCGCCGGACGCAGTTCCCTCAACCGCGGCGTCTGGATCGGCAACAGCAAACTCGGCAGCATCGGGATCGCGATCCGCAGGGGGATAGCCTTCCACGGATTCGCATTCAACGTAAACCTTTCCCTTGAGCCGTTCGGGTGGATAAATCCCTGCGGGCTGCATGGGGTCACCATGACGTCGCTTCAGCGGGAACTCTCCCGCGAGGTCTCCATGATAGAAGTGCGTGAACGGATGAAACGCAATATCGAGGAAGTTTTCCAGGTGAGACTGCGCCAATTGGGCCCGCCTTCATGCGCGCTGTCCTGCATGGGCCTGTTGGCATCGGGAGTGGGCTTGAATGGCTGAATCTACACAGAAACCACCCGTTAGAAAACCGCCCTGGCTCAAACTGAAACTCCCCTCCGGGCCGGAATACGAGCAGGTGCGGTCCCTTATCCGCAGCGGCGCCCTGCACACGGTCTGCCAGGAAGCCAGATGCCCCAACCAGTGGGAATGCTTCTCGCACCGGACGGCCACCTTCCTTATCCTGGGAGGACGCTGCACCCGTAACTGCCTCTTCTGCGCCGTGGAACACGGCCCCTCCGGGCCGCCCGACCCGGAAGAACCCGCCAGGGTTGCAGAAGCGGCCGCGACCCTCGGCCTGCGCTACGTTGTCGTCACATCCGTTACGCGTGACGATCTTCCGGACGGCGGGGCGGCCCTGTTTGCCGAAACCGTCACGGCCATTCGCGCGAAAATCCCGGAGGTCCGAATCGAGGTATTGATCCCCGATTTCCAGGGCGATTCGAATGCCCTCAAAACGGTGGTCGAAGCTCGGCCGGACGTCTTGAACCACAACATCGAAACCGTCTTGCGCCTCTACCCGAAGGTGCGGCCACAGGCAATATACGAGCGCTCCATCGAGCTTTTCCGGCGAGCGAGAAAAATGTCCCCTTCGCTTCCCGTCAAATCCGGCCTGATGCTCGGCCTGGGAGAAACCGAGCGGGAAATCCGGGACACTCTCCAGGACCTTTTCAACGCAGGGTGCACCATGCTCACGCTGGGTCAGTATCTCCAGCCCTCGAACGCGCACCTGCCGGTCGAACGCTACGTTCCCCCCGAAGAATTCGACTCATGGAAGAGTATCGCCCTCGCGATGGGCTTTTCCCAGGTCGCAAGCGGCCCCCTGGTCCGAAGCTCATACCATGCGAGAGACCTGTTCGAGACCGGTGCGAGATAGACTCAGTACCCGATAGTCTTTGTGGGAGAGGCTTCCAGCCTCGATGGGGTATATTTAAAACATCGCGGCTGAAAGCCGCTCCCACAGAAATATGCAGGACGGAACAGGGTGTAAAAATGCCCTTCTTCACCACGCATGACGGTTGCCGAATATACTTCGAAGATAAAGATGCCGGGGCTCCGGCACGGCCCGCTGTCGTCTTTCTGAACGGCACCAGCCAGACCGCGGTCAACTGGACAGCCATCGCAAACTCCCTCCAAGGCGATTTCCGAACGCTCGCCTACGATGCCCGAGCCCAGGGGCGAAGCGACATGGGCGCCCTGGCGCCATCGCTGACAGCCCACTGCATGGACCTGCACGACCTGTTGGAACACAGGGAAATACGGCGTGCTCATCTTGTCGGCCTCAGCCATGGGGCACACGTAGCTCTCGCCTTCGCTGCGCGGTACCCCCGGGCGGCGGACCGGCTGATCCTGTGCAGCATCGGAGCAAAACCGTCCTGCCGCGCCGTGCTGGCCAGGAGGACATGGCTGGAGATCGTCGCGAACCAGGGAGTCGAAGCGATGGCCCGCGCGGCGCTTCCTCTCGTTTTCGGTGAGAAGTTCCTTTACCGGAACAGAACCATGCTGGAAAAGATCGTACAGGCGATCGCCATGCGGAACCGGAAAGAAAACCTCATCGCCCACCTGGAGGCAATGGCCGGCGACGACATGCCTGCCCGGATCGCACCGAGCGTGCACGGCCCCGTCCTGGTGCTTTCGGGCGCAGACGATCCGATGGTTCAGGCCGAAGGCGCGCGGGAACTGGCGCAGCTCTGCTCCGGCCGTCACATATTGCTTCCCGATGCCGGGCACTCCCTCCCCTCCGAAGTACCCGAAGTTTTCACAGCCATGGTGCGCAATTTCCTGCAGCTCACTACGTAACACCCCATAAAGAGGTGTTTGTGGGAGCGGCCTGCAGCCGCGATGATTAGATAAAAGAGATCGAGGCTGGAAGCCTCTCCCACAAAAGCATACCATTGCGGGCGGACGGATCTGCCGGGCGGTCCCGGGCAACCCTGATGAGCCATACAGCCATTCCTCACGCCATATTTAAATGGACTGCCAAAGTGGTTATATGATCTCAAGCAACATCTTTGTCCGAGGTCTGCCGTGCCGAATATTCCGCCATCCCGGGATCTTACCAGCATCACGCTTGCGGTCCTGCTTATCGCTGCCCTGATAGCCGCCAATATATGGATCGTCAGGCCCTTTCTTCCGGCGCTCATATGGGCGGGCATGATCGTGGTCGCCACGTGGTCCCCCATGCTTCGAATAGAGAAACTCCTGTGGGGCAGCCGCAGGCTTGCCGTCGTCGCCATGCTACTGCTCTTTCTCCTGCTTTTCATCCTCCCATTCGCCCTGGCCGTTGCGACCATTGTCGAAAATGCGGATCAGATCGTCGGCTTCTTTGCGGGCCTGCAGAAGCAGCAATTGCCGCAGCCTCCCGACTGGCTTTCCGGTGTCCCGCTGATAGGCCAGCGTTTGACATACCTCTGGCAGCAGGCCGTGAACGTCCATTCCGGAGAACTCACCTCCCGCCTGTCCCCCTACCTTGGCAGTCTCACGCGCTGGTTCGTCGGGCAGGCGGGAAACTTTGGCCTGATGCTGCTGGATTTTCTGCTGATCATGGTCCTGGCGGCGATTCTGTATTCCAGGGGAGAAACCGTTGCGGGTGGAATATGCCGCTTCGCCCGGCGCATAGCCGGACAAAGGGGGGAGGCTTCGGTACGCCTTGCCGGCCGGGCGATTCCGGCCGTTGCCATCGGGGTTCTTGCAACCGCCGTCATTCAGTCCGGCATCTCCTGGATCGGCCTTGTCATCGTCGGCATGCCCTTTGCCTCGCTGCTGACGGCGCTGATCTTCATGTTTACCGTCGCCCAGATCGGGCCGACCGTGATCCTGGGACCATGCGTTTTCTGGCTCTACTGGAACGGAAATCCCGGATGGGGCACCGTTCTGCTGGTCTGGACCATAATCGTGGGAACAATCGACAACTTTCTTCGCCCGCTGCTCATTCGCCAGCGCGTGCAGCTGCCTCTGCTCCTCATCTTTGCAGGCGTAATCGGAGGCATCATCGCCATGGGCATCATCGGGATATTCATCGGACCGGTGCTGCTCGCGGTCTCCTACACCCTGCTCATGGCATGGATCGAGGAAGAGCCCACCGGGTAAACCCTGCCTTTCGCATCGAAAACCGTCTGCCCGCACCCGTGCGCTACCCTGTTTATCCCGCTTCAACCGGGGGATTTACCTACCTTGTGAGCACATAAAGTGCTGATTATACCTCACAAAGCTGAACCGTGCGGCGAGAGGCCCAATCTGCGCCCGCGCCCTCCCCGGCATCCGCGGACCAGCCCGTCCCGCATGCCGCAAAGCAATCCATCAACCTGCATGCCCGTGCTGGAAAGAGAGAGTCTGCAATGAAGACCCAAGCCGAAAGAACAGCCAGTTTTTTCGATCTGATGTGCAAAATCGCAGTCGGCTATTCACAAAGGCTCATGGAAATCCAACGACTTTTCCTCGACCGGCAGCGGGAGACGATGCAGCGGGCCTGTGACGCGGTGACGGGTGCGACCCCGAATCCCTGGAGACCCTGGCAGTCGTACATGGTCGATGCTTTCCAGCGTTCCATCCTTTTCTGGGACACCATGCGGCGGCGCGGCAACTGCTTCATCGAGCACGAACGCAGCGGCAAACCGCCCGTCCTGATATATGACTACGAGATGATACTGGACGGCCGGCACTTCGAA
>JAEZXS010000082.1 GCA_023442755.1 Pseudomonadota bacterium | reverse complement strand
GTCATGAAAGGCAGATTCGAAGGCCGCAACACCGGACTTTTCAAAAACCCGCCTTCAGTCCCGATGAGGAGAAAGTCAGGACCCGGAAGATTTGCCGGCACATACCGGCCGGTTGCCGGCTGGGTATGCGTGATCCCATCGGGACTTCCGTCATCGACATACATCTGCAGGTTGACGAAGCGGGAATTACAGGCGTTGAGAATGCGCAGTCTGTATCGCCGCGGCTCCACCACGACATCGGGGTAGGCCAGGCCGTTTGCAAGCACGGTGTCCCCGAACATTTCAGGGACAACGGAGGGATCCGGGGGAGGAGGAGCCAGCAGCCGGCCATAAACATGAGGGTACCAGAGCGATCCGGTAGTCGTTGGTCCCGGCCAGGTCGGATCAAGGGCCGCTATGGTAAGGGCATCGACAAAGACTTTGTCCTGAATGACTATGGGGATCTCGCGGCCGCCGTTTTCGACATAATCCGGCAGGCCCTGGTTCCGCAGGTTCCCTTCGAAAGTATCTCTTATGAGATAGGCTGTTGCAAGCCCGGCGTAGGCATTGAGCCTTGTAATGCCTTCGGCGTGATCGTGATACCACATAAACCTGGCGCTCTGATTGTTCGGGTAGAAATATTCGGCTTCGTTCACAAGGGCTCCGGGATTGAGCGTCACGTTGTTCAGAAAACTCGGCCCGTGGGTCCCTCCCGTCCCCCACCAGTCAAAGGGTCCTCCGTCGCTGATCCAAGGTACGTGAGCGCCATGCAGGTGAACGGCGATCCGGTCCGGCGGCAGATTCGCTCCCGGGAGGCTCGTGTCCACGGGGAGAATGTGGGTTCTGGGCAGGGTATTTCTGAATGTGAACTGCAGGGGAGTTCCCTTGTTGACGACTACGATCCCGCCCAGATGCTTCGGCGCCTGAACCCCGCCGCCGAGCGCGACAGCCGGATGATATCCGTACAAACTAGTCACTCCCATGTCCGGATGCAGCAGGTCGGTGAATTGCCGCGCTTCTATCGTGTAGTGAGTCACCCCGGTAACCGGCGCAAGGGTTGCATCCGCCGCCGCCACGGGAATTCCCGCAGGGCCGACTCCACGAAGGGGCTGCACCCATTTCCGAAGCCCCGGGCTTCGGGAAGCGTGTACCCGGGTGGGAAAGGAGAGCAGCCCTGCGCCCAGCGATGCCGCCGCTATTCCGGACATCGCGGAAAGTCTTATGAACTCGCGTCTCGATATTTTCATTTTTTATTCTCCTTAGAATTCGGGGGAGCAAACTCACTCGACGCCGCCAGGCAACGGCGCCGAGTGAGTACAACTCCCCTGTGGGCCCTGGGTGGACCCGAGCACCAGGAAGCGCAAGCGAAAGGTTCAGCCGGCCTTCCAAGGAATCGAAGCGCCCAGGCAGTCCTCGGAAGCACCTCTCGCCGCTGCTCCTGCCAGTACAAATCCCATGCCCCCGGGAAGCGGCCCGGTAATCTTTTCGCTGAACCCGCACCGGAGGCGGAGAATCGGGGCCGCCCCCCGTCCCGATGAGAACGGCGAGGTGTGTGCGCACACTTGATCGGATGTGGCTGTGGCGGGAGCACCGTGGCTTTCGCGCAGACGCATGCCACACTTTGCGCCCATATGCCGCATGTGCCCCGGTTTCACGGTAGACGGCATCCGAATCGTACAACCCGACGCTCCCGGACTGGAGGATCTTCTGCCGCGAAATGCGCGTTTTCCCCACATTGCACGGGCTGTCCGAGGTTTTACCTTCATGTCCGACAGATAAATTTCACACCGAAGGGAACCCCGCCGCCTGCCATGGAAAAACCCGATCTGAACCTTTCCCCCTACCCGCACACGCGGCGATTTCTTCTCATCCCACTATCGATTCTGCTTTTCATGTTCTGTTTCGAACTCACCGTACAATTTCTCCACCCGGACGAAACCGTCTGGGAAGCCCATTTCACCACGGTGATTTCCAGTACCTTGCTCGGAAGCGCGGCGGCCTTCGTGGTGCTGCGCAAGTACAGGCTTCTCGATGTCCGGGTAGTCGAAGAAACCGCCAGGCGGCAACAGGTGGAGTTTGAAAAGGAATCGTATCGCCTCAACCTGGAAGCCATTTTTCAGAGCATGAAGGATGCGATCGTCTCTGTGGACGGCTCTTTGAAGCTGCTGGAGTTGAACGAAAGCGCAGAGCGGCTGTGCGGCTTTCCGCGGACGGGAATAGGAGAAGATATAAACAAGTCGGCACAGTGTTCCCTCCAATGCATAAAAGCGATCGAAGACACCGTAGCCACCGGCAGGGGCACCGAATGCCAGAGGATAGAATGCCTGCGAAACGGGCAGAGAAGGATAGTGACCATTGTCGTCTCTCCCCTTCTCACTCCCGGAGGTGCTTCCAGGGGGGCGGTCATGGTCGTAAAGGACGAAACTCGCCTGGTAAGCCTGGAGGAGAAGACGAAGGAGCACGAGCTATTTCATAAAATCGTCGGCAGGACCAGGGTGATGCAGGGGATTTATTCCCAGATAGAAGCCCTGAAAAACGTGAATTCGACGATCCTGGTCACCGGGGAAAGCGGCACAGGGAAAGAGCTGATAGTCGACGCCATCCATCACACGGGCAATCGCAGCGGAAAGCCGCTGGTCAAGGTGAACTGCTCAGCCCTGCCGGAGTCCCTCCTGGAGAGTGAACTGTTCGGGCACACGCGCGGCGCGTTCACCGGCGCGATCGAAAAGAAGACAGGCAGGTTCGAGATGGCGAACGGCGGGACGATTTTCCTGGACGAGATAGGCGATCTGTCCCCCAAGGTCCAGGTTCAGCTCCTCAGGGTCATTCAGACCAAAGAGTTCGAACTGGTCGGCGACTCGAAGCCCGTCAAAGTGGATGTCCAGATCGTGGCAGCAACAAATCGCAACATGCAGGAACTGGTCCGGACCGGGACATTCCGGGAGGATCTCTTTTTCCGGCTGAAAGTCGTAGAGATCACGCTTCCCCCTCTCCGGGAGAGAAGGGACGACATCCCTCTCCTGGTCCGGCATTTCCTTCGGATTTTCGGCGCCCGATTCGAAAAGAAGATCACTTCGGTTTCCTCGGACGTCATTCGCCTGCTGCTGGAGCATCCCCTGCCGGGAAACGTCCGGCAGCTCGAACACACGCTGGAGCACGCCTTCATTTTTTGCCGGAAGAACATCATCACACTGGACGATCTTCCCGCCGATTTCGCTCCCGGCTGGCGCTCGGAATTCATTCCCCCGGGCAGGAACGGCCCCTCCGATCGGGGCAAAATCCTGGAGGCCCTGGTAAAGGCAAGCGGGAACAAAACCCGGGCTGCCCGGCTCCTCGGAATAAACAGGAGAACCCTCTACCGAAAGATCGAGCAATTCGGCCTGACGCAGTGGAAAATGAAGATGTGACGGTTTTGAGTGGAATGTATTTGCGGGAGTAACGAGTTGATATGTCGGCCCCCTTGCCACGCCGCCAAAGCGGCGGGCAGGGGGAATTTGTCTTCCTACTTTTTAGCCGGAGTTTTTTCCGGGGTGATTCCTGCGGCTTCCATCTTCTTCAGGTATCCGTTCGGGTCTTTCTTGAAATCGTCGATGCAGGCTTTGCAGCAAAAGTAGACGCGCTTACCCTGGTAGTCGACGTAGACGTTCTTGTCGATGTCCCCGCCCAGGACCGGGCACTTCGTCTGCGACGCAGCCGAAACGAAGCCGGCAGCACCGGGTCCCAGGACCAGAGCGAACGCAACCGCAGCCAATACCACCCATCTCATCTTCCTCATGTCATCTTCTCCTAAGTGTGTTGTAACAATCGCTACGCCTCAACCCCGTTTGAAACGAGCTTTTCCTTCCTGACGTAAAAGTGCCAGCGCCAGACTTCGTAGATCGCCGGATAGACGAGCAGTTCCATGATAAAAGACGTGAAGATCCCGCCCACCATGGGTGCGGCGATGCGCTTCATCACATCCGAACCGGCGCCGATGGACCACATGATCGGGACGAGCCCCATGAACATGACGGCAACCGTCATGAACTTGGGCCGCAGCCTCTTGACCGCCCCGTCCACGATAGCCTCGCGCAGGTCTTCCTTGGTTTTCATCAGCCCCTTGTCCCGTCTCGCATAATACGCCAGGTCGAGATACAGGAGCATGAAGACGCCGGTTTCCGCATCGACTCCCATCAGCGCGATCAGGCCGACCCAGACCGCGGCGCTCATGTTGTACCCGAGCAGGTACAGCAGCCACAAAGCACCGACAGCCGAAAAGGGAACCGCCAGGAAAATGATGAGCGTCTTTGCCGCAGACTTCGTATTGAAATAGATAAGCAGGAATATGATGAACAGCGTTATCGGGACCACCACGAACAGCCTGTCCTTCACACGCAGCATGTTCTCGTACTGACCGCTCCACGCGAGGGTATAACCTACCGGAAGCTGGATGTGCGATGCGACTACCTGCTTTGCCTCTTCGACATAGCTTCCGACATCGCGCCCGGCGATATCCACATAGACGTAGCCGCTCAGCCGCGCGTTCTCGTCCCGGATCATCCCGGGGCCGGAGATCAGTTTTATATCCGCCACCTGGGCGATGGGAATCTGCGCCCCGCTCGCCGTCGATACCATCGTCCGGTTCAGCCGGTCAATCGTATTCCGGTAGTCGCGCATGTAGCGGATGTTTATGGGATAGCGCTCGCGCCCTTCGATCGTGGTGGAAATATTCTCTCCGCCGATGGCCGAGGTGATCGTCCCTTCCACCTGTCCGATGGTGAGTCCGTAGCGTGCAAGTTCATCCCGCTTCAGCTCAAAATCCAGGAAGTAGCCCCCTGTAGTCCGTTCGGCATACACGCTGGAGGTGCCCTTCACGCCTTTGAGTACGGTCTCGATCTTCTGCCCGAGTTCCTGGATCCTGTTGAGGTCCGGCCCGAGGATCTTGATTCCTACAGGGGTCCGAACGCCGGTTGTCAGCATGTCCACGCGGGCCTTGATCGGCATGGTCCAGGCATTAACCACGCCGGGAAGCTGCATGGCCTTGTCCAGTCCGTCCGGTCCGTGGATAAGGTCTTCCGTGCTCCGGTGGTCCGGCCATGCCCGTCGAAGGATGTTTTTAAGCCAGTCGGGCGCCCAGTCCGAATACCAGGTCGGGATTTTTGGCCACTCCGACTGGGGCTTGAGAAGGATCACCGTTTCCATCATCGAAAAAGGCGCCGGGTCGGTCGCCGTTTCCGCCCGCCCCGCCTTTCCGAACACCCGCTCCACTTCCGGAAAGGATTTCAGGATCTTGTCCTGCACCTGCAGGATGCGCTGCGCCTCCGTAACGGATATCCCGGGAACGGTTGTAGGCATATAGAGCAGGGCCCCCTCGTCGAGAGGAGGCATAAACTCGGAGCCGAGCCTTGGATACACGTACCAGACCGTCAGCACCACAACGAGCGCGGCCGTGAAGATCGTTAACCACTGGTGCTTCAGGACGCGCTCCACAACCGGGTGGTACAGCCTCATCAGCGGGCGGCTTATCGGGTGGTTCTCCTCGCTGTGGATCTTTCCAACCAGCACGGCATTGGCGATCCTCGCCAGGAACCGCGGCCGGAAGGAAAATTCCTTCATATGCGTAAACAGCAGCCGGATCGCCGGGTCCAGGGTTATCGCGAGAAACGCGGCAACGATCATGGAAAAGTTCTTGGTGAACGCCAGGGGTTTGAACAGCCGGCCTTCCTGCGCTTCCAGGGTAAAGATCGGCATGAAGGAAACAGCGATGACCAGCAGGGCGAAAAAGCTCGGCCCGCCGACTTCCTTTACCGCGCCGACCACGACATCCTTGAAATTGCCCGGCCTTCCGTCCAGGTCCCAGTGTTCCAGTTTCTTGTGAGTCTGCTCCACAACGACGATCGCCGCGTCCACCATCGCGCCGATCGCAATGGCGATCCCGCCGAGCGACATGATGTTTGCCGTTATCCCCATCCCGTACATGGGGATGAAGGAGATGATCACGGCGGCGGGAATGGTGATAATCGGTATCATCGCGCTGGGGATGTGCCAGAGGAATACCAGGATCACAAAGCTCACGATCAGCAGTTCCTCGATGAGGGTCCCCCTCAGGGTGTGGATGGATCGCTCGATGAGGTCGGCCCGGTCGTACGTCGTGACTATCTGTACGCCCTTGGGCAAAGAGGGTTCGATTTCGGCCAGCTTGGCCCTGACCCGCTCGATGACGCTCAAGGCGTTTTCGCCGTAGCGCATGATGACGATTCCGCCTACAGTCTCACCTTCCCCGTCAAGGTCGGCGACACCGCGGCGAAGGTCCGGCCCGAGCACCACCTGACCGAGGTTTTTGACCAGGATCGGCGTGCCGCTCGCCTCGTTCGTCCCCACAACGATATTCTCGATGTCTTTGAGCGATTTCACATAGCCGCGGCCCCGCACCATGTACTCGCGGCCGGAGAACTCTACGAGGCGGCCTCCCACGTCGTTGTTCCCCTCCCGGATCGCGTTCACGACCTTATCCAGGGGAATGTTGTAGGTCAGAAGCGTGTTCGGGTCGAGGTTCACCTGGTATTGCCGCACAAACCCGCCCACCGGGGCGACTTCGGCAACGCCGGGCAAAGACTGGAGTTCGTATTTCACGAACCAGTCCTGGATGGAGCGCAGTTCTGACAGGTTGTGCTTCCCGGTCTTGTCGACCAGGGCATACTGGAAAACCCAGCCGATGGCTGTCTCGTCCCGCGCCAGCTCGACATTGACCCCCTGGGGGAGCCTGGGGAGGATGTTGCTCAGGTACTCGAGCGTCCGGGACCTCGCCCAGTAAATATCGGTGCCTTCGTCGAAGATAACGTAAACGAAGGAGTAGCCGAAATCCGAAAACCCGCGGATGTCTTTTACCTTCGGGACCCCGAGCATGGCAGTGATCAGAGGATAGGTCACCTGGTCCTCCATGATGTCCGGGCTGCGGTCCCACTTGGAATAGATGATTACCTGGGTGTCCGAGAGGTCGGGAATGGCGTCCAGGGTGATATGCTTCATCGAATAGAGCCCGGCGAATATCGCCGCTGCGACGAAAAGGAAGACGATGAACCGGTTATTTGCGCAAAAATCGATGATCCTGTTGATCATGGCGTATCCAGTGGTCGGCGTTGAAAATTATGGAGATCAGGCACGGCCGGCTTACTGATGTACATGCCCGGAATGGTCCGTTCCAGCCGGGGTTTCCGGCATGGTTTTGGCCGGAGGGGACTGTCCTCCGTGTCCGGCATGTTCGGGATTGTCGGCTCCGGGTGCGGGTGCAGCCGCGGGCTGGCCTCCGCCGTGTCCCGCATGGGCGCCGCCTCCGGACATTCCGCCCGTTGCGGACTTGAGCTGGCTTTCCGAATCGATCAGGAAGTTTGCCGAGGTCACCACCTGTTCTCCGCGCTGCAGACCCGCCATGACGATATACCGGTTGTCCACCTTCGGTCCGAGGGTGACGGGCCGCGGCTCGAAATAGCCGCCCTCGCGCGCGACGAACACGGTCTGGCTCGCGCCCGAATCAAGCACGGCTTCCTGCGGGATCGAGAGCTTGTTGCCGTACTCCACGCTCAGCTCCACATTGGCGAACATGTCCGGCTTGATTTTGTAGTCGGCATTGGGGAGTTCCACACGGACTTTGAGCGTCCTGGTCTTGGGATCCATATCGGGCGAGATGTAGGTGATCTTTCCGGCAAAGGTCTTGCCGGGAAAAGACGGGAAAAAAACCGCCGCTTTCTGGCCCAGATGAATGAAGGGAATCTCGTATTCGTAAATTTCCGCGATGATCCACATGTTGGACAGATCGGCAAGCGTATAGAGTTCGAGTTCCGGGGTGATCTGGTGGCCGGGATACGCTTTTCGAGCCAGGACGAACCCGCCCATGGGAGCATAAATCGTGATCGACCTGAGGGGTGTCCCCTGCTTTTCGATCTGTTTTACCTGGGCGTCGCTGATGTCCCAGAGCTTCAATCTTTCGCGCGTTGCGTTATAGAGTGAAACAGCCTGGGAAGCTACGCCTTCGATCTGGCTCTTTTCCAGGTAGTCCCTGGATTTTTTCGCTATCAGCAGTTCCTGCTGCGTGGCCACAAGGTCCGGGCTGTATATGTTGAACAGGGGCTGGTTCTTCTTCACCAGCTGGCCGACGAAATCCACCTGCACGTTCTCGAGCCAGCCGGCAAATTTCGTGTGTACGTGGCACAGTTTCGTTTCGTCGTAAGTGGCACGGCCGACTGCACGGATCGTTTTCACTAGGGGCATTTCAGCCGCCTCGCCGAACTGGACGCCGATCAACTGCTGCTTTTCGGGGCTGAGTTTGATCGTCCCCGGGGGCAGATTCTCCGCGCTCAGTTCCTCTTCATAGACCGGGACCATGTCCATCCCGCACGGGGCTTTTCCGGGATGATCCGATTTATTGGTCGGATTCATCGGATCGACGTAGTAGAGGATCCGGGGTTCTTTCTTCTTCTTCTTTTCCGCAACCGATGCAACGGTTTCCGGCGCCGTGCCGGGCTCCTGCATCTGCATGCCGCCCGTGGAATGCCCCATGGGCTTCCAGTGTAGGTATCCCATGGTGCTCAAAATACCGAGCACGAAGAAAAAGAGGGGGACGAGAATGCTTCCTCGCCGCCTGGGCTTAGCCGGACCGGATTTGTTGTTCATTTCAGGACTCATTCGGGCTCCTCCTCGGTGAGATACTTAAGGTACCGACAAATTGGCAAATTGCGGGCCAATGAGAACAAATTCGTAAAGATATTTCAACACGGCCTAACCGCTGGTTTTAACGGGCTTTAACAAAAGGATGTCGTGATAAGTTAAGATGCTTGGAGGACGCGGAAAACACAGGATTGCAAGAAACTTACACGGATATGAAAATTTTTTTCAGTTCAATGCTCCGGCCGCCGGCCGAACCGGGGTATACGAAGCGTATTGCCGACCACGGTTATGCTGCTTGCAAACATGGCGAACGCTGCCAGAAGCGGATTCAAAATACCGGCGGCGGCCAGTGGAATGCTCAACAGGTTGTAGAAGAAGGCAAAGAAAAGATTCTGCCGGATCACTTTGAAAGAGAACCGGGATAGCGCAAGAAGCTCGGGCACCCGGAGCAGATCGTCTCCGAAAACCGCAGCATCCGAACATTCGCGTATCAGGTTCGCGCCCGAGCCGACGGTGATGCCGATGTCCGCCCGGGCGAGCGCCGCCGCATCGTTCAAGCCGTCCCCGGCCATGGCCGTCCTTATGCCGCGGGATTGAAAGTCCACGATTATTTTCACCTTGTCGCCCGGAAGCGCCTGAGCGGCGAAATGCTCGACCCCGAGTTCCCGCGCGACCGCCTGGGTCGTTTCCTGCGAATCCCCCGAGACGATCCAGACGTCCATCCCTTCATCCCGAAGGCGCTTCACGGCCTCGGCCGCATCGGCCCGAATCCTGTCCCCAAATCCGAAGAACCCCTTTATCGAACCGCTCCAGGCAAAAAAGATGGTCGTCGCCCCGCCCGTTTCCAGCCGCCTGGCCCTGCCGTCGAGTTCTTCGGGCAGGTCGAGCCCGTAGTGCCTCATAAGCCGCCGGTTGCCCGCGATCACCTCACCGCACCGGGTGAGGGCGATTATCCCCAGCCCTTCCATAGGCTCGAAACTCAGCACTTCGTCGCATTCGAGCGACCTTTCGCGCGCGGCGCGCACGATTTCACGCGCCAGGAAATGATCCGACCGGGCTTCTGCAGAGGCCACCCGCTGGAGGGCCTCTTCCTCGCTCCCCTCCAGCACGACGATTTCCCGCAGCCTGTACCGCCCTTCCGTCACGGTGCCCGTCTTGTCGAAGATCACGGTTTTGATGCTTTCGGCGCATTCCAGGGCCGCCGGATTTCTGATGAGAATCCCCGAACCGCGGGCCCTCGCTATGGCGGCAACCCGCGCAAGCGGGGTTGCTATGCCGAGGGCGCAGGGGCATGTGACGATCAGGACGGATATGGCGCGCATGATCGCCTCACTGGCCGGCACGGAGGACAGGAGCAGAAAAGCGGCGATGCACCCGGCCAGAAAGAGCAGAACAGGCACCAGCACGCGCATGACGCGATCCGCAAAGAGTTCTACGCGGTTCTTGGTGGAAAGGGCTTCCTGAATGAGCGCCAGTACCTGGTTCAAAGAACTTTCCGCACCCGGCCGCGCTACCTCGAAATGCGCATCCCCGTCCACGAACAGCGCTCCGGCAGGGACATCCGCTCCGGTCGTTTTTTCCACCGGGAGCGACTCGCCCGTAATTATCGATTCGTCCAGGACGGCTTTTCCCGAAAGCACCCGCCCGTCTACCGGCAGCCTCTCCCCCGGCAGCACGAGAAAATGCTCGCCAGGCAGGACCTGCTCCGAAGCGGTCCAGACCTCCCGGCCCTCCCGAACCAGGCGGACTTTCCCGCTCGCAGCGTGAAAAAGCGCGGTTATCCCCGCCGAAATCCTCTCTTTTGCCCGCAGCTCGATGAATCTTCCCAGCAAGACCAGCGTGATCAGCATCGAAGCCGTATCGAAGTAGATATACAGGCTTCCCGCAAAGACCTGCGCGATGCTGAAAAAGTATGCCGAAAGCGCCCCCACCGCAATCAGGAGGTCCATCGTGGCATTTCCGTACCGGAGCCCCCAAAACGCCCTCAGGAGGATGGGCCAGCCGCCGTAGAAGACAACAGGGGTACACAAAACCCAGAGCGGGTAAGAAAAGTAGGCCGCCCCCTCCCGTCCGACATCTTCAAAAAACCCGGCATACAGGGCGAAGGAAATCATCATGATGTTCATACTGAGAATTGCGGACACCCCCAGCCGGACCATGAGATTCCTGCTTTCGCCCGTATCCGGCCCCTGCTCGATCGGGACGGCCCGGTAGCCCAGGCGGTCGATGCCTTCCATGATCTGCTGCGCGTCGATCCGGTGCGGCATGTACTTGATGCGCGCGATATCTGAAAAGAAGAAGATATTTGCCCCGATCACCCCGTCCATTTTACGAAGCAGCTGCTCGAGGAGCCAGGAACACGCCACGCACCACATGCCCTCGATCCTGAAGGACAGTTCCCGGCTGAGGCCTTCCACAATGGCCGCCGTCTCGGGATCGGACAGGTCGGGCGCATCCTGTCCGCCTTCCACAACGGGGTCCTCGACCGCCCTCCCCGCTTCGGACGGGATCAGCCCCGCGGCAACACAGGCTTTATAGAGCTCGGTGTTCCTGTAGTCCTCGGGAATGCCCTCCGGACTGTTCGCCAGTATCTGGAAGACATACATGCAGCCCGGACAGCAAAAGTGCACCGTCCGTCCGGCCACGGGCTGCGATATGTTGGACTTCCCTACCGGAAGTCCGCAAAGATGGCACGAATGGTCTGCGTGCAGCGTTGTCAAAGGGCAACCGCTTTCTGCAAGGGGGATTACCGAGACATTTCAGGCGGCGCAGGGGATTTATACCGGGCGCCCGCCATCTATCTGTTGCGAATCTTATCTTCTTTATATGAGCAGAAAATATAAGCAGAAAGAGAAAATATAAGGAATGACCCCAGACAATCAATCCATCCGGGTTTCCGGCCGGCCGGTCCAATAGTGCTTGTAGGAGCGGCTTGCAGCCGCGCAGACTGTTGAAAAAGCTCCCAATCCGTCGCCCCGACGAAAGTCGGGGTCCAGAAGTGCTTGAAAACACTGGGTTCCGGCTTTCGCCGGAATGACGATGATGATGATTTTAGGGTTTGTCATCAATCTGAGCGGCTTGCAGCCGCGATCGGCCGGGCGGACCATGAGATTGTCGCAGGAAATTAGATCCCCGGCCGGCTTATTCGATTTCAACCGCAACCTGTTCCGGGATGACGAAAATATGTAACGGAAAAAGAATATTCTTGTCACGCATCCGCCAAATCTACCCGCTAAGGTAAGCAAAAAGCGGGTCAAAGCGGATAACATTCTGACCGAGATGGAACACAGGAATGCAGGAAACAGTAGTTCGGACCTGGGATGAGCTTCAGCACGAACTCTATAAGGATTCATGGAATGCGGACCTTGGACGGTTTCGCTCCCGGTGCGCGTTCAGGGGGCTTTCCGACGCCGGCTACCGGCTCGAAACAACCCTCATGCGCCTCAAGGGAAACTATCTCGAACTCGAGAACCACCTGCTGCGCAATTTCAAAAAATACGCCCACAGAAACGTCGTAAGCGGCAATTCCATCTGGCACTGGCTGGCCGTAGCGCAGCATTTCGGACTTCCGACCCGCCTCATGGACTGGACGTACTCCCCTTTTTGCGCGCTGCACTTCGCCACTTCGGAGCTGGAAAAATTCGACACTGACGGCGTCGTCTGGGCCGTAAACTACGTCCGGGCCCACCGGTTGCTTCCGGAAAACCTGAGGATACAACTCGAACGGGAAGGCGCCAACGTATTCACCGTCGAAATGCTCTCCGAATCTCTTCGAACGCTCCAGGACCTCGACCGCCTGCGCGACGACCCTTTCGTCCTCTTCTTCGAGCCGCCCTCGATCGACGAGCGCATTGCGAACCAGTTCGCCTTCTTCTCCGTCATGTCGTCCCCGCAGGTGATCCTGGACGAGTGGCTGGAACGGAACCCCATCGCCCGGAAAATCGTCATTCCGGCCGCCTTGAAGTGGGAAGTCCGCGACAAGCTCGACCAGGCGAACATCACCGAACGGGTCCTGTTTCCCGGGCTCGACGGGCTGAGCAAATGGCTGAAAAGGCACTACAGTCCGCGGTTTGACAACGCCTCCGAGGATTTTGAAAAACTCCCCCACCTGATCAGTTTTCCTCAGAAGGCATCGAACGAGTGATCCGGCCTTCGATCTCATGGCGCGTTCAAAATGAAATGGCTCCTCTTTACACACGAGGGAAACTCTTATGCAAAAAACCTATGTACTGGATACAGAGCCAGGCCGTCGCCTCATTGGCGTAAACTCAAGGGATCAAAGCCGCGACGACGCGAAGAAGAACGAACAACGAAGAATTGAAGAGTTGTCCCGGTATTCTGTGGGGAGCGGTCCCACCCAGGCGGGACCGCGATTGGACAATCGGAGCACACTGGTACATGCTTTTCCCGGCGCGCTTCGCGTCCGGCGGTATCCGTCTTTGGTTACCCGGACTCGGTTATTCTTTTTACAAAGATCCCCGGGGCACTTCGCCCCTTATTCGAGGGGATTACTGCCCGCGGCTCAGACTCATATCGGATGTTTTTTTCATGTAGGGATATTTTTGGATGGACATTTTTCGATAGAGAGGATTTTTTTAGTCCCCGGGCAGATGCTTTTCGGCGCGGTGGAATTTGCGTCGCTCATCACGCTGCACGCTTCACCCTCCTCTTGCTCAGTTAAAGATCCTCTTTAGCGTTTCAGCTCTCGAAACGGTTTGAACTGTTTTACGCGCCTATATTCTACCAGAGTCAAAAAAATGAGAACAATGTCGAAGGCCGTTAGCCAAAGCAGCCACGCCGAATATGTATAACTGTAACGCCAGAGCTGGTAAACGATGAACAGGAAAAGCATAACGATCATTGCGGGATAAGCCCAAAGCTTTCCCATGAGCAGGGAGGCGATGACCACCAGCTTCATTACACCATGCGAAAGGAGGTAGATTGCGGCAAAAAGTTGAGTGTTGGCGGACAGATGATGTGCTAATGCTGCGAGCTTCGTAAAAAGAAAATCATTGGAGTCTTCGGAAAATTCGTGTTGTGTAAGCAAAACCAGCCAGTGGCTCAGTCTCATGGGTGGAATCAAAAGCAAAGCTGCGCCGCCGACAGCCTCCAAAACTGCATTGATTCCTTTCAGCAAGACGCTCAGAACGAATGCTTTATGAAAAATCCTTTTTGTTTCAGCCATGGAGTGTCCTCTTTCCATTCCTCGGTGTAAAGGACGCAGAAACATGACCTGAGCTTATATTATACAACTCCACTTGGGGGCTGAAAATTAGAGGAGATGGGAGAAGGCTCCAATTTTCCAACATTAACGTAGTCAAGCTACCCAGATTCGGCCTGCCTCTTCCGATAGGTAACTAATCTTCTGCGAGTGTCGCCAGGAATGATTGACAGCGGAACATATCGAAGAAAATTTATGATCCTGGGGAGAAAATCCGGAGAGGGTTCAACTCGGTTGTTTTCCCAGTAGGTCACAGAGTCAATATGCGACCTATACGGCCCCGATCATCGGGCGATGGCAGATTCCTGCGCAACGGTATCGACGAATTTCCGGAGCCTGCCGGGTGCTTCGTCCAGGAGCTTTTGCACGGCTTTGCTGAATCCCTCCCCGTGTTCGAAATCGATACCGGGGATGGTGAGAAGCCAAGCCGGCGGGTTCTTCTTGAAAAGATATTTCGTATAGGCCAGGAGAACGGAAGGGTCGAGGCTGTGCCCCACGCTGGGGGAAGCAATATCGGCGGGAAGAATTTTCTCGGCATGCAGGCTGAGATCGGCGTTCCGGTCCGAAACAGCCCGGGTATCGACGAAAACGACGGCTGAAACATCTTCTTTCGAGATGTCGAGCGCCAGCTCCGGAGCAAGTTGATGCGATTCCAGGCGTTCGACGGCAACTCCGGCTTCCGCCAGAAGC
Source organism: Pseudomonadota bacterium (assembly GCA_023442755.1). Classification (GTDB taxonomy): domain Bacteria; phylum Desulfobacterota; class Syntrophobacteria; order Syntrophobacterales; family Syntrophobacteraceae; genus SbD1. The sequence goes on along the minus strand of JAEZXS010000082.1, from coordinate 17,596 downwards.
TCTTCAAGCGTCTTCGCCAAAACGAAACCCGCGCCGTCATCCCGGCGCAGGCTGTTTCCATATGCAAGGATCAGAATCATAGTCTCGAAAGAATCGCGGCTGAAAGCCGCTCAGAATGTTGAAAAAGCCCCCAATCCGTCGCCCCGACGAAAGTCGGGGTCCAGAAGTGCTTGAAAAAACAGGATTCCGACCTTCGCCGGAATGACGAATCACGATGATTTTAGAGTTTGTCATCAATCTGCGCGGCTGAAAGCCGCTCCCACAAGAATGTTTCTTTCCCGGAAAGTTTCCCGGGCGGGACGATTGATTGCCCGCGACGCCGGGCTTCCGCCGGGAAGCGCCGGCGCCTCAGTTCTTCACTCAACGGTGTTGGGACGGACCGCAGCTTTCACTGCGGCCCGCTGCAACCCTATTCTAATCCCTGATTTTCTCTTCGATCAGCTCGCCCCTGTGGTCCAAAAGCATGATATGGAGCGGCATCTGGCCCACTGCATGCGTCGAGCAGCTCAAGCAGGGATCGTAGAGCCTGATTCCGTGTTCGACACGGTTCATCAGGCCTTCCGTGATCGTGCTCTTGCCCGTCATGTAGGCCTTCGCGATCTGCTGAACGGTCTTGTTCATCGCCTGGTTGTTGTTTCCGGTCGCCACCAGGAGATTCACGCCCGTCAGGATTCCGTCCTCGTCAACCTTGTATTCGTGGAAGAGCGTGCCGCGAGGGGCTTCCATGATGCCCACGCCCACCGGCTCGTTCGCCCCGGCGTAGCTGCGAAGGCGGGTATCCTGGATCTGGGGATCATCGATCAGCTCCTGGATCCTTTCCAGGCCGAACATGATTTCGATCAGGCGCGCATAGTGGGCGTGGAAGCTGCCCGATACCGGCTTGCCATGGCCCAGCCTCCTGAACTGCCTCAGTTCCCTGTCGGCCCTCGGCGTCCCCGCATAGTCGCAGATGTTAAGACGCGCGATCGGCCCGACCCTGTACAGGCCCGCGCCGTTTTCGTATCCCGCAGGCTTGTAGTAGGGGAACTTCAGGTAGCTCCATGGTTCGACCGCTTCGGCAATGATCTCGCGCCACTTGTCGTTTGTAAGACCCGGCTCGATAATCCTGCCTTCGGCGTCCATGACCCGCAGCAGCCCGTCATAGTGTTCCAGACCGCCTTCGGGCGTTACAAGCCCGATGTAGTAGCTCGGGAAGTCGCCGTATGCTTTGGCTTCTTCCTTGAAGTTGTCGTAGTTCTCCTTGAGCAGATCGAGGGCGGCTTCGGCCGTGTCGAAGGCTTCCGGCAAACCCTGCCTGATCGTATCGAGCTGCTCGGCGGTGAGCGACTCGCGCACCCCGCCGGGCACTGCCCAGGCCGGATGCACGCTCTTTGCGCCCAGCATCCTGATGATGTTTTGTCCAAAGGCGCGCAGTTTGACGCCCTTGACCGCCAGGTCGGGGAATTTCTGGATCAGGCCGACCACGTTCCGGGTGGCCGGATCGCTTTCCATTCCCAGCAGCAGGTCGGGCGCGCTCAGGTGGAAGAAACTCAGCGCGTGGCTCTGAACGTACTGAGCATGATTGATCAAACGGCGCAGCTTGATGGCAGCGGGAGGGATCTTCGCGCCAAGGATGGCATCGCAGGCCTTTGCCGAAGCCAGCATGTGGCTGATCGGGCAAATGCCGCAAATACGCATGGTGATGCCCGGCATTTCCGGGAAACTGCGCCCCACACAGAATTTTTCAAAGCCGCGGAATTCAGTCACATGGAACTTGGCATCGGCAACCTGACCGGCATCGTCCAGCTGAATAACTACCTTTCCGTGGCCCTCAATTCGAGTGACAGGATCGATCGTTATAGTCTGTGCCATACTCGTCCTTCTCTAATCGTATTCGCAGGTTCTGAACCGGGACGTATGACAGAATCATCGCCCGCCCAATGGTCAAGCTAGCCGAAGCTGCGCATCTCGACAGGCAGCTCGATGGGGCCGCCCGAGAGAATGGCGTTCACGGCAGCCCAAATCCGTTCCGGACTCGGTGGACAGCCCGGCAGGTGAACGTCGACGTTGATCACCTGGTGCAGGGGCACCACCTTCGGAATGAGTATGGGCATGATGTCCTTCGGCTCCAGAAGCGGAGGCGGGCTCCCCGGACCTTCCGAATAGACCTCCTTGATCACCTCCTGTACATTCAGCCTGTTTCGCATGCTCGGAACGTTGCCTGTGACGGCGCAGTCGCCGAAGGAGACGACCAGCTTGCTCCGCGCCCGGATCTCCCGAGCCAGGTGCACCTGTTCGCTGTTGGCGACAGCCCCTTCGATCAGCGTGACATCGACGTTTTCCGGAAAATGCTTGACGTCGGCGACCGGGCTGTAAACCAGGTCGAAGATCGAGAACACATCCACCAGGCGTTCGTCCAGGTCCAACAAACTCATATGACAGCCGGCGCATCCTGCAAACCAGGCGGTTGCCAGCCGAGCTTTGCTATTAGTTGATGTTGCCATGCTCTGCCTCTCCTCTTATCAGGACCATCGCCAAATTTTCTTTTCACGACCATCCAGAATCCAGAGCAGGAAATCATGCTGCTTCTGCACTTCCGCCACGCTGGCGCCCTTCTTGAAAAGAGCACCCGTGGGGCAGACCTGGACACACTTGCCGCAACCGGTACAGCTCTTGCTGGTCCCCCAGGGCTGGTTCATTCCCGCAATAACCTTGCTGTGAATGCCTCGCCCGGCCATATCCAGCGTGTGCGCACCTTCGACTTCGTCGCATACGCGGCTGCAGCGGCCGCACAGAACGCAACGGTTGTGGTCCATCACGTAGCGCTCGTGGCTCGCATCCATCTTCATATCGGGACACAGGTAATCGAAACGTACGCTGGTCACTCCAAGCTTGGCGGCCAGGCTCTGCAGCTCGCAGTTTCCGTTCTGAACGCAGACCGCGCAGATATGGTTCCTCTCGGCCAGGAGCAGCTCGATCATCATCTGTCTGTACTTGATGAGTCTGTCCGTATGGGTCCGGACCACCATGCCTTCGGCAACGGGAGTGACGCACGAGGCAAACAGCCTGGGGCTGCCTTCCATCTCGACGACGCAGAGGCGGCACCCGCCACGTTCGCTCAACCCCTTCAGATGGCAAAGGGTGGGAACGTCTATCCCCTGTTCCTTGATAGCGTCCAGGAGCGTGGCGTCTGCCGGGGCGCTAACGAGTTTATCGTTAATCGTAAGGGTGACAACCGACATTATGGCACCTCCATTGGAGATTTATGCTGGATAGTCATCAGGCCACGGCAATTTTGAGCGGCTTGTTCGTGAACTGGCAGACGCCGGCCGGGCAATAATGGTCCTTAATGTGAGCCTCGTATTCATCCCTGAAGTAGCGGAGCGTGCTGTAGATGGGGTTGGGGGCCGTGCCGCCCAGGGCGCACAGGCTGGTTTCCTTCACCATCAGGCACAGTTCTTCGAGCCGTGCGAGGTCTTCCATGGTGGCGCTGCCGTCTGTGATCTTGCCCAGCATGCGGTACATCTGGACCGTGCCGCCGCGGCAGGGATTGCACTTCCCGCAACTCTCATCCATGCAGAATTCCATGAAGAACTTCGCTACGTCGGGCATGCAGCTCTGGTCGTCCATGACGATGAGGCCGCCGGAACCCATGATGGAGCCCAGCTTCTGGAGGCTTTCATAGTCGATGGGCACATCGAGGTATTCCGCCGGGATACATCCGCCGGAAGGACCGCCCGTCTGGGCCGCCTTGAAGGGCCTGCCGCCCGGGATGCCCCCGCCGATGTCATAGACGATCTCGCGCAGGGTGATGCCGATGGGAACTTCGATCAGGCCGGTGTTCACAACCTTTCCGGCCAGGGCGAAGATCTTGGCGCCCTTGGTCTTGTCGGTTCCATAGGAGGCGAAATAGGAAGCGCCCTTGTTGATGATGGTCGTGATGTTGCCGAAGGTTTCCACATTGTTGATCAGGGTCGGACCACCCCACAGGCCTCTGTTTGCCGGATAGGGCGGACGGGGGACGGGCTGGCCGCGGCGTCCCATGATCGACTGCATCAGGGCCGTTTCCTCGCCGCACACGAATGCGCCAGCACCCATGCGGATGTCGATGCGGAAGTTGAAATTGCTGTCCAGGATGCGGCTGCCCAGCAGGCCCTTGCGCTCGGCCTGCCTGATCGCCTTCTCCAGCCGCTTCGCAGCGAGAGGATACTCGCCGCGGACATAGATGTAGCCCTGTTCGGCCCCGACCGCGAAGCCCGCTATGGCCATGCCCTCGAGAACCCGGTGAGGATCGGATTCCATCAGGGTGCGGTCCATGTATGCGCCCGGGTCGCCTTCGTCGCCGTTTGCCACGACATATTTGCGCTCACCCGGCGCCTTGCGCACCATGTTCCACTTGAGGCCGGTCGGGAAGCCCGCGCCGCCGCGGCCGCGCAGCCCGCTGTTCACCATCTCGTCGCACACCTTCTCGGAGCTCATTTCCCGGAGAACGTGGCCCAGCGCGCTGTAGCCGCCCTCGCCGATGTAGCTCTCGATCTTTTCGGGATCGACATTGCCGCTCTCGGCAAGAACCAGTTTCTTCTGTTTGCGGAAAAACGGCCAGTCTGCCGGAATGACCTTGCTGTCCAGCTCCGGCGCCAGGGCCCCTTTCATGTGTTTGGCCACGATCTGGGAGGCCAGGTCGGTCGTTACACCTTCATAGATGACGTCCGGCTTGCCTTCGAATTGCACGGTAACCAGAGGACCGCGACTGCAGGGCCCGAGGCAGCCCGTTGCCACCGTCTCGACCTCGGTTTGCAATCCTTCGGCTTCCACGGCCTTCTTCAAGGCCTCCTCGACTGCCAACGCCCCCGAGGAAATACAGGGGGTACTTGCGCAGCAGAGCAGCCGGCAGCGGAATGTCTTTTTTCGGTCCAGTTCGCTCTGGGCCATTTCCAAGAGTTCCTGTCGGTTCATAACGCTGTATTCTCCTTGAGTTCTGGACAATTAACGGCGCTTTGTTTTTCAGCGAAATTCAACCGAAATCCACCTCTACGTGGTCGCAACCTCTTCCTGAGGAGCGGCCGCGCCCAGAGAACCGCCTGCAAGCACCATCTTCACCTTGTCGACCGTGGTTTCCGGGGTCTCCTTGCCAAGCACCTGGTTTTCGAAAACAACCACCGGGGCAAGGCCGCAGCACCCGAGGCAGCGTGTGGTGGTCAGGGTCAGCTCGCCGTCGGGGGTGGTATGACCGGGTTCCAGGCTGAATTCCTTGGAAATGGCGTCCACTATGTCGGCGGCCCGTCCGACATAGCAGGCCGTTCCCAGACATACGATGGCGTTGTGCTTTCCCTGGGGCTTTAGGGAAAAGAAATGATAGAAGGTGGCAACTCCATAGACCCAACTGAACGGCAGCTTGAGCTGTCTCGCGACGTAGATCATCACCTCCTCAGGCAGATACCCGAAGGCTTCCTGAGCCGCGGTGAGGACCTCGATCAACGCGTCCTGCTTGAACTGCTGCCTTTTCAGCACGCGATCGATGCCTTTGTAACGGGGATCGACAGCAGGCTTCCCGTTTTCGGCATCCTTCTTCTTTGGACTGGCTTCCGGCATAACATTTACCTCCATTTACCAGCGCACGTTAGGTTGTGAAAAGCAGTGGTACCAGCCAACAAGAACCTGAACTTCCGGCCAAAATACGCGCACGGATACGATGGACCGCCCGATACGCCGGGCGGGTAAAAACGGGGGGCGCCGAATATATAAAAGCAGCAGGCCGCAGAATGCCTCGCCGGCTAGCTAGTAACCGTTTTCACATATCAGCACCCGCTTATTGCCGCCAACCATCCCGAATCAGACCACTCTCGGATGGCGAAAACCTGCTGCCCATAAAGCTTTATGGGGCTGTCTGCAGCTCAAATTTAGCAATGAGCTTAACAGGTTGGCTCCTACCCTAAAGTAGTTCTCATATCAAGTCAAGAGATTTTTTTAACAAGCATTGGTCCGATGAATTACCTTATTTATATCGATAGGATACATGGTAAGACCGAGCGAAGCGGAAAAATATTACATGCCGCCGCCCTCAAAGGGCCGTTTTGTTAAGTATTCGTTTTTATTTCTTTTTGCAGTATGCACAGTCTAGGGCGTTGTGCATTTTGAGGGGGATTTCCTGTTGTGCATTATAGAAAACCGTTTACGCCCGGCCAAACGCCAGGGCCGGACGCGCGCGGCAGCGGGCAAACCATACGCGGCCGCCTCCCCGCTTATCTGCCGGCCCTCAGCCCCTTTGTTACACGTTTCGCCGTTTCCGAAGGGCTTTTGATGGAATTTTTCCTCCCGGTACAGTATCATGGGAGCATCGGTTGAACTCACTACAAGTAACGGAGAAGGGAGCACCAGACATGCCTGATGAGACGATAGGTTGCCGGCAAGCGAGTTCGGGGATCATTGACAAATTGCCGGGGAGCCGGCTGGAGCCAGGGGAGCTGGGCGCCGTTATGGCACGCGCGGGTGCAGGGAAAACGGCCTGCCTCACCCATCTGGCAATCGAGCAACTGCTCCGGGATACCCCCGTGCTCCACGTGTGCATAGACATCGTGCCGGACAAAGTGAAAGTCTGGTACCATGAACTGCTCAAAAACCTCTTCGCGGATCAGCCCGGCTGCGATCTGAACGATCTGCAGCACCGGATCGAGCCTCTCCGCTTCATCATGTCCTTTTTGAACCAGACATTCAGTCCGGACAAACTGGAACAAAGCGTTCAGAACCTCAAACAGCAGGCGAAATTCACCCCTTCGGTCATTATCCTTGACGGGTTGGATTTCGACCACAATCCCCGCTCCGCCTTCGAAGCCCTGCGGGAACTGGCCCGGAAACTCTCGGTGCAAATCTGGATGTCTGCAAGAATGCACCGCCATGTTTCGGATGTGAACGAACGAGGGATTCCCTATCCGGTAAACGAGATGGACGATCTTTTCAACTCGATACTGATGCTTGAACCCGACGGAGAAAGAATCAAACTGCAGATCCTCAAGCAGGGAGAGAACTACAACCCCGTAGACTCTGAGTTTTTGCTGGATCCGCATACGTTTCTCATCCTCCAGCAACAGGGTTGAACGGGGTCCCGCTCCGGAGAGGAGCTGTTCTGTCCCGATGGAAGATGATTTCATCTCCGGCCTGACGCGCCAGGTCAAAGAAGAAGTTATAGAGAATTATGTCCTCGAAAGGCGCCTCCTGGAGCTGCAGATAGAGCACTTGCGGGAACAGGCCCGGAGGGCGCGTGAGATTGCGGAAAATGCGGGAAGTTCCCTTGCCTGCCTCGCCTTCCTCATGAGGGGGCAGGAGATGCGGGCAAGGTTGAAACAAATCCTGAATCCCGCCGCCGGAAGCTTCTGGTCGGCTTTCCTCGACCAGCCGTTCGACCCGGAAAAGCGCCCCGCCCCCGTACGGGGGCTGACGCGCAAGGGCAGGTTCCGGAAACTCGTCGTTCTGTCCTGCAACGAACTCACAACGGGGATGAAAACCTACCGGGAAGTCTTTGACGAGACTGCCGCCGAGTGCGGGGCGGTAAACATCAATATCGATGCATTCCACAGGAACTTCGATTTGCTGGCAATCCTCAATTTTTTTCGAACGCTGGACGTACGATCATTGGAGAGGAAAAACATCCTGGGGGAGAATTTCACGGCCAGGGAAATGGCCGAACTGGACAGGAATCTCTATATTCGGCCCATGGCGTTCGAAAAGCTGGGGCTTCCGTCCCCGCTCGACCTTCCCGAGCCCCGCAGCCTGGAACACCAGCTTCTTGAGCTTGCAAATGCAGTGTATACACGATATGGAAAGGAGCTTGGGGGAATCGTCTGATCCGTTTTCGAAGGGTCCGCGCCCCAATGACAATAATATCAGGGCCGTCCGTGCGTTCACGCCCGTTCCGCCGTTTGCCCGCGCCATCCGCCGTGCGGCCGGTGCGGCGGAGCTGCCCGGCCCCGGGAGGAATTGTTGGTAAGCATTGCCACGAGGAAGAGATTCTGGTTAGCTGCAGCGTTCGGTTTCGCCGTTCTTTTCTATACGATCAAACATGCCGATCTGGAAAAACTGACGCAGCACCTGGGCGACATCAGTCCGTTATGGGCGGCTGCCGTGCTGGCTTCGGCCTTTCTCAGCTACGCCTGCGTGGGGGGCGTTCTCCACAGGCTGCTGCTGGGTATCGGGCTTCCGCTTTCCTTTTCTTCCTGTTTCAAAATCTCGCTTCTCTCATCCACCTTGAACTACCTCATGTCCGTTGCGGGCCTGAGCGGCGTGGCGGCGAAAGTATACCTGCTCTCGAAGGAGAAGATTCCCCCCAGCAACACCCTGTCCGTTTCCATCATCCACGGCTTTCTCACCAACACCCTTGCGGTCGTATTTATCTATCTCGGGTTCTTTTTTCTCTACAGCCAGCACGAATTGACGGGCCGCAGCCAGGAAGTGGGCATCGTGGTCCTGCTGATAACCTTTCTCATGACGTGGCTCACCATCCAGACCATCGTACACGAGTCTTTCCGGAAAAAGGTATGGGGGATCGGACTAAAAACGGTCACCTGGGTATGCATCAAGATAGGCAAACCGAACTGGATTCACCAGGACCGGGCAGATGCCTTTTTCCTGAACTTCAACGAAAGCCTGAACATGATCATGAGAAACGCCGGAGTGCTTCTGGTTCCGGCAACCCTGGCACTGCTCGACTGGATCACGATGTTTCTGTGCCTGAAGTTCGCCTTCTGGGCAATACACTATCCGGTTGACAACCAGACGCTCATGGTCGGCTTTTCCATAGGACTTTTTATAAGCCTTTTCTCGTTGACCCCCGCTTCGATCGGGCTCATGGAAGGCTCGATGGCGGGAGTGTTCTACCGCATGGGGCTGGACTACGAATATGCCCTCCTGGGCACTCTCATCTACCGCATCGCCTATTATTTCCTTCCGATTCTTGCAAGCGTGTTTTTCTATCGGCGTTTTTTCCCGCCTCCCGAACGCGGCGAGTGACGTTCCGAAATTCCGCGCTGCAGAAGGCCCGGCCCGCCCGAGACTTTCCGCATCCTTCGCTTCGGCAAAAATCCTCTTCGTGTAAACTAAATCCGCGGCTCATTCGTTATCTCTAATGAAAACGGGTGAAGTGGAATTTGGTTGTTTGCGTGACGAAAAATCTGAATCATAATAAGGCAGCGCAGGAGGATGAGTATCTATTACGCAACAGGATATGCTTTTTTCGAAATGACTGCCTCGGAAAATTCAGAATCGCGAGTTTCACTGCCGCAAGGCCCGGTCGACAGGATATCTGCCCTGGTGATGCGTGCCAAGACGGGAGATCGGAATGCGTTCGAGGATCTCATCGTCCACTTTCAAAACGAAATTTTCCGGCTGGTATTCTTTCGCACGCGGTCGCGGATGGATTCCGAGGACCTCATGCAGGATATTTTCCTGGCTGCATTTCGCTACCTTCCCCAGCTCAAGGACTCGGACAGGTTCCGGCCATGGCTGTACCGCATAGCCATAAACAGGGTTCGCGATTTTCACAGAAAGAAGAAATTCCTCGCCTTTTTCGGAATAGGAGAAGAGGAAAAGCCCGAAAACGAACCGGCCGACGTTGCCGCACACAGCGACCCGGGGGCTTTGGACAAGGTGATTCGCGATGAGTTCTGGACTCATGTGCGGCAGCTTTCCAAGCAGCTGTCCCCAATGGAAAGAGAAGTATTTTCCCTGAGGTTCGTGGACAATCTCAACCTCAGGGAGATAGCGCAGATATTGAAGAAGAGCGAGAGTGCCGTAAAGACGCACCTTTACAGGGCAATCAAAAAGTTCAAGGAAGACTCGGCTTTGAGCGATTTCATGGAAGGAGACTGGCATGGCAATTCGTGACACCGGCCATCTCAGTGAAGAGACCATAATAGATGCCATCATCGACGAGGCGGGTCTGGGTGCCGACGTCCGCCGCCATTTGCTCCAATGTCCGGCCTGTCGTGCCGAAAAGGAAGCGCTTGAGGGAAAACTCACCCGCTTCGGACAGCTTGCACAGGAGCGGATGCCCGAGCCTCGCAGGAGGCCGCGGCTATCGGCGGAACGGTCGCGGAAGGGCGGGCGCGCCTGGAGATTTCGCCCCACTTTCGGAATGGGGCTCGCCATGGCTTCCCTGATTATCCTCGTCCTGAGCCCGTTTGTGGTCAGGCACGGGAAACAGCCCAGCCTGGACAAGGTCTACCTGGAAATGCTCCAGGACGAGAAATTCATGGCCGAAATCGAGAACCTCGAGGAAAATCCTCTTCCGAAATTTTACGTGGAGATTTCGGATCCCACCGACCAGGATGGGAAGCAAGAGTTGATGGACAACAGGACCGGTGCTCAGGACGGTAGACTATCTTAAAGGCGGGTCGCAAAGATGTTGAGAAATGCCATACAATGGCTGCTTCTACTGGCGGTGCTTCTGATTCCGTCAATTTCCCACGCCTCGGAAATCCCCCCCGGCAGGTGGTGGCGTATACCCTATTTTTCGGATCAATTGGGTATCACCGATCAGCAGAAGGACGAACTGGACAAGCTTTTCGACCATAACCGGGACAGGCTGGCGGAATTGAAAAAGCAGATGGAGGCGGAAAAGAACGAGTTGACCACCATGATTGAACAGGAGCATCTCAACGAAACAGCCGCACTAGGGCAGATGAAAAAACTCGAAAGCACCCGGACCGTGCTTTCGGCGACACGGTTCAGCTATTCGCTCGAGGTCCGCAAACTGCTGGGGCACGACAGGTTCCAGCAATTGAAGTCGTTATACAGGAACTGGCACGGCAATCCCTGATCAACTCAGGAGGTGCTCGTTTCCGAGACGCACGCGCCTGAGGCCGGCCCTCTTCGCCGCCTCCAGGCACGCCCGGGCCTGTTCCGCCGTGGTTGTCGGGGAATCGTCCATGATGAACTGCGGGGCAAAGGCGAGCAGGGCGTAAGGGATATCGGGGTTTATACGGGCGATGAACGAGGCGAGGCCCCAGATCTCGTCCTCATCGATGTAACCAGGCACCAGGGGAGTGCTGGCGACCAGGAGAGGCGGGATCGAACGCTTCGAAGCCCAATCCGCCAGCCGTTCGAAGTTTTCCAGGACCCTTTTATTGTCCCATCCGCAAAGCGCCAGGTGCGTTCCCGGGTTCCAGGCCTTCAGATCGACCTTGACGCACCCGCCCGATTCCATCGAGAGCATTGCCATCTGCTTCAGCCAGCGAGGGTGCATGGAGCAGTTGGTTTCCCAGCAAATTCGCAGAATCCTCTCCCCGTATTTTTTCCGCACCGCCCGGGAAAGCCGCAGTGCAAAAGGCAGCTGTGGGCCGGGATCTCCCCCGAAAAAGCTTATGCAGCTCGTATTGACGTTCACCGCCTTTTCCAGTTCGCCCACCGTCACCCAGGGCGAGGGCGAGAGGTTCTTCTTCCTGAAAGTCCAGTTCTGGCAGTAGAGGCAGTTGAAGTTGCAGGCTTCGAAGAAGACGGAAAGGTTGTAGAAGCCCACCTCGGGCCCGGAGTCGTGGGAAAACCGGGGATATCCCGCCCCGGTTCCGCCCGGGCAGACCCAGTCGGCAACACAGTTCGTGGGCAGGGGATCGTAGTAGAACGACACGCGGGCACGTGACCGGCCGTCGTTTCGCAGGCTGGAGCCGCAGCCGTTTCTCACGCCGCAGTAGCCCTTCTGATTTTTTCCGGGCCTGCAATCGAGAGAGCACAGATTGCACAGCGTCCCTTCCGGATTTGCGGGCGGCCTGGTGGGCAGCCCGAACATTTCCCTGGACTCTGCATGGACCTGTAGAATGCGGCTCCGGCTCTCCTCGAGTCGATCTCGGGCGCAGGATGGACAGATTCCTATGCAGGTCGCAACATTTTCAAGCGCCCTGCCGCATACGCAGCAATCCGCCCGAGAACTTTTCGAAAGAGCCGGTCTTTTAACGAACATCAAACACCTGCATTGAAAGTCTAACAAATCCGCGGGAGTTGTTCCCCGCGGAGCATATCCACGAGCCGGTGGGCTCCTATTCGCGTCCGGAGGTAAACGCGGCCGGGATTAACCGCGACGGCGCCGCCGATCATGCAGGCGTTCAGTCCGAGCGGATGGGATTTCATGGCGTCCAGCACGGCATCGGCCCCCTCGCGGGGCACAAACGCGAGCACTTTTCCCTCGTTGGCCACGTACAGAGGATCGAGGCCGAGGAGTTCACAGGCCCCGGCGACATCCTCCCGGATCGGAAGGTTTTCCTCGAACAGCCGGATGCCTACCCCGGACTGCTCCGCAATTTCGTTCAAAGTGGTCGCCACGCCGCCGCGGGTCGGATCGCGCAGGACATGGATGTCCGGATACGCATCCAGCATCCGGGCAATCAGGCCGTTGAGCGAGGCCGCATCGCTTTTTATCTCGTTCTCGAGCGCGAGGCCTTCCCGTTTGCAGAGCACCGCCATGCCGTGGTCGCCGATCGTTCCGTTTATGAGCAGAAGGTCATCGGGCCTGGCGTTCTGGCCTCCCAGGCACCTGCCGTCCGGTATGATTCCGACTCCCGACGTGTTGATGAAAACCTTGTCCGCCTTTCCTTTCGGCACCACCTTGGTGTCGCCCGCAACGATCTGGACGCCGGCCTCTTGGGCCGCCTCGCCCATCGAGCGCACGATTTTTTCCAGGTCGCCAAGCGACAGCCCCTCTTCCAGGATGAACCCGGCGGTGATGTACAGCGGTTTTGCCCCGAGCATGGAAAGGTCGTTCACCGTTCCGTGAACGGCAAGGCTTCCGATATTTCCACCCGGGAAAAACAGGGGATCGACCACGTAGGAATCGGTGGTCATGGCAATGCGGCCGCCCGGGATATCAAGGACGGCACTGTCGTTCCGTTCGAGCAGAAAGGGATTTCTGAAGGTCTGGAGAAAGAGATCCTCGATGAGTTCGTGCATCGCACGACCGCCGCTGCCCTGATCGAGCTGAATCATTCCTGAGTCCATAGTCGGATCCCTGAGTATAGGTCCTACAAGTCGTATAAGACCTATTGGTTATTGTATCTGTAGTATGCCCCGCAGGTGCCTTCACCGGAAACCATGCACGGACCCTTGGGGTTCTGGGGATTGCATACCTTGCGGAACAGGCCGCATTCCGGAGGGGTCATGACCCCCCGCAGGACCTCTCCGCATTTGCACCCCGGATGTTCCTTGACGTGGATCTCCGGCATTGAGAAACGGGCGGTCGCATCGAACTTTTTCCAGTCCGGGCGGAACCCGAGTCCGCTTTTTTCGATCATCCCGATGCCGCGCCAGGTGGAATCGACCGGTTCGAAAATCAGGTCTATGAGCTTTCTGGCGGCAACGTTGCCCTCCGTACTCACGACCCGGCTGTACTGGTTTTCTATCTCGGCCCGGCCGCTCTCGATCTGGTCCACGAGGAGCGAAATCCCCTGCAGGATGTCCAGGGGCTCGAAACCGGTGACGACGCAAGGCACGTGGTACTTATCGATGACTTCCTTGTAGGCACCCGCTCCGATGATGATGCTCACATGTCCCGGGCAGAGAAAACCGTCGAGCTTGACCTCCCGTGCCTCGAGCAGCGCCCGCATGGCGGGCGGAAGCAGTTTGTGGGCGGAAAAGACGGAGAAATTGCCGATGCCCAGCGTTGAAGCCTGGTGGATCGCCGCGGCAATCGTGGGCGCCGTCGTCTCGAACCCGATGCCGATGAACACGACTTCTCGCTCCGGGTTGTCCCGGGCGATCTTGAGCGCATCGAGACTGGAGTAAACGATGCGGACGTCAGCGCCTTTGCTCCGTTCTGCCTGGAGCGATGAGGTGGAACCGGGAACGCGCACGAGGTCGCCGAAAGTGGTCATGATGACCCCGGGCTGCCGGGCCAGCCATATTGCCCGGTCGATATCCTCGTTTGCCGTCACGCAGACCGGACACCCCGGGCCGCTTATCAGCCTGATTTGCGGAGGCAGCACCTCGCGCAGTCCGGAGCGGAAGATGGCCACGGTATGCGTGCCGCAGATCTCCATGAGGCGGATGTCGTCATGAGAATACGACCGGCGCTGAAGAGCCCCGATAAGGCTTTTGGCAAGTACAGGGTCCCGGTATTCATCCAGGTATTTCATTGAAACGGCTCCTTTTGAACCGAAGTGTGGGCGTTACATATCCCGCGAAACGAAAAGTGAAAAGCGCTTCACTTCAAAATTTTCCCGAAAGCAGTCTTTTTATCCCTATGTATGCCTGGCCGAGGGCGATGCACGCATCGTTGGCCGGAACTTCCCGGTGGCCGTAGACCTCGAAGCCCCTGCCGGCAAGCTCACCCTCCAGCCGCTCTGACAGGAAGGCGTTCTGAAATACGCCCCCGCTCAGAGCGATCCGCTTCAACCCCGCATTCCCGGAAGCCTTTTCCGCCGCATCGGCAAGCAGCCGGACCATGCCGTTATGGAAGCGGGCCGCAATTTTCCCCTGCGGCGTTTTCCGCCTTACGTCCCCGACGACTGCTTCGATCATCGGGAACGGGTCGATGATGAACTTTCCGCCGCTTTCAGCCGTTATCCTGCCTTCATACAACGCGGCATCGGGCTCTATCGCCTGCTCCAGTTCGATTGCGGCCTGCCCTTCGTAAGAAACGGAGTTCCTCAGGCCGGCAAGGGATGCCACGGCATCGAAGAGCCGCCCGCACGAGGAGGTGACCGGAGAATTCAACCGCCTGGCCAACATCTGCAAAACGATTTTTCTATCCATCGCCGGCCATCTTTCGAGCATATCCCCGAACTTCCCTTCCAGGTTTTCGGGATCGATGCTCCAAAGGTAGCTCAACGCCATTCTCCAGGGCTCTTTGATCGCCCTGGCGCCCCCGGGCAGCCCGACCTGCCGGAAGTGCCCCAGCCTGTCGAATTCCGGGCCGTCCACCAGCAGCACTTCTCCGCCCCATATCGTCCCGTCGGTTCCATACCCGGTGCCGTCGAGGGACAGTCCGATCACGGGGCCGTCCAGCCGGTGTTCGGCAACCACCGCCGCGATGTGCGCATGATGATGCTGAACGCCTGTCCGGGGTATTTTGTCCTGCCGAAGCGCCCATTGCGTGCTCAGGTAATCCGGATGAAGGTCATGCACTATCGCCTCGGGGCGGATTTCCAGGATTTTTTCCAGGTGTGCCGCAGCATGTTCGAAGGACTGCAGCGTCTCGAGGTTTTCCAGGTCCCCGATATGCTGGCTGAGAAACGCCTCCCTGCCCCGCGTGAGGCAGATCGTATTCTTCAGTTCGGCGCCGGTTCCGAGGACGCTGGGACCCGGCTCTTTCAAAAAGACCGGGAAAGGCACATACCCTCTCGCTCTGCGCATGGGGCGCGGCTTGCCCCCGAGGACCCGCAGAACCGAATCGTCGCACCGCATGTAGATGTCGCGATCATGAAAAAGGAAGAAATCCGCGATTCCCGTCAGCCTCTCTCTCGCATCCGCATTCGTCATGACGATGGGTTCATCGCTCTGGTTGCCGCTGGTCATGACAAGGGCACGGTAGGGTGCATTGTCGTAGAGAAGGAAATGGATCGGGGTATACGGAAGGAATGCCCCGAGATACCTGTTGCGGGGCGCGACGCTTGCCGCGAGGCTGTCCCGTCCTCCGTCCGCGCGCTTTTGCAGGAGTACGATCGGCCGGGCCTGGCTAGAGAGAAGGTCCTCCTCGGTTTCGTTTACCAGGCAGAACCGCCGGATGTCGCCGATGGAGGGAAACATCACCGCAAAGGGCTTCTCCTCCCGGATCTTTCGGCTCCGCAGCCGGGCGACCGCGGGCTCGTCCGTTGCCTTGACCGCCAGGTGAAACCCGCCAAGACCTTTTATGGCAAGGATATGTCCTGCATCGAGCAGCGCTACGGCTTTCGCGATCGCATCGGCGGGTTCTGCGATCCTCTCCCCGGCCGGATCTTCCAGCCAGACCTGGGGCCCGCATTTCCAGCACGCATTCGGCTGCGCGTGGAAACGCCGGTCGAGAGGGTCTCCGTATTCGCGGCCGCACTCCGGGCACATGGCAAACCGCGCCATGGTGGTCTTGTCCCGGTCGTAGGGGATATCCCGGATGATGGTGTAGCGCGGGCCGCAGTTGGTGCAGTTGATGAAAGGATAGCGGAATCTTCTGTCGTTCGGATCGAAAAGCTCCCGCAGGCAGTCGTCGCAGGTGCAGACGTCGGGGGAGATGAGCGTGGAGCGCGCCCGGCCGGCGCTGCTCTTGACTATCGTGAATTCTTCAAGGGGAGCAAAGGGCAAGTCCGCCGTTTCGAGGAACACGATGCGAGCGAGTGGAGGCGCTTTTGCGGGGATAGAATCGATAAAGCCCTGCACCGCCCCGGCAGCCCCGGACACCTCGATCTCGACGCCGTCCGACTGGTTCCTGACCCAGCCGTTCAGGCCGTGCTCCAGGGCCAACTGGTAGATAAAGGGCCGGAACCCCACCCCCTGAACGATCCCCTGGACTTTTACCCGGACTCGGCGGTTCTCACTCGAAGGGGATTCAGGTTGGGATCGGCATTCTTTTCCGAGCGCCCCATCCACTACTTGCTGCGGTCCGCACGAGTTTTCTTGTGCTGGCTCACCTTTTCCTCTATCCAGGCAAACCAGGGAGCAAGTCCTTCTCCGGTGCGGCAGGAGACTTCGAACACTTTCTGGTTCGCGTTCAACTGGTAGGCCCTTTCCCGGATTTTCGCCATGTCGCAGTCGATGTAGGGGAGAAGGTCGATTTTGTTGACCAGGAGAACGGAGCATATCTGGAACATAAACGGGTACTTGAGGGGCTTATCGTCCCCTTCGGTGGTGCTGAGGATCATGATCTTGTCATGCTCGCCCAGGTTGAATTCGGCGGGACATACCAGGTTGCCCACGTTTTCTATGATGAGCAGGTCCACCGCGCTGAGGTCCAGGGAGTCGAGCGCAATCTGGATCATGTTGCCGTCGAGGTGGCATCCGCCTTCAGTGTTGATCTGGACCGCCTGGACGCCCTTTTTCTGGATGCGTTCGGCATCATAGGAAGACTGCAGGTCGCCTTCGATAACGGCAATCCCGACCCGGCCGGACAGGGCCTCGATCGTTTTTTCGAGCAGCGAGGTCTTCCCCGCTCCGGGCGAACTCATCAGGTTGAGCACGAAAATCCCGGCCTCGTCGAACCGTCTGCGGTTTTCGCTCGCAAGCCGCTCGTTGGCCTGGAGTATATTACGAACTACAGGAACATTGATCTGCGCCATCTTCTTCCTCTCCCGTTTCACCCTCTATACTCAGCACGGATAGTTCTCTTCCGCTGGCCAGCTCGAAGACCGGTTCGCCGCAGCGGGGGCATAGAAATACCTGATCCTGAACCTCGAATGTGAGGTCGCATTCTTTACAATTAGCCGTTATGCCGACTGTCTCTATTTCCAGGACAGCCCCAGAAGCAACCGTGTCGCGGCTCACCAGCTCGAAGCAGAATGTAAGCGATTCCGGCACAATGGCCGCAAACTGCCCGACCTGTATCTTTACCTTGTTGATCCTGACGAGACTGTGCTTTTCGGCTTCTTCGACGATGATGCCGAGCAGGCTTTCGGCAATGGATAATTCGTGCAAGTCTTTGCCCTTCGAATGGTTGCAGTGCGGACGGTCGTTG
>JAEZXS010000004.1 GCA_023442755.1 Pseudomonadota bacterium | reverse complement strand
CCTTCCTGCTGACGTCCAGCACCACCAGTGGCAGGATCATTTCTTTCACCGGAATTTCATCCAGGAAGCGCTTTCCCCTGACGAAATGGGCTGGCGGGTCGACGTGAGTGCCCCATTGACCGGGTATGGTATACCGGTGGGCAAGAAAGCCTGCGCCTTTCGTGCCGACGCCCTTATCGTAGGAATAGGTCGTGACCAGTTCCTCGTCGTCGAATCCAGGCCAGTGGGGTATCCCGGGACTGAACGCGTGCGTCAGGTCGACGAACTGCTTCGATTGAAGTTCCTCGACGAGTTTCCAGAGCCCCGGCTTTTCCTGGGCCGCAGCGCTCAAGGGAAAGAAAAACATCAATAGAACCAGGGCCCGTATTCCCCAGCTTTTGAACAGCATGGCTCTCCTCCTCCTCAGATTCGAATCGGTGCACATGGCCGGAAGAAAAATATGACGGCGGCAGGATACTATCGAATGGAATCAATCGCCCGTGAGCGAGATATGGTATTCGAGCACCGCTTCGTTTTGAGCCAGCGTCTGGTTGAGCCGATCGAAGTTGACCTGTTTGCGGGTGCGGATCATCATGTCGTACTGGGAGCACTTCGCATCGTCGCGCAGGAATGTGTAGCTCAGCCTGACGAGTTCGAACCCGAGATTGGACAGGATGCCCCTCAGGTCCTGCTCGGGCATCGGGGCGTCGCAGTTATGCCGAATGGAGCACTGAGCGTAGATGAGGGCGGGGAGTTTCGATTCGATCCACCGGAAGGCGGACAGGGTGCCGAGGGTCAGGATCATCACGATCGTGACGGCGCTGTAGAATCCCACGCCTGCCAGGATGCCGATTGCGGCGGTAATCCATATGGACGCCGCAGTGGTGAGCCCGCGAATCGACAGGCCGTCTTTCATGATGACGCCGGCGCCGAGAAAGCCGATACCCGTCATGATACCCTGCGCCATGCGCGTCGGATCGATGCGCACGGTTTCGATGAGCGCCTGCGAAAACCAGTCCTTCTGGTAAATCGCTATGAGCATGAGAAGGCTGGACGCCATGCAGACGAGGGTATGAGTGCGGAAGCCCGCGGGATGCCCGTTATAGCTGCGTTCGAGCCCGATCAGGCCGCCGGCGGTAATGGATACCAACAGGTGAATGAATATGTCTAATAGCTCTCTGCCCATAGACTATGACCCCCAGCGCCGAACTGTTTTGAATCGGGTTTCCGCCTTCCGTAATCACAGCCAGGTGATAAGAGTAAGTCGAATTATATCAGAACGATCTGCGGACGCACGTTATTTCTGCCAAGGTATTCCCCGAATACCGAAGGTCATTCACCAGCGCTTTGAATTTATCATGCAAGCCGAACTCGCGCTCCTGCCATTGGATTTCGATACGAATCCATCGCCTCGTATCAGTGGCAGCAGGTCTCGGGAACTTCGGTGGCCTTGACCGGGGCTAACAGCGTCACAGCCTCATTCGTGGCGCCGAGAACAAATTCAACCCTCACTTTTCAACTCACTGTTACGGACAGCGCCGGCCTGAGTTCGACCGCAAAGGTCACGATAACAGTGGCAAATCAGTCCCACGACGATTAAGCCGGTGTGTAACGCATGATTCGGAACGGCCACTTTCCATGGAGGGTGGCCGTTCTTTTCCCATTTATTTAAAATGCCCACCAAGTTTCTTTTAATTCGGAACTCTATTGCTGTGCTGCCCCGGGGCTAGTACGCGAATTCATATAACTGGCAGCTTTATCTTTTAATTCAATGAATTTCTCGGAAACCATTTCCAACCTGCTTTCCCATTCCGGATTAGGTACCTGCCCTTTTATCGCATTGTTGAAGGTAAGAATTATCGAGATCTGAAAGAATGGCTTAAAGACGGCCTGTTTAAAACCATACGCCAAGGCGATGGCAAATGCGAGCCAGAACCATTTGAGAGTTTCGTTAGAGGTCATAGCTGCAAGAAGTCCGAAAGGGAGAAGGAGAACAAGGCAAACTGCGATAAAGGCAACTACGTTGGCTACTGCACAGCCTGCTGCGGTAACCAGGACAGGTTTCCAGTTTTGAGCATACAAAATTACGCCCCGCTTCGCGCTTTCCCAAATGTTTTCTTTTCCTCTTGCGAGATTGTAGCTCAAAATGGTTTCGTCGAGATATGTAAGCGAAAAATCAATGACACTGTTCGCGATTTTCGTCAAACCGTCCATTCCCGGCAAAGGCAATATATCAGTAATGTCCGCGACAGTGCGATTGATCGCCCGGATGGTTCCGTCCACCAGTCGATCTATCAGAAACAAAACGGAAACTTCCTTGAACATCCGCGTGACCAGTTCCTTGCCATACTGGAATTGATTGACACCTTCAGGAAGGGATCCCTTTTGGATTATTTCTGTGATAACAGCGATATGGCCAGCATTTATTAGATAGAGGGCATACTGTTTCGCCAGTCTGAGCAGACCCCAAAGAAGAGCAAGCCCAATAAGGAAGATGACCGCCCCACCTCCGCCGAATACTTTGCCGATCAGAAGTAAAAGGCCGATATATAGCCCAATACCAACACCGAGAGCTCCGTAAATAAGCGTGCGGATGAGCAGGTAAGGCGACGTTTTAATTAAGATACCAAGGGCTTCTCTAAAATGGAACGTCATTGGATCTCTCCTGTTCAGGGGGAAACAAAGCAGGACTCTTAAGAAACGATATTGCTTGGATGTGACAGCGAGTTTAGTGGTTTCATCCATAGTTGTCAAAAATAATGGTTATTGTGGGAGAGCTGAGTTCCGATGGGCAGAGCTCGGGAACTTTGTGACTTGACCGGGGCTAATAGGGCCACAGCCTCATTCGTGGCGCCGACAGCAAGTTCAACCCCTCACTTTTCAACTCACGGTTACGGCCGGCTCCGGCCTGAATTCCATTGCGAAGGTCACGATAACACTGGCAAGTCAGCACGATGATATAGCAGGTGGGTAGCGCCTGATCCGAAACGGCCACTCTTTGCGCAGGGTGGCCGTCCCTCCTTCAAGCGCGCTTCAAGAAAGAATAAATAAAACCGGTAAAGTTGCCGCCGTTTAGTCAGTCTGTCGGGCATCCAATCCGGGCGCCGGCGCATGGAACGACAGGGTCGCTGGAACGCAGAAAAGGATGGGTAAAGGGGGCAAGTGTCGTTTTCTGCCGGCGAATCGGCTCCCCCGTGCGTCCCATGCGCTGCGGCGCGAAACGAGGCTAGTCGGCAGCCTCATCAACTTGGTTTATGGCGCAAAGCCTCCATCGGTTAGGGCCGGCATCCCGCGTGAATGTCCAGAATTCCTGGAACTTCACCGGGTTTAGCCTGTCGCCCCCGACAATCCGGCCGTCCTTGTCCGCCACAGTGTAATCGAGCAGGCTGGCCGTAATGAAAACGGTCACGAAATCCCTGCCGTTCTCCTGCCAGACTTCCGAAGGCTCGACTTTCCTGATGGCGATGTTTTCCAGGCGGTTGCTCACTCCATCGCTCTTCATGGCCTCGATTTTCCCGCGGAAAAATTCCGCCATTTCCGGAGCAAGCAGGTTCTCGACCCCTTCGAGGCTCCGGTTCATCCACGCCGCCTGGACGCGGAAGAACATATCCTGGAAGTTCTCTTTCAGTTCGGCCTCATCCAGGGCAGGATCGGTTTGCCGCAGGTGCTGGAGGCCGAGTTCCACGTCGGAAAGCCCCCGGGCCGGAGCGTTCGAAAACCCTCCGTAGGTCTCCTGCGGCTGCTGGTAGGAGTCCTCGAAGCGGCTCGCTCCAAGGCTGTACTCACTGCGCGCCGGGGCCTCCCGCAAACGCCGTTTCTTGAAAAACCTGTAGGCCAGGTAAAGCAAAAGCCCGATAATAGCTAAATCCATGAACCCGATGCCGCCTCTGGCCATTCCGCCCGTAGCCGCATGCCCAACACCGCCGAAAAGAAGGCTTCCCAACATGCCGCCGGCCAGGCCGCCCGCCAGGCCCTGCATAAACGGGCTCCGGCCGAACATGCCGCCCGTCGCCGATCCCGGCGCGCTCGGGGCAGGATTTCTCGGAGCGTTCATACCCTGGCCCCCGAAGGACGGGGCCGAGGGCTTGCTCGGGGCGGAAAAGGCTCTTCCGCCGCGGCTGCCCATGGAGCCGCCTCCGCCCGCCCGAGCCCATGCGCTCGTCTCCATTGCAGCCGAAGCCGCAAAGAAAAAGAGGCAGGCAAGTGCTGTGCCTGCAAACATTTTCCCGAATTTTCTCATATTTCTTTCTCCTGAAAGGTATTATCCAACTCCTGCGCGTCCGTATTCCCGTGAGCCGCGCACCAAGCGTGGCGCCGGGAGGCGCGGGGGCCGCAGGTCCCCACGCATATGCCGCACCCGGGCGGAATTTTTCATGTCGAAAGGTCTCTGCCATCCTTTTGGCGGGGCAAAAAAAAACGAGGCTTTCGACACGAAGATTCATGTCAAAAGTCTCGCTAATTGGCTTGTTTCGCCAACGACGGAACCGGGCGCTGCTACGCGCCGTACTGACGATTGCCGTCTCGCTAGCTACTCCCTTTTGTTACCCATATTATTTCACCGGCCCATCGTATTGTCAATACCAATCGGAAGTTCCTCCGCATGGCCTTGCCGTCCCCGAAGCACTATATTCCGCCGGACTGCTTCATGCTGAAGTCCCCATCAACCCGTCAGATGCAAAGGAGCCTGCCATGGGAGCCGGTCTGCTCGAAGCAATAGAAGCATCGGATGTCGATGCGGCCAAAACCGTTTTCGATCGGGAACTGTCCGGGGGAAAAGACCCCTGGCAAATCCATGAATCGCTTTTCCCGGCGGTCCAGTCCGTGCTGAACCCGCCTTTCATCAACCCTCATCTTCCGAAGATGTACGCGATATACCGGGAACTGGCCCCGCGGGTCGAAAAGGCCGATATACCCGCCCTGGTCCGGCTGGAAATCGTCGAATACGCGAGGCGGCCGAAGCTCAAGACGGTGTTTTCGGGGCAGCCGGCGCCGGGAAGCGCAACCTTTGCCGAACTGGAAGCCGCCCTCCAGGGAAGGGATCCCGCAAAAACCGCCTGGACGATGCAGTCCTACGGTGCGCAACACGGGCTTGCCGAACTCGCCCGGAAGCTGATCATGATCGGAAGCGGCTATCTCGACAAGTCCCTCGGCCACTCGATCTCCTGCACGGCGTTCATTCTGCTGGAGGCGCTCGACAGGACGGGCTTGGACATCTCGCCGGCAATCGCCATGCTCGCGGACTACTACCACAAGGGCCGCTTCCAGGCGATCCCGCCCCTTCGCACCGAACTGCTTTCAGTGGAGGAAACAGACCGGCAGTTGCTTCGGGCCGTAAGCGGCGGAGGCATCGTAAACCTGCACCATACGATCACCCTGTATGCCATAGACAGGGTCCGCCGGCTTCTGAAGCCGGAAGAGTATACCCACTGCGTTCACAAATGGATCGAATTCCTTGGCGCCAAGAAAACCGAGGAGGTCTCCGACGGCTCCCGGGCCGAGGCGATCGAATACCCCGCCTTCCACGACATCTTTTCGACCCTGGACGTGCGGGCGGCGTTCGCCCCTTTGAGCGCGATGCTGGGGTCCGGCCGGGACCGGCCGCTCGTCGGACGCTATCTCATAAAGGGCGTATGCGACCTCTACGACGGCGACTACAATCCGCACAACCTGACCGGAATCGGTTCCCTCCTCTGGGTGCTCGACCGCTATCCCGGCGCCCACCCGATCGCGGTCACCGCGGTCCACCAGTTCCTGGATTACTTTTTTTCCGACCTCAAATCCTGAAACTGGGCTATATTTTTCTTGATATTACTTTCATTAAGGAGATTTGACGATCGGAACTCCCACTCTTTCCATACTTGTCGTAGACGATGAACCCAATATCCGAAAGACGCTCGGCATCTCGCTGGAAGCGGAAGGCCACAAAGTCGTTGCGGTGAGCAATGCGCGCGACGCGCTGGAAGAAGCCGGACAAAGGTATTTCGACCTGGCGCTCGTTGACCTGCGCCTCGGCACCGAATCGGGAATGGACCTGATCCCCAGGCTCCAGGCGCTCTGCCCGTGGCTCCGTTGCATCGTGATAACGGCTTACGCTTCGATCGACAGCGCCGTCGAAGCCATGCGTCGAGGGGCCTTCGACTACCTGCCAAAACCCTTCACCCACGACCAGGTGACTGTCCTGATAAGCAAGGTTGCGGAAATCAGGACCCTCGAACAGAAGATAGCGGCACTCCAGGAGAAGCTGAAGGAATCCGTGCCGGAAGCTGTCGTCGAAAGCCGCAGCCCGGTGATGCAGCGGATGCTGGAAATGGCAAGGCAGGTGGCCGACAGCGAAGCGACTATCCTCCTGCGCGGCGAAAGCGGCACGGGGAAGACCCTCATAGCGCATGCAATCCATTCCTGGAGCAGCCGGGCCTCGAAGCCGTTCGGTACCGTGTCCTGCCCTTCTCTTTCTGCGGAACTGCTCGAAAGCGAGCTGTTCGGGCACGCAAAAGGATCGTTTACCGGGGCTCTCCGCGACTACCGCGGGCGAATCGCAGCCTGTGAAGGCGGGACCCTTTTCCTCGATGAAATCGGCGACCTGCCGCTTCCGATCCAGGCAAAGCTTCTGCGGGTGCTCCAGGAGAAAGTCTACGAGCGCGTCGGCGACCTGGAGACCCGGAAGGCCAACGTGCGGATCATTACGGCGACCAACATGGACCTGGAAGCCGCAATCGGGGCAGGACGGTTCCGCGAAGACCTTTTCTACCGGCTGAACGTGGTGGAGATCGTCGTCCCTCCGCTGCGGGATCGCCGGGAGGATATTCTCCCCATCGCCGAAAGCCTCCTGGCTTTCTTCGCAAGGCAGAACCACCGGTCTATACTGGGCTTTACCGACGAGTCGGCGGAAGCACTGAAAAACTTCGAATGGCCCGGCAACGTGCGGGAACTGCGCAATGCGATCGAGCGCGCCGTTCTCCTGTGCAGGGAAGAAAGAATCGGCGTTCATCTTTTCCCGGGGAAGGCGAAATCGGCGGACCGGCCGCCCGGAACGGGCGATCTCGCGACCATGGAAGAAGTGGAAAGAGCGCACATCCGGCGCGTACTCTCTTCTTCCAGGTCAATAGAGGAAGCCTGCCGCATACTCGGAATGGATTCCGTCACCCTGTGGCGCAAGCGGAAAAAGTACGGGCTGTGATCCATTTTTGTGAGAGGGCTTGCAGCCACGCAGATTAAAGGGACTATGTCATAATCCAAACAACGAGAAAGAATGCAAGCAAAAGTGGGAATAAAGCCTGGTTCCCGGCCTTCGCCGGGATGACGTCGTTGTTATTTGCCGAGTTTTGACTGCGAGAGTGGGAATCTCCAAAGCCGCCATTATATTGTGACACAGCCTCTTTCCGCCGGGCTTCCTGCTTTTGCATGTGGTCTTTTACCAACGGTTGATTTTCCATTTCATTTTGAAATCCCCTTCCAGCCCTACCTTTCGTTCTGAAATGACCCCTCCTTGTTTTCAATCTGCCTTCCCAGGCTAACTTATTGAAATAGAATAACTAATCATTACCATTCCAATGGCATGAAGTTTGCCCTTTGTATTCGGATGAAGGGTGACGCATATGAGCCTGAAAACGAAATTGATCATAGCTTCCTGCGGACCGCTGGTAATCCTGCTCATTGTGGGCCTCATCAGCATCCGGACCATTACGCAGTCGAGCAGCACGCTGGAGCGGATCTTCCGGGAAAACTACGACAGCGTAGCCGCGGGTCTGAAAATGAAGAATGCGGTCGAGGAGATCGACCGGAGTGCGGAGGCGCTCGTGTGGGGAAACGGGGCCGGAAAGAGCAGGATCGAACCGGCTGTCCGCGAATTTGCCGCCGGGCTCAAATTCCAGCAGGGCAACGTCACCATCCCGGGAGAACAGGAGCTTACGAACCGTCTGACTCAGGTTTGGGGCGATTACAGAAACGACCTGCAGTCGTTTCTGCAATTGTCCGACATGGAGAACACGCGCAGGGATTTCTACCGGAACAGGCTCATTCCGGCATCCGACCGGGTCGCCGATGCCGCCCAGCAAATAATCGACATCAACCTGAACAACATGATATCCGTCGACGGCCAGGTCAGGCAGCAGGCAGCCGAAACCAACCGCACGGTCGTCCTCCTTGTTGTTGCCGGGGTCGTGCTGGCTCTCATTCTGGTTCTGGTGGTGGGGCCGTTCATAGTCAGGCCCATTTCGAACCTCACCCGGTCGGTTAAGGAGATCAAGCAGGGAAACCTCGATCTGCTCGTAAGAGCCCGCTCAAGGGATGAAATCGGCCAGCTCGCCGCCGCATTCAACGAGATGACCTCGAGCCTGAGGGAGTTTCGACGAAGCGGCCGCGCGCGCCTGGTGCGCACCCAGAAGGCAACCCTTTCCGCGCTCAACTCTCTGCCCGACGCCATCGTCATCTGCAGCCCCGGCGGTGAGATCGAACTCGCCAACGACACGGCCCGCAAACAGTTCGGGATCACAGTCGGCAAGAACATCCTCGCGGACGGCAACCAGAAGATCGGAGAACTCTTCGACAGGGCGCGCCGCGAGGTTCGTCCGATCCGCCCCAAAAGCCTCGATGCGGCCATCCAGGTCTTCCGGGACGGGGAGGAGCGTTTCTTTCAACCCGAGGCAGTTCCCATCCTGGACGAGGACCGCGGATTCGTCGGCGCCACCCTCATCCTTTCAGACGTGACCGTTTTGCGCCAGATCAACGAGGCGAAGAGCAGCCTCATTTCGACCGTTTCTCACGAACTCAAGACCCCTCTGACCTCCATCAGGCTCGCGACCCACGCCCTGCTGAACGAAAAACTCGGCCCGTTGACGCCCGAGCAGACGGAACTTCTCGCCGTTGCGAGGGAAGACAGCGAGAGGCTCCACCGAATTATCGAAAAGCTGCTGGACATGGGCCAGTTGGAATCGGGACGTTCGAAGGTGGAACTCGCGCCGGTCAATACGGGGCAGATCCTCGTGAATATCGTCCAGGAGATGCGTCCCGCCTTTGGCGACAAGGGCATCGACCTCGTGCTCGACCTGCCCGGGACCATCCCGAATATCCTCGCCGACAAGTTCCGCCTGGAGGTCGTTTTCAAGAACCTGTTGAACAATGCACTGAAGCATACACCCGCAGGAGGCCAGGTAAGCCTTTCGGCCCGCGAGGAAGACGGCAGGGTCGTTTTCGAGGTCCTGGATACCGGGGAAGGAATCCCGAAGGAATATCTGCCCCATATTTTCGAGAAGTTTTTCCGGGTGCCCGGCTATTCGCACTATGGAGATTCGGGACTCGGTCTGGCGATAGTGAAGGAAATAGTGGAAGCACACGGCAGCACGGTCGACGTGGAAAGCAATCCCGGGGAAGGCACACGCTTTACCTTTGCCTTCCCCTCGCAGGAACACGCCGCGTCGAGACCGTCGCCTGCCGAGGCGTAACTGGAGGACATGTATGGATATTTTCTTTATCGGAATTACAGTCGCGTTTTTCGTCCTTTGCGGATTGTACGTGCGATTCCTGGGGAGAGAACAGAAATGATCGAAAACCTGGTGGTGGGAATCGTGGCGCTGGCCCTGATCGTCTATTTATTCCGGGTGCTGGTAAGACCTGAAGACTTCTGAGGAGAATATTCGATGGCTGGTATGGGCTGGCTGCAACTGGCCGTATTCATAGTTGTCCTGGCGGCGATCACAAAGCCGCTGGGGATATATCTCACGCACGTTCTCGACCCCAATGGGCGAACCTGGCTGGACCCGGTTCTCAAACCGGTGGAGAAGCTCACATATGCACTCATCGGCAGGGAAAGGACCAAAGAACAGGACTGGAAAGGCTACGCCGTATCCGCTCTGATGTTTAGCGCCGCCGGACTGCTCTTTACTTACACGATTTTGAGGCTGCAGCAGTATCTTCCGCTCAATCCGCAGGACTTCGGCGCCGTATCGCCGGACCTCGCCTTCAATACGGCTACCAGCTTCACAACGAACACCAACTGGCAGAATTACGGAGGCGAGAGCACACTGTCCTACCTGTCCCAGATGGTGGCGCTGACATTTCATAATTTCGTTTCGGCGGCCGCGGGCATTTCGGTTGCGGCTGCACTGGTGCGGGGCCTTGCCAGGCAAAGGACAAAAAATCTCGGAAACTTCTGGGTCGATCTGACTCGGACAAGCCTCTACCTGCTCCTGCCGATCTGCATGGTGTATGCGGTTTTTCTCGTCTCCCAAGGGATGATCCAGAATTTTTCGCCTTACGTGAACGCGACCACCTTGGATGGCGGCGCACAGCAATCCATCGCCCAAGGCCCCATGGCTTCCCAGGTAGCCATCAAAGTGCTCGGCACGAACGGCGGCGGCTTCATGAACGCCAACGCGGCGCACCCGTACGAGAACCCGACCCCGCTTTCCAATTTCTTCCAGATGCTCGCGATGTTTTCCATCGGCAGCGCCCTCACCTACTATCTCGGGCGAACGGTAAAGAACCGGAAACACGGGTGGTCGGTCTGGTCTGCCATGCTCATCATGTTCCTCGCGGGCGCCCTCGTCTGCTGGTGGGCCGAATCGCACGGCAATCCCCGCCTGACGGAACTCGGCGTCGATTCCGCCTACGGCAACATGGAAGGCAAGGAAGTGCGGTTCGGCATCTTCAATTCCGCCCTCTGGGCCACCGTAACGACAGATACATCCTGCGGCGCCGTCAATTCGATGCATGACTCCTTTACCCCGCTCGGAGGCCTGGTGCCCCTGTTTAACATGCATCTCGGCGAGGTCGTGTTCGGCGGCGTGGGAAGCGGATTATACGGAATGCTGATATTTGTCGTCCTTGCCATCTTCCTTGCCGGACTGATGGTCGGGCGAACGCCGGAGTATCTCGGCAAAAAGATCGAATCCTACGACATCAAAGTGGCGGCGCTCGCCATCCTCATCCCTGCGGCCGTCCTGCTCGGGTTCACTGCGCTCGCCTCGGTAAGCGAATGGGGGCTCAAGGGGTTGAACAACGCCGGCCCGCACGGCCTGAGCGAAATCCTCTACGCCTACACCTCCGCGATCAACAACAACGGAAGCGCCTTCGCGGGACTATCGGCGAACACGCCCGAGTACAACACCACCCTGGCGCTTGCAATGCTGGTGGGCCGCTTTTTCGTGATGGTACCGGTGCTGGCGCTTGCGGGCAACATGGCGCGCAAAAAGGCCGCCCCTCCCAGCAGCGGAAGCTTTCCCGTATCGGGCATAACTTTTACGCTCCTGGTCATCGGCGCGGTGCTCCTGGTGGGGGCGCTGACCTTTCTGCCGGTCCTGAGCCTCAGCCCCATCGTGGAGCATTTCCTGATGGTCAACTCGACGCAGCTCTTTTGAGGAATCGATAAAATGTCCAGAAAAGCACATTCGCTGTTCGATAAATCGATCCTGGTTCCGGCCGTCAGGAACAGCTTCATCAAGCTCCATCCGGCCCACATGGTCAGGAACCCGGTAATGTTCGTCGCCCTGGTGGGCGCCGTGGTAACCACCTTCGAACTCTTTGCCGCACCCTTTCGCGGCGAACCCGTGGGGTTTCCTTTCCAGATATCGGTCTGGCTGTGGTTTACGGTCCTGTTCGCCAATTTTGCCGAAGCCATGGCGGAAGGCCGCGGAAAGGCCCAGGCAGACACGCTGCGAAAAGCCCGTACGCAGACGACGGCAAACCTCCTGGAGGTGAGCGGCGAGACAAGGGCCGTACCGGCCGAAAGCCTGCGGAAAGACAACGTGGTCATCGTCAAAGCAGGCGAGATTATCCCGGCGGACGGGGAAGTCACGCACGGGGCGGCCAGTGTGGACGAATCGGCTATTACCGGCGAATCTGCCCCGGTGATCCGCGAAGCGGGAGGAGACCGGAGCGCGGTGACCGGCGGAACCCGCGTCCTCTCGGACGAGATCGTCATCCGGGTGACGGCCAATCCCGGCGATTCCTTCATGGACCGCATGATATCCCTGGTCGAAGGGGCGCGCAGGCAAAAAACGCCCAACGAGATCGCTCTCACGATTTTGCTGGCGGCGCTCACGATCATCTTCCTGATCGTCATCATCACGCTCAAGCCGTTCGGCGACTACTCGCAAGCGACCTTCTCCATCACGGTGCTGGTTTCGCTCCTGATCTGCCTCATCCCGACCACGATCGGCGGGCTTCTGAGCGCCATAGGAATAGCCGGCATCGACCGGCTGATCCAGAGAAACGTTCTCGCCATGAGCGGGCGTGCGGTCGAGGCAGCGGGAGACGTGGACGTACTTCTGCTCGACAAGACGGGGACGATCACGCTGGGAAACCGGCAGGCCGTGGAATTCGTTCCCGCCCCCGGCGTCACCAAAGAAGAACTGGCCGATGCAGCGCAACTGGCCTCACTTGCCGACGAGACCCCGGAAGGGAGGAGCATCGTCGTTCTGGCAAAAGAGTTCGGGATCCGCGAACGGGAACTGGGGGATTTCGAGCAGGCGCAGTTCATCCCCTTTACCGCCAAGACCCGCATGAGCGGCGTCGACATCGACGGACGCCACTGCCGGAAGGGTTCCCCCGATGCGGTGCGGGAATTTGCAGGGGGGGCTCTGCCCGTCGAAGTCGAAAAGGACATTCAGACCATTGCACAGGGCGGCGCCACTCCCCTGGTGGTGGCGAACAGCGGAAAGGTGCTCGGCACCGTCCACCTCAAAGACATCGTCAAAGGCGGACTCCCGGACCGGTTCGCGCGATTTCGCGCCATGGGAATCCGCACGATCATGATCACCGGGGACAATCCGCTCACCGCCGGAGCAATCGCCAGGGAAGCGGGAGTGGACGACTTCCTGGCCGAAGCGAGGCCCGAAGACAAACTGGCGCTCATCCGCAAGGAACAGGCCGCCGGCCACCTGGTCGCCATGACGGGCGACGGGACCAACGACGCCCCGGCGCTCGCCCAGGCAGACGTCGGCGTTGCCATGAACACCGGAACCCAGGCCGCCAAGGAAGCGGGCAACATGGTGGACCTCGATTCCAATCCGACGAAGCTGATAGAAGTCGTTGAAATAGGCAAACAGCTTCTGATGACGCGGGGCGCGCTCACCACCTTCAGCGTGGCGAATGATATCGCCAAATACTTTGCGATCATCCCGGCCATGCTGGTAGGCACGTTTCCCCAGATCCAGGCCCTGAACGTGATGGGGCTGGCATCCCCGGAAAGCGCCATCCTGAGCGCGGTCATTTTCAACGCCCTGATCATCGTTGCGCTGATTCCTCTTGCGCTCAAAGGCATTCGGTTCCGGCCGCTCGGGGCGGCGGTGGTCCTGAGAAGGAATCTTTTCATCTACGGCCTTGGAGGCATAATCGCCCCTTTTATCGGCATCAAACTGATCGACTTGGTGGTCCGGGCCATTGGATTGGCATAGGCAGACTGTTGAAAAAGCCCCTAATCCGTCACCCCGACGAACCCCGGATCGGGTCCGGGGCAGGCATCGGGGGCCAGAAGTGATTGAAAACACTGGATTCCTCACGCGGAACGCGTGATTTCGCCGGAATGACGATCACGATGATTTTAGAGTTTGTCATCAATCTGCTAGGCAGCCGGGCGGGATCGGAGAAAAAGATATGTATATGAAATCACTGTTACAGGAGATACGGGCCTCTCTCGCGGCGATATTCGTGTTGGGGGTGGTGCTGTGCGGAGTCTATCCGCTGGTCGTGTGGGGTATAGGACAGATTGCCTTCCATAGCCAGGCAAACGGTTCACTCATTGTGAAAGACGGCAAAATCGTCGGCAGCAGTCTCATCGCCCAGTCGTTTACGGGAGCGCAGTACTTCCACCCGCGTCCTTCGGCGGCGGGAAATACCGGGTATGACGCCGCCAGTTCCGGCGGAAGCAACCTGGGGCCCCTATCCCAAAAGCTTTCCGACCAGGTGAAGGACCGCGTGGCGGCGTACCTCGCCGAAAACAATCTTCCTCCCGGAACAAAAATCCCCGTCGATGCGGTGACGGCATCGGGGAGCGGACTCGATCCCCATATCAGCGTGGAAAACGCAGAACTCCAGGCGGCGCGGGTCGCACAGGCAAGGGGAATGCCTGTGGAGGAACTCAAGAAATACATCCGGAATTCTACGGAAGGCCGGCAGCTCGGGTTTCTGGGCGAGCCGGGAATCAATGTCCTCAACCTCAATCTAGCGCTCGACGGCAGGAAATGAAAGAGCGCTTCAGGGAGAGCCGACAATGAAACAAATGATGCGCCGCCCACGACCTCAACATGTTGTGGCGGCAAAAGTCAGGGACGATATTCAGCCGTCCGCACCGATCGCAGCGCTGAGGAAAGCCCTCGTTGAAGCGGAAAGAAAGTTGGCCGAGCAGTCGAAACAAATCGCCCGGCTGAAAAGCGAAGTTGTTTTCGAACGGGATTTGCGCTCGAAAGCGGAAAAGCTCATCAGAGAAGCCCGGCAGGAACTCGTGGATGTCGAAAAGAGACTGGATGTGCCCTTTCCAGATCCGTGCGGCGGAGCGTAATGTGCTCCATAGAGAGTGAGAGCTTCAGGAGGTTTCAAAATGCCTGACTCGATAACCGGTTTGAAAAAGATTCTGGTCTGCGTCGGCCCCAGCCCGTCCGCGGTCGAGGTGATACGGACCGCGTGGAGGCAGGCGGCGCAGGAAGAGCATGCGAAACTGTATGCGGCCTATGTGGAAGTTCCGGGTCGATTGCTGCTTTCGGATTCGCAGCGAGAACATGTTCCGGACAACCTGCGATTTGCCGAAAAGCTGGGGGCGGAAGCCCTCACCTTATCCGGCAGAAATATTGCGGAGACATTGGTTCGATTTGCAAACGAGAAGAAGATAGAGATAATAATCGCGGGCAGGCCCAGGGGTTCACGTATAAAAGGGCTGTTTTTCGAAAGCCCCGCCGACGAATTGATCAGGAAGAGCGGTACGATCGAAGTTCGGATCGTTTCGGGAGAGCCGGTCGAACCGGCCGAAATCCCTTACGGCGTGAAAAGCTTCGGGATTTCCTGGCCGGACTATGGAACTGCCGTCCTTTTCCTCATTCTGGCAACCGGACTGTGTTTTCTGATGTTTCCGTATTTCGCCCTGACCAACCTCATTATGGTCTACCTGCTGGCTGTGACGCTGACGGCCGTGGAGTGCGGTCGGGGGCCCGCTGTTCTCAATTCCGTGCTGAGTGTTCTGGCCTTCGATTTCTTTTTTGTTCCGCCCCGGTTCTCGTTCGCCGTGAGCGATGCTCAATATATAGTCACCTTCGTTGTGATGTGCCTCGTCGCACTGGCAATCAGCCACCTGACGGCGCTCATGCGCAAGCAGACCGAAACTGCCCGCCTGCAGGAAAGGCAGGCCGCCGCCATGCATGGGCTCAGCAGCCGGCTTGCCTCGTCGAGAAGCGCCGGGCATACCCTCAGGACGGGAGTGGAATACATCGGGGAAATCTTCAAGGCTCCGGCCGTGGTTTTCCTGCCGGGGCCGGACGGCAGGCTGGCGCCTGAAGCGGGGGATGTGCCCTCGGTTTTCCCGCAGGATTTCACCAAAGAATTCCAACTCGCCCGCAAGGCGTTCGAAACCGGCAAGGCAACCGGTCTGGGGACAGGCGAAGGACAGGATGGAAGCGTGCTCTACGTTCCTCTTGCCGTTGCGGATAACAGGCTTGGCGTTTTCGCGCTACGGCCCGAAGAACCGGATCGCCTGCGCGCGCCCGACCAGCTCCATCTTCTGGAATCGCTCGTAAAGCAGGTCGCCCTGTCGCTGGAAGTGGAACTGCTGGCCGGCAGTTGCGACATTAAACCCGTCTTTCCGGGTATTGGCAGGGATGAACGCATGCCCGGCGCCGCCGAAAGCTGAAAGGGGACATCTCATGTCCGATGACAAAGCTCTCAGCTTCCTTCAACTGATACGCCGCTCACAGCGCGGCAAGCTCAAAATCTACCTGGGCTACGGGCCGGGTGTCGGAAAGACCTGGCAGATGCTCCTCGAGGGCCATCGCCTTGCGAAGGAAGGAATCGACATTGTGGTGGGGCTCGTCGAAACGCACGGGCGGGCCGATACCGCGAAGCTTGTCGAAGGGCTCGAAGTCGTTCCCAGAAAACGGATCCAGTACCGCGGGATAGCCCTGGAAGAGATGGATCTCGATGCCGTCATGGCCCGCCGGCCGGAGGTGGCACTCGTCGACGAACTGGCCCATACCAATGTTCCGGGCAGCGAGAATTCAAAGAGGTACCAGGACGTCCAGGATTTGCTCGCCACCGGCATCCATGTAATCACGACGATGAACATCCAGCACCTGGAGAGCCTGTACAACACGGTCGAAGACCTGGTAGGGGTAAAGGTGCACGAACGGCTGCCCGATTCGGTGCTCGCCGAAGCGGACGAAATCGTGAATGTCGACCTGGCGCCGGAAGACCTCCAGCAGCGGCTCCGGGAAGGGAAAATCTATCCGCAGGAACGGATCCGGATTGCGTTGGACAATTTCTTCCAGCGCACAAACCTGGACGAGCTTCGGGAACTGTCGTTCCGGGAACTCGCATCGCAGCTCGACCTGAAACGCCGCACGTCCCAGGATGACGAGTACGGGTCCGCCCCCGACCAGGTCATGGTGTGCCTGAGTTCCCGCGGGCCCAACAGCGCCGCCCTGCTGCGCTACGGATCGAGGCTCGCGGGGCGGCTCAACCGCAACTGGTATGCCGTCTACGTACAGACCCCGCGCGAGTCGCCGACGGCCATCGACTCGACTACACAGCGTTACCTCACGGATACCCTGACCCTGGCAAACCAGCTCGGCGCCATCGTTTTCACCTACAAAGGGGAAGATATCGTCGAAACGATCCTGCATTTCGCGAAGGAATACCGGGTGGGACACATAGTCATCGGCCGCCCGGGACCGCTTCCCTGGTGGAGGAGGCTGCTCGGGCGCAAAACCGTGGTCGAACGGCTGATCCTGGCGGCGCAGAACCTCACCGTGGTCGTGGTCGACGCCAAGGGCGAGGCGCAGGTCGTGGATGCGACCGGCGGTAAGATTGCGGCGGATATTCAGGCGGCGTGATTCGACAACCAGGCATATACAACGCCATAAGGCGTTAACTTAAAGGGGAGCCGCGAAGAAGAACAAACCATAAAGGGTTAGAGGGATAGTGCCGGTATTTTGTGGGAGCGGCTTGCAGCCGCGATTGGACAATCGGAGCACACTGGTGCAGTCAGGATCATTGAGTTTCTTTTTCGCTCGCGAAACCGCGAAGCTTGCTATGTTGAGGTAAGGCCGCGAAGGAAAAGATTTTCCTTGAGCAGTGTTGCTGCGGGAGTGCCTTCCAGCCGCGATGCGTTGTCATCGAAGGTGCGCATTGATTTTTTCCCACGCGAAGGCGCGAAGCCGCAAAGAAACGCCAAGGCGCCAAGTTGTTTTTCTTGTTCCCGTGCTGTGCGCATAGCCGTCAACTTTAGGAGTCGTAACCACCACTCGGTCTGAACTGTTGTGGGAAAGGCTTCCAGTCTCGATCCTTTAGAAACTTTTCAGGCAACCTGAACTCATTTTCCCCAAGCTTTTCTTCGCGTCTTCGCGGCTTCGCGAGGGAAAAGAAAAATTCATGGCTGTCCTAATTCAATGTGCTCCGCATGATCGCGGTCCCGCCCAGGCAGGACCGCTCCCGCAAGTATTGAAATTATTCCGTATTTCTTAATGGTCGGTAC
>JAEZXS010000291.1 GCA_023442755.1 Pseudomonadota bacterium | reverse complement strand
ATTTCTCGGCGAGATTTCAGTTCAGAACAAAAATGTACAGTTTCCAACCCATCTATTCCCGGCCGGATTCGCCAAAGCAGATAAACAGGCGGAAATAAGCGGCAGGCAGGCGGATTGCCTGGGTCTTCGCAGGAAAATCCTCGCGCAATCCCGCTCAACACATTGCAGCAAGGCAGGCCAGAAGATTTTCTCTAATCTTTTCGTGAAAATCGAAATCCATAATCTTACCGCCGCTGAGGTCCGTGACGTAGAAAACGTCGGCGACCTGAGCGCCGGGAGTGGAAATTTTAGCCAGTTGGATGGTAAGGCCGAGTTCATGGAGACTGCGTGTGATGGTGTGCAAAACACCGGGGCGGTCCCAGGTATATACTTCGATAATGGTATAAAAATCGGAGGCATCCTCGTCTATGAGGACCACATCCTCTTTCCTCGGTACACTTTTGGGCTGCAGGATCGACGGCTTGCGCTTGCTCTCGAGGATTTCATCAAGGTAGGTGCTGTCTGCCAGGGCGCGTTTGAGATCGTTTTCGATCTTACCCCAGAGTTCCTGATTGTGAAACGGGTCGGGCACCTTCTCCAGCAGGAGAATATCGCAGGCGACGCCGGGTTCCCGCGTGTAGATGTCCGCGGAAAGGATGTTGAGGCCCCTTGCCCACAGGACACCTGTGATGAGCGCAAAAAGGCCGGGCCTGTCGCGGGTGACGACCGTGATCTGCCACATCTCGCCTTCGGCCCGCTCGGCCTTGACGCATACGGATCGAGCCGGAAGTTCCTTCTCCATCATGTAGTGCTGGAGAATCGCGACCGGATTCTGGGAGAGTAGATATCGGAACGGCAGTTTCTCCATCCAGTCTTTGAGCGTTTCTTCTTCGGAGTGATCCGGAAGAATGGCCAGTACGGCCTCCTGCACCTCTGCCGTGCGTGCTTCGATGTCTTCGGGTTTTAGCTCCCCTCTGAGCAGCAGGCGGTCAACCTTGAAGAGCAGTTCCCTCAGCAGGGAGGCCTTCCAGGTATTCCACGCTCCCGTTCCCGTCGCCCTGCTGTCGGCGATGGTAAGCAGGTATAGCATCAGGAGGCGGTCACGATCCTTGATTTCAACGGCGCACTGCGCGATGGGCTTTTCATCCATCAGGTCGCGTTTCAGGGCCGTTTCGGCAAGGATCAGGTGCTGTCCGATGAGAAAGCTCAAAAGGCTCGCTTCCCATGAATCCAGGCCCATGCGGGCGGCGATAGTCTTCGCCATGGCAGCGCCGCGTGCGGAATGGTTCTTTCCCCTTCCCTTCCCTATGTCGTGCAGCAGAGCAGCCAGGTAAAGGATTCTGCGGGCCCTGGGCGCGAGGTTGAGCCGTTCGGGCAGGATATCCTTTTCTCCCTTTGCATTTGCCTTTTCTATGGCATGGAGTTCGCGAACCGTGCGCAGGAGGTGTTCGTCAACGGTATACACGTGGTAGACATCGTTTTGCACCCGGTAGCGCACCATGGAAAATTCGGGGATGAAGGTCTGGAGAAACGCGGTTTCAAGCATCACCTTGAGCACGGGGAAGGAGTGCTCCGCGTTCAGAAGAATGGCGAAGAACTGTTTCACCACTTCGGGGTTGGATCTATGACGATCTCCGAAAACATTGAGGTTTTCCCGGATGATATGCCCCGCCTGGTGGTGAAAATGTGCCCCGGATTGCGCCGCCTGCCAGAAAAAGCGCATAAGCACCGTGGGGTCCTTTTTCACCCATTCCGGGTCCATGAAATGAATGTGCTTTCCCTCAAGCAGAAACGGCCCCGGAAGAATTCTCCTCCTCAGGTGAAACCCGCGAAAGCTCTTCTGCGACTCCTCGACCCGTTCGAGGAAAAACGTTGTCGTCCTTCGGATCCGGGACGTGTGGCGATAGTAAAGGCGCATGAACACCTCCACTTCGGAACCCTCTTTCCCGGGCATGCATTCCATTTTTTCGGCTATTTGTTCCTGTTCGGGAAAGAGCAGCTGGTCCTGCCTTCTTCCCGTCAACTGGTGCAGCTGCAGACGAACCCGCCATAAAAAGTCGTATGCCTGCTCGAGCCACAGTTTCTCCGTTTCGGTGAGCCACTCTTTGGCAAGCATCGCATCGAGCGACGGGTCCTGGAGGTAGACGGCTCCCGCCCAACGAAGCGTATGAAGGTCGCGAAGCCCCCCTACGCCCTCCTTCACATGAGGCTCCAGCAGGTACGGACTTTCTCCGTATTGTTGAAGCCTCGAATTTCTGTACTGGATCAGGTGGTGGAGGAAGCGGCGGCGACTCAGGTTCCCGAAATAGTGAAGAAAAGACTTCTTCCAGTTGTCGAAGAAGTCCCTGTCTCCGGCTATGAATCTCGCTTCGAGATAGTTGGTGAGGATGGTGAAATCATCCTGCACCATCTTCTTCACGGAGGAAACCGAAGCGGTGGCATGTCCCACTTCAAAGCCGCTGTCCCAAAGGCCGTAGACGAAATCGCGCACAAGTTCCTGGAGAAAACTGGGAAGCCGTTTCTCGTAGAGGAAAAGCAGGTCGAGGTCGGAGGAAAAGCTGAGTTCCCCTCGCCCGAAACCTCCAACCGCTATGAACGCCCAGCCGTCGCGCGGAATGGAATTCTGGTGGAATCCCTTGCTCAGGGCGTCGTAGAAATTAGACGCATAAGTGCGAGCTGCCAGGACACCCGGCACACCGGTTCGGCACTCGTTGGTGAACTCTTCGCGAAGCTCGTGCAGTTTTCGGGACAAAATTGAACGATGAACCATAGACCCATTCTTCGAAGCGGCCCTAGAATCTCGGGCCCGAGATGCGGTGAAGCGGTTTACCGGTCGTAATTTCTTATCAGAAGCGCTAAAGAGCGTCTTCTCCGGTTTCGCCGGTCCGAATCCGGATGCACTCTTCCACAGGTATAACAAAAACCTTGCCATCTCCGATTTTGCCGGTGTTTGCCGACTCGCGTATCGCGGCAACGATCTCGGCGACCTGGCGGTCCGGAACAGCGATTTCAATTTTAATTTTAGGAAGAAAGTCAACTACATACTCAGCGCCACGGTAAATTTCGGTGTGACCCTTCTGACGTCCGAAACCGCGAACTTCGGATACCGTCATTCCCTTGATTCCCAGGCTGGTGAGCTTTTCTTTCACATCGTCGAGCTTGAACGGCTTGATGATCGCCTCGATCTTTTTCATGTCTCTACGCCTCTGGACTGAAAAGTGTTGAAGGAGGAAAAAATTTCAGACAACATCACGCATGTAAAACAAAAATGTTCAGTTCTCAACATATCCCTGGGCGATCGGGTTTCGTCGGCCGATTCCAAACGCCTTGGTGGTCACCTTAAGAATCGGTGGCGCCTGCCATCTTTTGTATTCGTTGAATTCGATTCGCCGTATCACCCATTTCACGATTTCCGGATTATGCCCCTGCGCAACTATTTCATGGGCCGGCAGTCGCTGTTCGACAAAAGCGGCCAGGATGGAATCGAGGACCTCGTAAGGCGGAAGCGTATCCTGGTCCGTCTGATTGGGCCGCAGCTCGGCTGAGGGCGCACGGGTCAGCGTGTTCTGCGGAATCCAGTTATGGTCAACGTTGAGCCTGTGGGCCAGTTCATAGACCATCGTCTTGGGAACATCCCCCAGAACCGCAAGTCCTCCGTTCATGTCGCCGTAGAGGGTACAGTATCCCACCGCGATTTCCGATTTGTTGCCGGTGCTCAGCAGGATACGCCGGAATTTGTTGGAAATGGACATGAGCACCATGCCGCGAAGCCTGGCCTGGAGGTTTTCCTCTGTGAAATCGGAAGGAAGGTCGTTGAAAACGGGTTTGAGCGACTGCAAAGCCGTTTCGAACATGTTCCCAATGGAAACCACCTCGAAATCGATCCCAAGATTTTGCGCAAGTTCCCGCGCATCGGCGAGGCTCTCCGGCGCATTGTAGGGTCCGGGCATCCCAATGCCCAGGACATTCTCCGCACCGAGCGCCAGCACAGCCAGGCACGCGGTAAGAGCGGAATCCACCCCGCCGCTGAGTCCGATCACCGCTTTGGTGAAACAGCACTTGTTCGCATAGTCCCGCAACCCCAGAGTGAGCGCCCCGATCACCTCGGAAGGGGCGTCCAGGTTTCCTGCGTGAAAGTCGCCCTTCCCTGTTTCCGTATCATAAACGACGAAGTCTTCCCTGAAGTCCGCTCCGCTGGCAACCAGGCTGCCGGAGGGGTCCCACACCATGCTGTGGCCCTGGAAGATGAGTTCATCGTTTCCGCCCACCTGGTTTACGTACACGATGTGAGCATTGAGCTGACGGGCATGAGTCCGGAGCAGCCTGCCAACCCGGTCGACTTTGCGCAGGTGGTACGGGGATGCGGAGATATTGATCAGGATGTCGACCGAGGATTTTTGCAGTTCACATACGGGATCGCAATGATAAAGAGGGCGAGGCAGGTAATCGGTGACGTTCCAAATGTCCTCGCAGACCGTGAGCCCGATCTTCCGGCCGCGGAATTCGACCCAGACCGCTTCCGTGCCGGGTTCGAAATATCTCTCTTCGTCAAAGACGTCATAGGATGGAAGAAGCATCTTATGAGCGGACGCCAGGAGCTTTCCATCTTCATAAAACAAGGCCGTGTTGTGGTAGGGTTTGCCGCTCAGTTCATTGCGCGAAACGACGCCGAAAATGACGCCGATCCCCGAAGATGCGAGCCGTATCTTTTCCCAGTAACGGATGCTGTCGGGGACGAATCCCTGTTTATCGAGAAGGTCGCGGGGCGGATATCCGAGAATTGCCATTTCCGGAAAAACGACAAGATCGCACCTGTGCTGTTTGGCCTTTTCGATACATTCACAGATTTTTTTGGTATTTCCTTCGAAATCGCCGACAAAAGGGTCTATCTGACCCATGGCAATGCGCATTCTCGCATCCTTTCAGCATATGAACTCCCATCCGGAGCAACTCCGCAACGGGCTGCGAAAATTTCATACTATACTTTAACGTTAAATGCTTCAAATTTTATGGACGAGACGGAGCCTCGAAGCCGAAGCGTCCGTATTCAGAATTATACTGGAATCGGGCTGCTCATCCCACCCATTCTCCTCGTTGTCTTCAAATACAGGGAATTCTAACTCCGAGTGGCGCCGGAAAACGAACGGGGCAAAGACAGCCGAAACTGCCTTGCCCCGTTTTTATGTGTGAACCGCGCCGGCGCAGATGTGCGAAATTGGGCTATCGCACGCATCTTTCCCATTTGATCATATCAGGAAGGAAACCTCATCGCAGGGAACGCATTTCCGGGTCTCGTCCAGACAGGCTTCACATCCAATCTCCCGGCATTCTGCGCAAGCGGGATACACCGACACCGGCTCGGCTTCATGTTCACACGTTCTGCAGTCGAAATACTCTTCGGCCATACTGATCTCCTCGGTTTGGGAATATCGTCCGAACGCAGACTTGCCTGCCGGGCAGCACGGCAACAGCCGGCTGCCTACATAAAATACCAGGAACGAGGGGGAGGTCTGGAAAGATGGGATAGTCAGGTCCGGCGTTCAAATACATTCAGAGATCGCAAGCCCGGCAGGCTTGCTGCCGGGGAACCGGCCGATCGTGCCCGGTATCAGTCACTATTGCCTCTGGATTGCCGGAGCGATCAGTGATGGTGCTCTCGGATCCCAGCTATTCGAGGGCTATAGGAATCAGCGTGCCAACCGCTGCTGATTCCTGCATACATACAAAACTCCCCTTCTTTTTCCGAATGCTTTCGCCATGCGTCTGGATTTCGTGAGGCTTTCCTTATCTATGGCCAGATCGGCATGCTTCCGGTAGCGTTTGCTCATAGTGTCGCGGACCACGCCGCAGTGCACCGATCTGCCGAAATCGATGCAGGCAGTCGCGCCCGGCCTTACGCCTTCAGCGAGAAGGTCGCGCGAAATCGCAATATCGCCATCCTCCACTCTGCTTGCCCAGGCGCCCCTGCCTCCGTTCG
Source organism: Pseudomonadota bacterium (assembly GCA_023442755.1). Lineage (GTDB taxonomy): Bacteria > Desulfobacterota > Syntrophobacteria > Syntrophobacterales > Syntrophobacteraceae > SbD1. The sequence continues at coordinate 4,815 of JAEZXS010000291.1, read as the reverse complement.
GGCACCGTGATCTGTCTGCCGGGTTATAGGCTACGACAGAGACTGTGCTTATCCGCTTAAGGGTGGCGCCTGCCGCTTCACGTGTCAATTTTGCCGACACGGTCCTGACCTTGGCAGGACGACCGCTTTCCGCCCTGACCTGCTCGGGGGCGCCGCAAAAGATAAGAACTGCAATACAGAGAGACGTGCCGAAATTGCGTGTATTCCCCATATATTACTTCTCCATTTGGTGAATTTCTCTGTAGCGCGGCTCGTCGACATGAGTCTCAAAACCGGCTCTCTTCAGCCTGAGGCCATCCCCGCTCAAAATCTGTTTTGTCGGTGGATTTGCATGAGAGCCCTGATTGGGTACAATTTGTGTGCCACGATGCTGTCGAATACCGACTTCCCCTTTTCGGCGCAAAAAGAGGGGGCGCACTGCGCGATCGTTTTTTCTTCGAATAATCGGTGCATTGAAAGCTCTTTCCGACAAAGGGCTGACCGGTAAAAAATTCTGTTGCCCCTGGTAGACATTTTCCAACTTACCCGTCCAAAACGACCGAAAATGTCGTTTTGGACGGAAGGGATTTCCGGATCAGGCTCGTGTGATATGGTGAATGCGCCGGCATCCCCTGCAATAGCACTCGAGCACGCCGCGATCGACCTGATTCCTGAACACCCTCAACCGGCCTCCACAGGGGCATCTCCCGCCGACAAGCTTCGCAGCGCCCGATTTTTGCCTGGACTCTTTCCTGGGAATAAATGTGATCCAATCCATCATATTCTCCTCTCATTTTCGAGCCGGTAAGGTGGTAAGAGCTGTAGACGCCTGCCAAAGTCCCCTCTGAAGATTCCTCCGGTTCTTCGGGGTGTTGTGTGAGTATGTTGTTCAGGAACCGTGTTCGCAGGCCGAACATGCCCGGACACATAAACTTTTGTCCCGTCATAAGCCGAGAAATGTATAATACATTAAGTCATTGAATTGATTTTATATTCGTCAGTTGCAGTTGTGCTGAATAATTTGCAAAACAGATGCCACGCTCAAATGCCTATATCTTATACGAGATAAAGTAAATTGTTATCGAGGTGATTTCATTAACCTATTTTTGAGATGTGAATATCGCTGTAATTCGATTTCACAAATAGCTCTAAAGATCGCGGATGCAGAAGTTGTAGGGTTTTGACTACAATGATGGTTGAATATGGCGGGATTGTGTCGTATTTTAGGCGCAAATTATTAACTAGGCTAATAATTCCATAAGGATATGCCACTGCATGTTATGGGAGCAGTTCAACTCATGATTGCGACCAGGTTGACTCCCCGGTGCTTCTGGTGGCGCACCTCTGTTTGACGTGGTGTTGACTTCTCTCGACCGTAGGGCTGCTCGAGAGCAGCGGCATGGCAGGCTTTGCGCCTCAGGCATGGGGTGTTATGCATCGAGGTGCATCGCTATCCTGCCGGCTGAGCCGTTGAAGCCCGGATTGGCCCCGGTTGCGCGAGGCCGAGAGAAATGAGCCTGCTTTCATGATATCGATCGATCCCGGCGTGAATTTTCTGTAATCTATGCTATTTTGAACGCCGGGTGAGGGCTGCTTTTAACGTGAAAGGCACGGGAAGACCATGCAGGACGATGACGATTACATTGGCAAGACCCTGGCGGGGGAATGGGCATCCCTGCGCAGCCGCATTGCCGAACTGGAATCCCAACTCGCTGCCGGCGATGCGGTTCTTTCCAAAAATAAGGATGCCCGGAGGCAAGTTGCGCCGGTTGATGATGCTCTGACCATGAATGCGGAGGAGCCCCGACAGGAAGGGGCCCCATCCAGGGAAAGCGAAGAGATGTTTTCCCGGGTGTTCGCCATGTTGCCGGAAGCCGTTTTGCTCGTAGAGTGCGGCCCGGAACGGATTCTCGAGGCAAATGCCGCCGCCGCCTTTCTATTCGACTTCGATCAGCGGGAGCTTGTGGGGATGCCGTATGGCCGGCTTCTGGCCGGACAGGACGAAAGACCGGCCGCCGCAGTGACCGGCATTCCGGTGAACATGCGAAAGAAGAACGGCGAGCTGTTTTCCGCCGAGATCGCGGGCAATCGCTTTGTATTACAGGGGCGGGATGTTCTTGCTGCTGTCATCAGGGTCAGGAATGCGGCAGGCGATATCGAGCAGAAGGTCGCGGTCGGACTCGATGATCTGCCGATCGCCGAGCCTGAATCAGGCGCAGGGGAGGACGCCAGAGTCCGGGAGCTGGAGGAAGCCAACGCGGAAATGCGCGCCCTGCTAAAAGAAAGGGAACAGGACAGGAAAGCATTGGTCGACAACATCGTCATAAGCATCGAAGAATTGATACTCCCCTCCATTCAAAGACTCGATGGAACCAGGCTGGACGAAGTACAAAGAACTTATGTGGACATGCTCAAATCGGCCCTGCGGCAGATGAGCTCGCCTTTCCGGAACAAGCTCGTACAGAAGCAGGGACTGCTGAGCCCTATGGAAATGCAGGTCGCAAATCTCATCAAGGCCGGCAAAGGGAACAAGGAAATCGCCGAAATCCTTGGCGTCTCACGCAATACGGTCATGACCCACCGCTATCACCTGCGCACGAAGCTCGGCGTGAAGGGTGAAAAAGTCAATCTGCGCACCTTCCTCAACTCAGCCAATGGAAGTAGTGATAAAGCCTCATCATCTAAAGATCACTAAATACGGAATAGCTAACTGTAACATATTGTTTTATTGAATTATTGCTAACATGTTGCATCAGCAAATCAGTGATACGGACCTGTCTTTAGCGAAACGTACCTGCCTGTCTTTCCCCGCTTCCTGCGGTGGCCCATTCCTTTTCTTCGTTGTCACAGGTTTGTCATTGTTCCTTAACATCGTTGCCATTTCCTTCTGCTAAGAACCTGCTTTGAAATGCACGGCATCGTTGTGAACCGTGTGGACCGGGGCGGCGAACTCACGCCGGTCGGTGTGGATGAAGGCGGGCGGCGGGCTCGCCGAAATGAGCATCCGATACAAAAGACCATAATGCAAAAGGGGTAATGATGAAGGTTGGACGTGTACTGATCTATTCCACGATAGCTCTGATGGGAGTCATGATAACCCTGACCGGGGCCAGTGCCTCCTCGGACGATTTGGTGAAACTCACCGGCGCAGGCGCAAGTTTCCCGGCTCCGCTCTACAACAAGTGGTTCAAGGATTTCAATGCAGTTCAAAAAGACGTGCAGATAGACTACCAGTCGGTGGGGAGCGGCAGCGGCATCAAGAACTTCATGAACAAAACGGTCGATTTCGGCGCCAGCGACGCAGCGATGAAGCCCGAGGAAATTGCCCAGGTGGATGTCGGAGCGCAGCTCTTGCCCATGACCGCCGGCGCCATTGTCCTGGCCTACAACCTTGAGGGCGTTAAGGAACTTAAGCTCAGCCGGGAAGCGTACTCCGGAATCTTCCTCGGCAAAGTCACCAAGTGGAACGATCCGGCAATTGCCAAGGCAAACCCCGGGGTAAAGCTGCCCGACTCTCCAATCAATGTCATCGTCCGTGCCGACAGCAGCGGGACGACCTTCGTATTCACGAAGCACCTGTCCGCAATAAGCCCGGAATTTGCCAAGAGTCCCGGTGTGAACACGATGCCGAACTGGTCCGTTGGCACCCGTTCGAAGGGTAACGAAGGCGTAACGGCAAGCATCCGTACGACACCCGGATCTATCGGCTACGTCGAGTACGGGTATGCAATGGGGCGGCATCTGCCGATGGCGACGATCGAAAACAAGGCCGGAAAGTTCGTCATTGCAACGACGGAATCTTCTCAGGCTGCTCTTGCCGCAGTGGAAATGCCCGCCGATCTGATTGCATGGCTGCCAGATCCGTCCGGGGAGAATTCGTATCCCATCGTCACCTACACATGGGTGCTTTGCTATAAGAAATACGACGATGCAAAGAAACTCAAGGCATTGAAGGCCGTGCTCGAACACGGACTTACAGAGGGGCAGAAGAACAGCGAAGAGCTTGGCTACGTGCCTCTGCCGGCTCCGGTCGTCAGCAAGGTAAAAGCGGCCCTGAATAACATTCAGTAAGTAAAACCGAGGGAGTAGCTATCGTGCCTGCAGTCGGCGAAGACCGTTTTTACGACGAGGCGTCAATTTCGCGCCCGCCAAAGTCGGTCGAAAGATACGGAAACACGGCATTTCGGTTGGCGACCTATTTGTTCGCATGGGCAACCGTCCTGCTGGTGCTCTATATTGTATACACCATCGGACAGCAGGCAGCGCCCGCGGTTGGAAAATACGGCTGGGGCTTCTTAACGGGAACCACATGGGACCCGAACACCAGGGAGTACGGGGTCCTTCCCGAAATATGGGGGACCTTGTACAGCTCCCTGCTGGCCCTGTTCCTGGGGACTCTATTCGGACTGGCTGTTGCCGTCTTCCTCACTGAACATTATCTCGCCTCGTTCGTTTTTGCGGTTCTGAAAATATTCGGGGTTGAATTCCATCCCGTCTGGGGAAGACTGCCCGACCAGATGGAACATCTGCTCAAAAACCTTATCGAACTGCTTGCGGCAATCCCGAGCGTAGTTTACGGGCTGTGGGGCATCTACTTCCTCATACCTCTTATCCGTCCGGTGTGCCATGTGCTCCGGGCAAACCTCGGATGGCTCCCTTTTTTCAGCACCTCGCTCAGCGGTCCGGGCATGCTGCCGGCCGCAATTGTTTTGTCCATAATGATTCTGCCGACGATTGCCGCCATAAGCATAAATGCCCTGCATGCAGTCCCTGCGAAACTCCGCGAGGCAGCATACGGCCTTGGCGCCACGCGATGGGAAAGCATCCTTGCCATAC
>JAEZXS010000290.1 GCA_023442755.1 Pseudomonadota bacterium | reverse complement strand
CCTCGTCGAGGTGAACCACCAACTGGAAAGCCGGATGCGGGAAATCCGCCAGTCCGGTTTGGAGGGAGGGGCAGTGCAATCCAATGTGCTGTCCCTACCCCTATCGAATTCGGCTGATTTCGCCTCTGGAGTGGGAACTCCATTAGTTTCTGCGTTTAATGACGAGTCATCGATGGAAATACATCCAAATCAAGATATCGATGGCGACCTCAATACCGAAAAGAGCAACAGACCAGCAGGAAATTCAAAATCGTTGAAATTGTTGCAATTGATTGGCAGAGCCGGTTTGCAGGTTGCCGTGGAGCTAAAGCCGGCAAAGAGAAACACGATATTATTTTTCCAAAGAGCCGCCCGGATCGAATTTTCGTTTTCCGGAAAAGGGCTAAAAGGCCAAAAAACTGGCCCGGAGCCGATTGCACGATACTGTTTCGAACTTTTGAGATACCGTTTCGATACCGGATGGATACCGAATCGGACCGTCTACCCGGCAGGCGGTCGCATAAGTCCCAAAACACAAAACACGATCATCACTGCTCCGTGTCGCCCGGCGCCTGGTTTAAACGTTTTGACTTGCCCCGGACCGCAGGAATCGGCAATCGCAGTGAAACTACAGAATGCGTTTATCAGGTAGGGAACATCTTTCTTCGGAAAAATCCGCAGAGCTGGTCTATTCAGACGAATAGTAGATCACGAAAATACGGGCAATGGCGAAGTTGTCAGAGCCCGGCGCCGGTTCCCCGTTGACGTCCCTGGAGTGAAATCCCAGGACGTTTCCTGCGGATTTGAGCTTCCCCGGGTTTATCTGGTGTACCTGGAGTATCCAGTTTTCCGTTGGATTGGGGAGTATGCGCCAAATGAAGCATTCGGATTGTTTTGCTTCTGCGAAGCTCATGGATGCAGATTCGGGAGGCGCATTGACGGTGATAAAATTTTGTGCGAGTTGCACGTTTCTTGCCGCCAGGACGATAATCGCCGGAGCATCGACAAACCCCGGCAGGTCGAAACCGTCAAAAAAGAAGTCATAGATCTCCACCAGATCGCCAAGCTCCTTCCTTCCGGTGGGAAGAACGCTCTTAAACGCCAGTCCTGCCATAAAGTTCCCTTTTTTGAGAGAGAGCCGTGGGGCCGGTTTTAATTCGAGTATCAGTCGAGTCCAAATCCTTTGAGCACCGAAAGTAGAATCCCTGCAGCCATTATCGAGCCTACCTGCCCGCCGGTATTGGCGCCCATCGCGTGCATGAGAAGCCAGTTGTTGGTGTCGTAGCGGCGTCCTTCAGTCTGGACTACTCTTGCCGCCATAGGATAAGCTGAAATTCCCGCTGCCCCAATCAGCGGGTTTATTTTACCTTTGCTCAAAAAGCACATGAGCTTTCCAAACAGGATGCCCGTAACGGTGTCGAGGCAGATGGCGATAAGGCCAAGACCCAGGATCAGAAGGGTCTGGGGCCTGAGGAACGCCGAGCCTTCCATGGTCGCTCCTATTGCAAGACCGAGAAGCAGGGTGACTATGTTTGCGATTTCGTTTTCCGAGGCTTTCGTGAGGCGGCTTACAACTCCGGATTCCTTCATGAGGTTCCCCAGCATCAGCATGCCCATAAGCGGTGTGCCCATTGGAGCGATGAGGCAGGTAATGATCGTGACCACCAGGGGGAAAAGGATTTTAAGCGTGCGGGAAACGGATTTTTCGGGGTATTCCATCCTGATCTTTCTTTCCCGATCCGTTGTAAGCAGACGCATGATCGGCGGTTGGATTAGAGGAACCAGCGACATATAAGCGTAAGCAGCTACGGATACCGCTCCCAATAGGTGAGGTGCAAACTTGGAGGTCACGTAGATTGAGGTCGGACCATCGCAGGCGCCGATTATTCCGATCGAGACCGAGTCGAGCAAGTTGAATCCAAGGGCAAGCGCCAGAAGAAGAGTCAGAAAGATTCCGAACTGCCCGGCCGCTCCGAGTAGAAGAATCTTCGGGTTCTCCAGCAGAGGGGCGAAATCCGTCATGGCGCCTATGCCTATGAAAATCAGGCAGGGGAAGATTTCAGTGATGACTCCAAAATCATAGAAATGCCGGAGCAGCCCTCCCTGTTCCATCATCCCGGCGAGAGGTATGTTCACCAGAATGGCGCCGAAGCCGATCGGAACCAGAAGGAGGGGTTCGTAGTCCTTCTTTATCCCGAGATAAAGCAGGGCACAACCTGCCGCGATCATAACCGCATTCTCCGGTGTCAGGGCTAGGAATCCAATAAGAAGACCGCCCAATCCGGACTGGATCGTTTGGAGCATTAGACGTTCCTTTCCCTTTCCTCGGATTCTTTGTAGGGGAATAATTTCTTCAGCCCGTTTATGAGCACAGTAATGAGCCAAAGGCTAAAGATAGTTCCTCCCATACCCACCACCGTGAGCGCCAAACCATGGGTCCAAACGTCCATGGGATTGTACCTCCAGGGCATCTGAGTCAACCGTCGTCGAAACGAGGGTTTTAAAACCTGCCGGTCATAGGTTCACGATCTGCCTGCACCCTTTTACGTGTCTTCAACAGGTGGATCGGTAACGTATCAGAGCCCCCCTCTCTGGCTCGAGATTCTTCATTATCAGCATCAGTTTTTCTGTGCGAAAGGTGCAATAAGGGAATTTTTAGAAGACGAATCTCTGTCACCATATAACACTTGAATTTTCGGATAAAGCTTTTTGAGTTCGTGTACGAGGCTGCACTCGATGTAGATTGCTTCCGCTGTTGATGTGCAAGGCGATTCGGGTATAGTCACCGGACGGGCTTGGCCCCACGCCGGGCCGCTTATCGGCCGCCCCCATGCCTGGCGATATGCTTTTGGTATAATGAGAGAAAATTACCGGTGTCGCCAAAATCTTGAGCATATGATCAGAGAAGAACAGGGGGGCTAGTTGATAGCTGGCTGACGATGTGACTTTCTGGATGTTGTCGTGATGACAGGAATATGCCGCGTAATGGTAAAAATAGGGTTCATGCCCTTTGGAGGGCAGGTGAAACACCTCTACCGAATGCAATGAATTCTAAGAAACTTCTTATTCCTTTTGCCTGAAAACTCAGCACCCGTTGGAATTCTTGTGTGCGCTGCTCAGCCACCACCAGGGATGTATCCTTGTGGACTCAAAAGGATGGTAGTCAGGCTACTCCCTCATCACGTGAGATTTCCGATTGTCCACCACGCGTCATCCCGGCGGAGGTCTCGCCGAGGGGGAATACATCCGGAGAAAGCATTACCGGATCAACTGAAGTTCTTTCTTGTGGCTTGGCTTTCGCGCTTTGCGTGAGGACAAAGACATAGCGGCTGCAAGCCGCTCCCACAAAGTACTGGGACTGTCCTCCAATCCTCAGCAAGTTGGTCCTTCTTCGCGGCGTCACAGAAATTTTTGCATAGCCGATTTTTCGTTTTTATGTCTATAGTGACCGGACATGTGCCAAGTCCATGAATCTAGACGATTCTTCCCAGAGAAGCGAAGGAAATAAGAAATGGCGTGGTTTTCCAAAAAAAAGGATGAGAAAGAGAAAGCTCAGCACATTGTGCTCGAGGAGTTTGACAATATCAAGAAACTCCTGCGTAAACAGGCGGTCATGATTGAGGAGTTGCGCCGGGAGCAGAAGGCCGCGGCCGCCGCCAGGGAAAACAGAGATCTGGAGCCTCTGCTTGAACTTTGCGACTCCATTTTCTACCTTCACCGGGCATTTCAAACTCCGGGGCTCATGTCACGCCAGCATGCCCAGGTTTTGAACATGGTAATGAAGAATTTGGAGCGATTTGCTGCTTCCCAGGAATTGGAAATGATCCTGGAGGAAGGCGCAGCTTTCGATTCCAAGATACATGAAGCTGTTGCCAACCGAAGCCCTGAATCGGAGGCCCTGGATGTAGTCGAATTGGTTCAGCCGGGTTATCTGCATGGCGGCAAGGTTATCCGGCCCGCCAGGGTTGTAGTTGGCCGGGCAGGCGAGAACACGCCGGCGCAGAAAGGAACCTCCGAGTCATGAAATCAATAGTTTGCGGCATAGATCTGGGCACTACCAATTCAGTTATCGCTTTCCTGCATGATGGGGTCCCGGAAGCCATACCGGTTGAAGAGGGCAGTGCCATTCTGCCCTCGGTTGTGAGTTTCGACCCCACGGATGTTGGCAGGCAGTGGGTTGGTCGGCAGGCGAAAAATCGCCGGGCGGCATTTCCGAAAGATACGATTGCTTCCGTTAAAAGGATGATGGGAAAGGATGCGGCAATCCGTGCGGGGGCCGGGAGCTATTCTCCCGAGGAGATTTCCGCCCGCATTCTGAGGTGTCTTGCCGATCGAGCGTCCGAACGGCTGGGCAAACAGGTGGAAAAGGTCGTAGTCACGGTCCCGGCCTACTTTGACGATGCCCAGCGCCGAGCAACCATCCGGGCCGGGGAGCTTGCCGGGCTCGAAGTAGTGCGAATCGTTAATGAACCCACGGCGGCTGCCCTGGTATACGACCATGTTCGAGACAACGGTGGGGCGCAGAGCCCCTATGTCCTTGTCTATGATCTCGGCGGAGGGACCTTCGATGTGTCGGTGCTTGAAATAAAGGGAGAGATCAAGGAGGTCCTGGCTTCCAGCGGCGATACCGCTCTTGGCGGAGATGATTTCGACAACCGGCTCAAGGATTACCTGCTGGATCAGCTCAGGGAGCAGGCTGGAGGGAAGGAGATCAGGGAAGATATCGGCCTGCAGGTGAGACTCCTCGATATTGCCGAAAGGGCCAAAATAGCCCTTTCCGACCGGCCGTTTGTCAGAATACGCGAGGTGGCCGTCTGCATGGTGGATGGACAGCCGCTCAGCCTCGATCTCGACCTCAGCCGCGAGCTATTCGAGTCGCTTACGGTCGATCTCATTGACAAGACCGTGGACAAAGTCGCCGAAACCCTCAAGGAGGCCAGCATCGAGCCGGCTGAAATCGGAAAGCTGATCCTGGTGGGAGGGGCCACACGGATGCCCGCCGTCCACCATGCGCTTTCCGAAATGTTCGATCAAACCGTTGCGCATTCCGTCGATCCGGACCTCTGTGTTGCACTCGGGGCGGCCATCCAGGGAGGGCTCATCACAGGAGATTCCGTTGGGCAGATCCTCCTGGATGTCACGGCTCATTCACTCGGTTTGAAAACGATTGACAGTGTGGATCCGGAAACAGGGGACGCGGATTATTTCTCAACCATTATTCGGAGAAACACTCGAATTCCAGTCAGCCGCGCCGAGGTCTACCGCACCCTGATGGATGACCAGGAAGGCGTCCAAATCGAGGTTTTCCAGGGGGAGAGTCCTTCATGCCTGGAAAACTCGCTCATCGGGAGTTTCTATTTCGGGTTGAAGCCCGCGCCCGCGCATTCTCAGGTAGTGGTCGAATTTGCCTACGACCGGGAGGGAATCGTTCGGGTTTGCGTGGACCAGAAAGGTCTGGAAAATCGCAAGGAGGTAACCCTCGACATTCGCCGCCTCAGGGTCGAGGGCCCCGAGGCGGCGAGAGGGATGCCTGAAACTCCGGTGAACTATATTTCCGAAAAGGCGCGGCGACTTGCGGCTATTCCTGACCTGCCTCCGAGTCTCAGCGAGCAAATCCTCGATTTCGTAACTGATTACGAAGCGGCAATCAGGGCCGGGGAAGACGACGACGTAGTAGACACGGTAGAGAGCCGATTATTGGAGCTTCTTGAACAGGCCGAAGAGGAAGTGGACTCAAGTGAGTAAAAAGAAGCGATTACGCAGGGACATCGAGAAATATCAGCGTAGCGGACGCTACTGGGACCTGCTGCGGCTCATGGAAAGTGAAGGGCTTGTCCCGGAGAATGCGGAGGCATACAGGGAAGCCTGGAATACGATAACACGGCAGGCGCTGTTACAGGAACGCGCCTTCGAACAATTTTATAGAGAGATCGATACGCTCAGGTCCGTTCCGCGAGACCCGGATTGCCGGCTTCTCGTGAGCCTGAAAGAATTCATCGAGGGGGAGGGCAAAACCGAGAAGCTTGTTGAGCTCAAGGGCCTTTCGTCGCACGGCGAGAGCGTCAGGTCCAAAGTCATCGCTTTTGCCTCCGAGGGCATTCAGGAAGGAAAGCTTCGAGGCGTTCTCGAACATTTTATCCGGGAGCCCGGCAAGATCACCCTGCGCTCCTTCGAACAGGCAGCCGCCCTGGTCCCGGTGGAATCGCTCCGCGCAGGTATCATCCGATTGGGTGAGTCGATCAACGTAGCACGGCGTCTGAATCAAAAAACGGCCGTCAGCAGAGGCTGGAAGGGGATCAGCCTGTCCGGTCTCGGTTGGCTCGACAACAGGCTCGAACGCATCTCCCGGACAGTACCGGACGGGCTGCTGGATATCCTTTTGTTCCCTTACATTTACAACCTGTCGGTCATGTGCCGGCGCCTGGCACCCGAAATGTCGATTCAGCAGGCATCACAACTGCTGGATTCGATTCCTTTTCTGCTCCCTAGGCTTGCAGGAGAAAAGCTCGGCAAATTGGAGCAAAAGAATTTGACCAGCCGAAGCAGGCCCGTGCCTGGAAAGGATGATTCCGATTCGCTGCGCCGAAAAACAGCCGGGTTGAGTATCGAGGAAAAGCTGACCGCACTGAGAGATACACGGCTTAGGGTCGAAGATGCCAGGGCCGGGGAAATGGGATTGGACGATCTGGGCTTCGACGAAGATTTTGACGGGGATGACGATTCGGATTTCGCTTTGCCGGGCAAGGATGAGGTCGGGAAGGCCTCCCTGGCGCGGGAACTGTTGGCTATGCACCATGCCGTTCTTGAAGACATTGCAGTGCGCGCATCCGGCATGCCGCCGCGCGAGAAAAAAGAGCTGATCCGCGTCATGGAACGCATTCTGTTCCGCGACCTGAATTTCATACTCGATATGACGGACAACCCGGAATCAACGGTTGAGCTGCTGGATTCCGCTATTGCCGCCGGGTGCGGTGGGGTGCGGACCGGTCTTCTGGCCTTTCTGGCAAGCACGGCCATGCGCCGGGGGGATGTGAGAAGGCGGGCGGAAAAACACCTGGACCAATCAGCCGCACCGGACCGCCAGGACATGGAATGGCTCGCGGGTGAGTGGAGCGAGATTTATTACCCGTATGTCCAGGCACTCAGGCCCATTCTCGCGCGCTATAAAAATGACACGGACTTGATGGCCCCTTTTCCCGAGCACCTCTGCAGGCTGTTGGAATTCGATATGTATGAAGCCGCAATGATGAGGGG
>JAEZXS010000259.1 GCA_023442755.1 Pseudomonadota bacterium | reverse complement strand
CCCCGGGACCGTCCAGGCTTACGGTGAGTGAAAAACCGAGGTCGTCGAGCCTGAGAATCGTCTCGGCGGTCAGGAGCACCCCGTTTGTCACAAGATGCAGGGCAACTTCCCGTCCTTCCGCTTCCGCCCTTTTGCGGGCATACAGGGCCGACTCCAGCACGGCCGCAAGATTCAGCAGCGGTTCTCCTCCAAAGTAGTTGACGGCAAGATCGGAAGAACCGCTGTTTTCAAACAGAAAATCGATACCTTTCCCGGCAGTTTCCGGGGACATCATCCGGAAGGCGCCGCTACCGTATCTGCCGAAATCCGCGCTGCAGTAGCGACACCGAAGATTACAGGCGTGGGAGACCTGTAGGATGATGCTTTTGAGTTCGGGAGAAGACGCAGACCCCAACGAATTCCGCGCATCCTCCCTGACGCATGCTACATCCGGCGGAGCAGCCCCCGCCCCGCTCTTTGCGTCCACTTCCGCATAGGCCATCGTCCATGTATCGTAGACGTACCGCCTGCCAAGCACATTCAGATGCTTTAGACGCCCCGCCGGATGGAAACTCTCCTTCTTATTCACAGCCACGGCTCTTTAATTAAGAGGTTTACAAGCTGCCCGGACGCTTCGTCTTCGTCGAACGCCACGTTGTTCATCTCTTTGCGGAGAAGCTTTTTCTTATATTTGCCTAGCCGATACAGTTCTTCCGAAAATTTGTCATCCATCCGAAACCGGCCGTCTTCCGGGGTCCTGCCGTGTTCATTGGTCAATGCGACGACTTCATTTCGCAAAGCGGTCAGGCAGTGCACGAATTCCCGGATGCCGGCGACAACGGCTCCAACCTCGGCAGCCGTATGCCTCCGCGTTTGGAAAACTACCGCAAGGGTCCATTCGGCAAACCGCACAGCCAGCTTGCCGAATTCGTCGCAAATCTCGCAGATTCTTTTATAGACCGCGTCTGGGAGCGGAAGGCTGTTGATCCAGAGATTGCCGAACCCGGCAAAGGACATGGGATAGCCGGATTCGAACAGTGCGGCAAAGGACGTGACCGTTCGTCCCACCCTTTCAATGCGCTCGTCGGTTGCACGGAAACCAACAATCGGCTCTTCTGCGCCGAGCCATCCGTTCTTCCCATAGAGCTTCCGCGCGCCCGTTCCCGGGTAGGGATAGAGGTAGTTGGCAAGGCTCAGGGGGGTGACGGTATATTTGCCGCTCCCGTTAAACCTGCTCCTGTAGAATCGCAGGTTTCTTCTTAACTCCCCTGAATTGAGTTCGGAATCGAAGGGGATCATGAAGAGTTCGACCCCTATGCCCAGTTTTTCGAGAATCCGGAGGGCTCTCCTGTTCTGCACCGTTCCGGCGGTTTTCCCATAACGCCTGAGCTGAGAAGGCGCCATGGATTCGATGCCGATCTCAACTTTCTTTAGCCCCGCTTCCTGCAGGGAGCGGAACAGTCGTGTTTCCACCTGGTCTGCCCTGACAGTCATAAAGAAAGAGATCTTCATGCCGGATTTCCTGATCTCCCGGCAGATCTCCATCAATCGCCGCCGTCCCCTCTCGCCCGGGCCCAGGACCGTCTCATCTATAAAAGAAAAAAGAGTCGCCCCATATTTTTCGTGGATTTCCCGGATCTCACGCACAACGGATGCGGCAGACCTTCCCCGCCATGACGGCCCTGGCGAAAGTCCGTAAAAAGACCTGACAGAGCAAAAGGAGCACCGGCCGAAACAGCCCCGGCTGGAACTCATGCTGACGGGGCCGCCCGCCTCGATCACCGCGGCCATGTCGTCCCTGGCCGGATGCGGCAGGGAATCCAGCATTCCGACAAGGGGCAGCGGACGAGTAAATTTGACGCAGGAACCCTCCCGGTAAGCCAGTCCCGGTAATTCGCGCCATTCCTTCCCTTCCGGAATGGCGGTCAGGAGCGAGGAAACCGTTATCTCCCCCTCCCCCATTCCGATGGAGTCAACGAATGGGTTTCCAAGCAAAATGTTCTCGGCGTTCAACGCCGCCTCCACTCCCCCCAGGATGATATGGCCTGCAGGATGAGCCTTCCGGGCCGCCTCGGCAATTCGCAGGGCTGACGGCAAATTCCAGTGAATGGTGGAAAGACCGAGAACTTTATACCGGGAGCGGGTAACCAGTCCGATAATGTCTTCCGTGCTCAGCCCATGCAGGCCCGCGTTGATGATTCGGACGTTGAACCCCCTTGCCCGAGCAAAGGCGGCGATATACTCGATTCCGATGTTTTCCATGGAGACGACGAGCCGGTGAAACGGCGCAAAGACCAGCATCAGGTCGCATTCGGTCGACAAGAAGGGATGAAGTGTTTTCATTCGGGCTCACTCACGAACATGGATTGCAGCTTCCGGAGGCTCTCAGGGAAATTCTCCCTGAGCAGCCGGTGCGCGATGATGGCCCGGGCGAACTGAGCCCTCATGAGGTCGCACCACGCCTCTCCATCTTCCCCGTCACCGGAAGTCATCCACGGGCATCGCCGGCAATGGACCAGGCACCCGCCTCTGCACCGTTCGAATGCCCAGCAATCGAGGCAGTGCGCATTATCGTTCGCCTGGTCTAAAGCCACATGCCGAACGTGCCCGGAATCGCAGCGGCCGAGGGGCGCAGCTCCTGCGGCATACAACTGCGGGCAGAGATATATCAAACCACCGGTGTCGATGAATACTTCGCCGGCGCCGCATTCGCACAGACCTCCCGGACCGTCCGGTTCAGCGGCGATCAGGCTCGCCATCCCGATGTCGATCCCGGGGTCCCCCCGGCATACAGATTCGAGAAAGTACGGGAAAAAGCCTTCCCTGGAACGCGCAAGTTCCCCGATATCCCCGGCCGACCATGAAACACCCTTTCCACGGGAGTCCACGCACACAAGGAAGGATATGCGCCGAAACTCCATCTCCCTGAGATCGCGCGCAATTTGCACCATGTTGGTATTGCCGGGAGTCAGGACCACCTGCGCGTCGATCCGACTCCGGGGATTTTCGGCCTTCAAGCGGTCGATGCTCCGGGTTATCCGATCGAAAGACCCTCCGCCATCTCGAAATTTCCTGTGTCCGTCGTGTCCTTCCCTGGAACCGTCGATACTGATCTGGACCGTCACGTCAAAGCGAGCGATCTCACGGGCGATTTCCGGAGTAATAAGGGTTCCATTCGTCGTAATGTGGAAAAAAGGTCTTTTCCCCGCGGCCGGACCGCGTCTCGCAATTTCTTCAATCAGCACGAGGCCGGTTTCCCAGTTCAACAGCGGTTCACCGCCGAAAAGGCATACCTGCGGGCTGGGGGAACCTCCCTGGAGGATGTGATCCGCCACCGTGCGTGCCGTGGCAAGACTCATGGAGAAACTTCCCCTCTCGCGCCCGTTCTCGTAGCAGTAATCGCAGGCAAGGTTGCACTGGTCCGTGAGCCTCACGACATAGCTGTGAGGCGCAGGGGAACAGTGGATCGGTTCTGCTTTCCGGTCACTGCCGGGGAGCAGGTCGATTTCGCGCAAAAGCTGTTCCGGTTTTTGCGATGCCAGCGCGATGATGGCCTTTTCGAGGCCCTTCGCATAATTGCGTCCCGCTCGGCAGAGCGCCGGCGCAGGCTCCCCGACCCGTCCCGTTTGCTCATAGCTGTCGTAAGCGCAGCCGCAGCCGCATACATTCCGCGCTCTGCATCGGCAGCATCCAAGTGCCGCCTTTCTTTCCAGGAACGGTTTCACCTTATCCGCGTAAAAACCCGTCTCGATGTCGCCTATCACCATGTCGGGAAACCCGACGAACATTGGACAGGGAAAGACCTCTCCCGTCCGGGTGGCAATGGTCGCATTGATTCCCGCTCCGCACTCGGGCGCAGGAGCCTCTCCAAGGCAGCAAAGAATTGCCTGGCTCACTTCCTTATCGATACTCGTATCGCCTCGCATGAAAGCATCCCGGTAAAGTTCGAGTTGCTGTACGAGAAGCTCTTCCGAGGAGAGCATTTCCGGGCTCTTCCCGCCTTTCGGGTCGTACGGCATCCGGCACGGGTTCACTGTAAAGCGCTCTGCGTCGATCCCCCTGCACAGGGCATGAAGCCAGGGGAGAGCTTCGCGTGACGTAACGACGGAGAAAATGGACACCGGGTGCCCGGGGTAGCGATCAACGAAACGACAGAGGTTTCTATAGACCTTCAGAAAACTGCCCGAGCCGTCCTTAAACGGCCTGTTCCTGTCATGAATCGCAGCAGGACCGTCAATGCTGATTTCCAGGCCTATGCGGTTGGCTGCGAGGTAGTCGCCGATCTCGTCATTGAGAAGGGTTCCGTTCGTTATAACGTGGAACGACAGGAGCTTTCCTAAGCGCGTGGCGGCCTCCGCCCCGTACCGGATGGTATGCCGGATCAGGTCGGGTCGGAGCAGCGGTTCTCCGCCGAAGAAGGTTATTTTTGCACTGTCTCCCGACTCGCGCAGTGCAAAATCGACGAACCGCTCGCACAGCCCGGAAGAACAATCCGAGTACCGCTTTTCACGCCGGAGCACGTAGCAGTAGCGGCATTTCAGGTTGCAGCGCTCTGTTATCTGCAGACTGAACCCGGTACGTTCGTTATTCACTTCGTTCACCTTTGAAGCGCAGCCGGATCGACCGGATGCTCCCAGGGGAGCCCCCAATAGACGATGGGCTGCTGGTGTTCCAAAATCCAGCGCACGGTAAGCGAGAGGGCCTCCCGATCGAGAGACGACCGGGCCTCGAACCCGGTTTCGTTCGCAATGCGCGTCGTATCCATGACGAGATCGCCGTCGAAGAAATAGGGCAACCTGCTCGTATTGACGCCCGCCAGTCTCAGGGCCTGATCGGGACTCCGGATCATGAGAGGTTCCACCCCTGCGAAGCTCCCCAGCAATTCCAGGTATTCCTCCAGCGCAAATGCAGGCCCGCCGAGGTTGTAGGCGCACCCCGGTCGATCGCGGCCGCGCTCTATCAGCCTGCACACGGCTTCTGCGACATCAAGGCTGAAGATGTTCTGCACCAGGAAGGGTTTTTCCGGAACCATGACGGGCAGCCCCTGCAGGAGATTTCCCATGAGGTATCTCTCCCTGGAGAATGGGTCGCCGGGACCGAACACGGCGGGAAGTCTCAAAACGGTACAGGGAAAACCGGCGTTGGATACAGAGTCGAGGACCCTTTCACACTCCGCCTTGTGAAACCCGTATGCGTTTGCCGCATCCGTCTCGAGAGGCGATTCTTCTGGAACCGGGCAGGGAAAGGGCCAACGGTACACGCTCATGCTGCTTATGTGGACAAAACCTTTTACCCTGCCCCTGAACGCATCCGCCGCAACCTTTGTATCCTCTGCACAATAGGCGGTAACGTCGACCACCCAGTCCGCATCCAGCCGCTTCAGGGCCGCATGGTAGGAATCCGGCTCCCTCCTGTCGGCGAATACCCTTTTCACTGCGCCCGCATACGCAGCCCGGCTGATCCCCCTATTGACGGTAATCAACCGGTGCCCCCGCGCCAGGAGACCCTCGGCTATCGCATGCCCGATGAAACGGCTCCCGCCGAGAATCGCCACCGTATATTTCGAGGTCATGCGAGCCCCATTTCCCGCATCGCCTCATACTTCGGCAAAATGCTCTTTTCGTAGTCAAGGAGCCGGAATCCGGGGAAGACGTCGGCGTTGGCATCTATGAAATCGTATATGAACCGATACCGCTCGGGCACTGCATTCGCACTCCCCAGAACCTCGTGGCCGGTGATCATGTAGACGGGAATAAGTTCCGGGACCAGTTCGAACTTACCAGGACTCCCCCCGCTCTGAAATTCGCGGTAGATGTCGGTCTGGGGAAGCATTGAAAAGAGAGAGGGAAGCACCGATATTCCCAACTGCCGGAAACGCATCATCTGGATGGCGGTCTGGAAGAAATCCTCCGGCTCTTCGAAAGGAAATCCCCAGATGAAGAAAGTTTCGACGGACTCGAAGATCGATGCCGCCAGGGTAACCGCCCGCAGGGCATCCTCGAACCGAAAGCCTTTCACGACCTTTTTCAGCACTCGCTCCGACCCGGATTCCACGCCGAAGCGAATCTGGATGCAGCCGGCTTCGGCCATTCGAACCATAGCCTTTTCAGTCACCAGATTCACCCGTCCGTAGCATTTCCACTTTACCGGCAAACCCAATGCGAGCAGGCGATCGCAGAAATCGAGTATCTTCTCTTCGCTGCAATAAAAGAATTCGTCTTGGAAGAGCACGAGGTCGATTCCATGCATCTCATAGAGCCACTTTATTTCATCGATGACATTCGCGTTGCTCCGGTACGTTGTCGTGCGTCCCCAGACGGGGGCGGCACTGCAAAACCTGCACCCGTAAGGGCAGCCCCGGGATGAGATGATCCCGAAAGCGTCGTAGTTGCCCATATCGACGAGGTGATATGCCGGCATCGGCAGACTGTCCAATTCTCTGAGCCGCGGCGCGGGCGCCGACTCCACGACCGTGCCGTCTTCCGAATGAAAGAAGATCCCCGGCACATCCGCCAACGGCGCACCGGCGGAAAGAGCCCCCAAAAGAAGCGGCAGACTCACCTCTGCTTCGCCTTTTGCTATCACGTCGATCCAGGGAAACTTTTGCAGGATCGGCCTCTCGACACCGAAGGGACCGACTCCGCCAAGGAGGATTTTCTTGCCGGGGAATCGGCTTTTGAATCGCTGAGCAGCAAGAAGCGTAAAGGGAAGGAGATTTGCCATGCTGGAAAACCCGACCACGTCGGCCGTCTCGCCGATGTAGTCCAGCATGTTGTCCAGGTCGAACACGTCCCGACCGGGATTTTCACGGGGAAAGACCTGATAATCAACCAGGTCGACGGCGAAGCCCTCCCGCTCCAGTGCCGATGCCAGGTAAAGGAGCCCCAAGGGCGGGTGGGCTTCGTAGTCGACGCTGCCGCCGACGTTCATGTACAGGAGGTTCATATTGATGAGGGTGATGTCGGCCGATCGCGGAGCCCTTCGCGTCGAAGGGCGGCCCACCCGGCCGGCAACGCTTCTGCCGCTTCCGTTTTCCGGCCGTGCGCCGACGACCGGGATCTTATGGTAACAGACGGTTTCCATGCTTTCGTTCATTTTCGGACCAACTCGCTCAATCATCCGCGTACGCCGGCAACGGCCACTGGGGTGCGAGGTTTATCCAGTTTCTTTTCCAGTCCGCTTTTAATTTTGTTCAGGTCTTCAGCCAGTCCGCGTTCGCTCACCTGTAACTGCTCGACTTCGAGGATCAGCGGTTTCGGCGTGATGCGCGTCTCGGAAAAGTCTGCCGCATCGGAGGTAACCACTTTGAGGTAGGCTTCATCCTTTGCCAGGTCTTTTAGGTTGAAGGAAATGGCGCCCATTCCGTTCGGGGCTACCATGCCCTGGCCGTCGGGCATGAGATTGTAGCTGTTTTCCGCTCCGCTGGCGCTGAATAGGATCCTGAAAAAGGTTCCGGGTTGTCCGGCGATGTTCAGCGTTACCCTGTCCGTGTC
>JAEZXS010000230.1 GCA_023442755.1 Pseudomonadota bacterium | reverse complement strand
CCATAATTGACGAGGGCGCCCGTTATGAAGCCGAGAGCGGTTGCCGGGACGGGGGTTATCTGGGCGAACTGGACAAGGGATATCAGAACCGCATAGTGCGCGACGGTCCCAACAGCGCCCATGGCGGCAAACAGCACGAACTGGCATACGGTTTCCCGCTGATAACCCGGTATGGAAGAGAGAAGAGAACGTCCCATTGTTCAACCCGATCGTCATCCGGCAATGACATACCGGAAATGAAGTTATCCCTGTCATGTGGCTCTTAACACCCGGGTATTGCGCCAGTCAAGAGCGGTATGCTGCCCGGAAAGGCGGCGCGCATCGCGGATTCCCGATCGCCGGCCCGATTCACGTGCTCAGCCCGCCTCCCGGTAGAGTTCGCACCGGACGGAGCGAAGGAGCAACCGACCGGCGGGCCCGGAAATTTTCAAACGTTGAAAAGGTTGAACAACATTGAATAAGGTTGAAACGCAGGGTTGAAAAACGTTGAAAAAGGTCGGTAGAGGGTTGAACATGTGTGCCGGCGGAGGTTTGACGGTTAACGGGAATAACGAAAGAGTTCACCGCCGGGACGAGGAAGGCGGCAAAGCGGGCGGTTCGGCTTTGCCCTGCACACCCCGCACCCGGCGGGATAATCCGTCTTTGGTCAACCGGACTTCAAATATTCTTTTATCAAAGAGCCCCTGGGCAATTCACCGCTGCTTCGGGGGAATTCCTGCCCATGGCTCGGACTCGTATCAAATGCTTTTTTCAGGCAGTGATATCTTTCCGATGGAAATTGGAAATATTCGAAGAAAAAATTCATGACTTGGCCGCACCTGTGTCTTCCGGTTACCTTGATCGCGGCTGCAAGCCGCTCCCACAAGTACTGGAAATATCCCGTTTGCCGGGATGGCGGCTGAGGCGGTGCGCCGCGTTTTGAGATTGCTTCCGTGATTTCTTGTGATAGAGTTACTCCGAACCGGAAAAGTTCTCCTGATAACACGGGCATGCATCGAATTACGCCCGAATCGCATATGGACGCGCGCACATTTTGCCGCTGGATTGCTACCATAGCCAAACTGCCTCTGAATGGACTGCAAACCTGAATACGAACAGATTTTGAATTGCGCCGGACTGGGTATCTTCGCTGTCGACAGATCCGGTGCTCTGACCTATGCCAACCCAGCGGCATTGGACCTGCTCGGGTTGCAGCCGGGCAATGCCCGCATCCGGCCGGCGGAGGTCCTGCCCGATCTGGGGCTTGCCGTTATGGACTGTATCAGGAACGGGAAGGCTCTTCCCGATTACAGGTGCAGTGCGGCAGGCAAGAACCTTGCCACCGCGATATCGATTCTCGGTGGGCCTGGATCCCCGACAGGGGCCGTGTGTTTGGTGAAGGAAACCGGGGATCTTGCCGACTGCGAGGCCGAATCGTACAAGCTCCTCTACCGGCAGCTCAACGCCATTTTCGAATCCTCTTCCGACGGCATCTGGGTTTGCGACGGACTGGGCAAGGTCCTCAGCATAAACATGGCCTCGGAAAAGCTCAACGAGGTCAATGCGGACAGCATGACCGGAAAATATGTGACCGAAATAATGGCCGAGGGCCTGTTCGACCGTTCCGTCACGATGGAGGTGCTGGAGACCGGCAGGCAGGTGAGCATCATTCAGCATATACAGAAGACCGGCAAAATGCTCCTGGTCACGGGCACCCCCGTTTTCGACGAGGGCGGAAAGATTTCCATGGTAGTCGTGAACGAGCGGGACATAACCCAGCTGAACATGATACGCGAGCAACTGGAGCACTCCCGCACCGTAACCGAGAAATACCGGGACGAACTTGCCGAACTTTCCATTCTCGAACTGGAGCAGAAGGAAATCATCGCGGAAAACGCGGCCATGCGCCAAGTGCTGCTTGCGGCCCTGAAGCTTGCCCATCTCGATGCCTCCAATATCCTGCTGCTCGGGGAATCCGGCACGGGAAAGGGGCTCCTGGCAAAATTCATCCACAAGAACGGCAAGAGAAGCAAGAAGCCTTTTGTCCAGATCAACTGTGCAGCCCTTCCGGAAACGCTCCTCGAGGCCGAGTTGTTCGGATATGAAAAAGGGGCCTTTACCGGTGCGCGGACGGGGGGCAAGGCCGGGCTTTTCGAGCTTGCCCACGGCGGAACCCTCTTTCTGGACGAAATCGGAGACCTGCCTCTTGCGCTCCAGGCAAAGCTTCTGAAATACCTCGACGATTTTCAGGTCATGCGCCTGGGCAGCCTCAAGGCCATAAAGGTCGACTGCACGGTGATAGCGGCCACCAACCAGGATCTCGAAAAGCTTGCCAGAAACGGTCGTTTTCGCCAGGACCTCTTCTACAGGCTCAATACGTTCACCATCCGGATTCCTCCCCTGCGGGAGCGAACGGAAGACATTTTCGAGCTGGCTCAGTATTTTCTGCGCAAATACAATGATGCCTGCGATACGAAAAAGCGGCTGTCGCCCGCGGCCTGCGATTTCCTGCAGTCCTATCCATTCCCGGGAAACATTCGCGAGTTGAAGAGCATGATCAAGCGTTCCGTTTTTCTGAGCAACGGGGATGTGCTGGATAATTCGATCATGGGCGGACCGGCCCGGCTGGAGAGGGCGAAGCCGTGGGATGGCCGGGCATCGCTTCCCGGGGCGGTGGAGGATGCTGAGCGGGAGCTTCTGGACCGGGCGGTATCGAAGTGCCGCACGACGCGGGAGCTTGCGCGCTACCTTGGCGTGAGCCAGCCGACGGCGGTGCGGAAGCTGAAGAAATACGGATACGGCCGGCTTGATTCATTGCCGAATCGAAATGAGAAGGTAACGCACCGAAATTAGAAAATATTTGCTGCATCTTTGTGCAATTCACTATTGAATCAGGCTGAACGCCGCTCACCACAGCGATTTAGTATAATCCGATACGTTCGTGAATCAGATCCGCCCGCGGGCCGTACCATCCCGCAGAGCCGGAAAATCCTTGCCGGGTAACGCTTTCTAATCTCTTCCGTTTCAGTGGCATATCGTTTGCTCCAGCTAGGCAGGAAAGGCACAAATTCATCTTCTTCTAATTAGCAGGAGCGATTATGAACAGTTCTGAATACGGTGCGCATCTGAAAAAGTTACGGGACACTTTTGTGCCTCAGGGGCCTTCCAACCTTACGCCTTTCTTTGCCAAGTGCGCCAAGGGCGCCGCGGTATACGACATAGAAGGACGCGAGTTGATCGACTTTGCAGGCGGAATCGGTGTGATGAACGTCGGCCACAGCCATCCGAAAGTCGTCGCGGCCATTCGCGACCAGGCCGAAAAGTTTACCCACACATGTTTCAATGTCTTCATGTATGAGGGCTACATCAAGCTGGCGGAAAGGCTTTGCAACGTCAGCCCGGGCAACTTTCACAAGATGGCGCTGTTTACCAACAGCGGCGCCGAAGCGGTCGAAAACGCCGTCAAGGTGGCGCGGCATTGCACGAAGCGTTCCGGAGTCATCGCCTTCGCGAATGCTTTCCACGGCAGAACTTATCTTGCCATGACGCTTACCAGCAAGGTCATGCCCTATAAGGCGGGGTTCGGACCCTTCATGTCCGACGTCTACCGGATGCCTTACGCATATTGCTATCGCTGCCCGTTCGGTCTCGAATATCCGAAGTGCGACACGGCATGCGCGGATTACCTGAAAGACTTCTTTATCGGCAACGTGGGCGCATCCGACGCGGCGGCCCTGATCATCGAACCTATCCAGGGCGAGGGCGGCTTCGTCACTCCTCCTCCCGAATACTTCCCGAAGCTGCTTAAGATTTGCCGCGACAACGGGATCGTCTTCATCGCCGATGAAGTCCAGACCGGCATCGGAAGAACCGGAAAGATGTTTGCGGTGAACCACTGGAACATCGAACCCGACATCATGACGGTTGCCAAAAGCCTCGGCGCCGGAATGCCGATCAGTGCCATCGTCGGTCGCGCGGAACTGATGAACCAGCCCCAGGTGGGCGGACTTGGCGGCACGTACGGCGGCAATCCGGTCAGCTGCGCGGCGGCGCTCGCCGTTCTCGATATTTTCGAGGAGGAAAACCTCCTTGCGAAGTCCGAAGCCCTCGGAGTCAAGGTGCGGCAGCGCTTCGACAGCTTCAAGGAACGCTTCGAGATCGTCGGCGACGTGCGCGGCCTCGGCCCCATGCTGGGCATCGAACTGGTGCGGGATCGCGTGACGAAGGAGCCTGCAAACAAGGAAGCCAAGGAACTGGTGAAGTTCTGCTACGACAGAGGCCTTGTAATCCTTTCCTGCGGCAACTTCGGAAACGTGATCAGGACGCTGATGCCGCTCGTGATAACGGACGAGCAGCTCGAAAGGGGCCTCGCCGTTATGGAGGAGGGGCTTGCCGCTCTTTCGAAGTGAGATGAAAAGAAGCAATGAAATTGCCTCATCCACTTTAGACAAAATCAAGCAGGATTTCGATCCGGCTTTCAGCTACATGGTTTTCGAAAGGGCCGGTCCTGCGAGGAAGAACGCTTTTCTGGAGGTCTTCGAGGTTCTGAATCGCATGGACGTAACCATTCACGACTTGAAAACCTTCCACGATCCTGGAAAGGGGAAATTGCTGCTGGTGGTGAAGTTCGACCCCGGCCGCTCGGACCGGATCATGGAGGAGGTCTTTAACGCGGGGCTGCCGGAGGAGATTGTTTTCTACGGGTACGGCAGTCCCCGTTCCCGCTGAGCCGAAAGGCTGGGCGAGGGGAGGAGTTTTTTCGATTTTCGACAGATGAGGCGAACTTTCTTTGCTGACAAGAAAACCGACAAAGGAGAACTTATGAAAAGACGACAAGTGTTGATCCTGCTGGCGTCCCTCACGCTTCTCGCTGTCCCGTGGGCCCAGGCGCCAGCGGCAGCGGAAAGCAAGGTTGTGAAGGTCGGAAACATCGAACCGCTCTCGGGGCCTTCCGCGGCTGTCGGTCAGCAAGGCAAGTTCGCCCGCGACATGGCTGTCGAAGAGATTAACGCCGCCGGCGGCATCAAATCGCTTGGCGGGGCCAAGCTGGAAATGATTTATGCCGATTCCGAATCCAAGCCGGAAAAGGGAGTTGCCGAGGCAGAGCGGTTGATCAATACCGAAAAGGTCAACGTGCTGACCGGTTGCTGGAATTCTTCCGTAACCTATCCCGTGACTGCCGTTGCCGAACGGTACGGCATCCCCTTCATCGTTCCGGTTTCCGTTGCCGACAAGATTACCGAGCAGGGTTTCAAAAACGTTTTCCGTATCGCGGCAAAAGACAGCTGGTGGGTGCGCGACCAGTTCGCCTTCATGAAGGACATGGAGAAAGAATTCAACACGAAGATCGAAACCGTCGCCTTCGTGTATGAAAACGGGGACTGGGGTAAAGGTTTTGCCAAGAGCTGGAAGGAATTCGCGGAAAAGGCCGGCTACAAGGTCGTTCTGGATGAGCCGTATCCGTCCTCCGCAACCGATCTCAGCCCTGTCGTCACCAAGATCAAGCGTGCAAACCCGGATGTCCTGCTTCTCGTCTCCAATGCTGCCGACGCCATTCTTCTGACCAATACTCTTTCCGAATACAAAGTCCGTCCCAAGGCGATCATAGGCAGCGGCGGCGGTCATGCCGATCCCTCGTTCCTGAAGGCAGTCGCCAAGAACGGTCAGTACATCTACGACATCGTCGAATGGGAAACGGACGTCAACAAGCCGGGCGCCAAGGAAACGAACGCCAAGTTCAAGGCAAAATACGGATACAACCTGGCGGGTGAGTCCGTTGACGCCTACATCGCCATGTACGTTCTGGCTGATGCACTGGAGCGGGCCGGCTCTCTCGATCCCAAGGCGATCCGCGATGCCCTGGCCTCGACCAACCTGACCAAGGGGCCTGCGATGATTGCCGCCTACGACGCCATCGAATTCGATCAGACCGGGCAGAACAAGCATGCTTCCCCCTGCATCGTTCAGATAAACGACGTGGGCAACGGTCTCGAGCGCGTCTCCGTATGGCCGAAGAGCGCCCGTCGCGCCGGATATACGCCTGTTTTCCCGATGCCCAAGAACTAGTGCACTGTCAACAAAATACGTTTATGCCGGTGTCCGACCGTCACCCCGGCGAAATCACGCGAATCGCGTGAGGAGTCCGGAAATTTAAGAGTTGAAAAGACAACTGGATTCCGGCTTCCGCCGGAATGACGAACGCTGTTGTAAATCGATAAATTAAGTCGATAAGGCACTACTTTCGACGGAATAAATCCGTTTTATTTACGCACTCTGACCTGAGGACAAGCCCCCCTGCAAAGGGGGGGCGGGGATTTGGGCAATCCTCTTTCTCGAAATCCCTCGCTAAATCTGTGGCTTCAAGACCCGGGTTGAATGTGGTCTGGAGAATTTTATGCTCGGTTTGTTGGAAGATTCTATAAACGGCATCCTGATGGGTTCCATCTACGGCCTCACGGCCCTGGGACTCACGCTCATCTTCGGGGTGCTCAAGGTCATCAATTTTGCCCATGGCTCGCTGCTCATGGTGGCCATGTACGCTGCATTCTGGGCCGTCACCCTGACCGGGGTGCACCCCTATATCGCGCTGGTTTTCGTGGTCCCGTTCATGTTCATCTTCGGCTACTACCTCCAGAATATTATCATCAAGCCCATCTTCAAAGCCGAACGGGACGTGCGCGAACCGGTAACCGTAATCATCGTGACCACCGGCGTCTGGTATGTTCTGGACAACCTCGCCCTGTTGTTCTTCGGGCCGCAATACCGCGCGCTCCCGGCAAACCCGCTTCGCGGGAAGATGCTCGAGCTGGGCGGCATGATGATCTCGATTCCCAAACTCTGGGGATTTTGTGCTGCGCTGCTCGTTGCGGTCGCCGTATTCCTGTTTTTCCAGAAATCGCGGATGGGCCGCGCTATCCGCGCCACCAGCCTCGACCGGGATGCGGCGAGCCTGATGGGTATCAGCCAGTACAAAATCTACAATATTGCATTCGGCATCGGGACGGCGGTCGCCGGCGTTGCCGGGGTCGCTCTCGTGCCGTTTTACAACGTCTTCCCGTCGGTCGGCGTGCTCTTCGATATCAAGTGCTACATCATCGTAGTGCTTGGCGGATTGGGAAGCATCTGGGGCGCAATAATCGGGGGGATCATCGTCGGCCTGATAGAATCCGTGGGTCCACAGTTCATGACTGCCACCTGGACGGAGGCGATCGTTTACGGGTTGTTCCTCCTGGTGCTGTTCATCAAGCCCTCCGGATTGTTCGGACTGAAACAAGATTGGTAGCATACGGCTTCAATGCTGCGGGACTTTTACATGACTAGAAAAAACGTCCAAGTATACACACTCGTGCTGGCGGGCCTTCTCACCCTGGGCCTGCCGCTTGCGGTGCAGAGCCCGACTTACCTCCATATCCTGATTATGCTCTATCTGTATGCATACCTGACGACCAGCTGGAACCTGGTTGGAGGGTTTGCCGGGGTTCTGCCTCTCGGCCATTCCGTTTTCGTCGGAATAGGCGCCTACACCTCCACTGTCCTCTCCCTCCAGTACGGGATCAGTCCGTGGCTGGGCATGATCGTGGGCGGCGTCATTTCGGCGATCATCGGCATCCTCATAGGCCTGCCGACGTTCAAGCTGCGTGGAGCGTACTTCGCCCTGGCCACGATCGCCTTCGGCGAGGGCATTCGGGTTATGATCGAAAACATCGATTACCTGGGCCCTTTCAATCTCAACGGACCGCGCGGCCTCCAGATCCCGCCGCTCAAAACGGGCCTGGCCAATTTTATGTTCGCGAACAAGGAGCCCTACTACTATATCATCCTGATCATGCTTGCGTGCGTTCTGGTCTTCACCTGGTTCATCTCACGGCGCAAGCTCGGGTATTACCTGTATGCCGGCGGGGAGGAGCCCGAGGCTGCAATGGCCCTGGGAGTGAACGTTGCTCGCTGCAAGCTCATCGCAATGGCGCTGAGTTCGTTTCTGACTTCGCTTGCGGGTACCTTCTGGGCGCAGCTCACTCTGTTCATCCACCCCAAGAGCGTCATGTCCCTCGACCTCTCGTTCGAAATCGCGTTCATTGCCCTCATAGGCGGCCGCGGCTCCATTGCCGGCCCGGTACTGGGAGCGCTGCTGCTTCGGCCCGTGGGCGACTTCTCCCGGATTTACTTCGGGAACAAGCTCCCCGGCCTCCATCTCATCATTTTCGGGACTATCCTGATACTGGTGATGATTTTCCAGCCGCGCGGGCTCCAGGAGCCGTTTATGAAGGCGTACAACAAACTGCTTGACCGGATCACCTCCCGCTCCTCCCGGGGAGCGATCGAAAGTGCCTGAGAATATGAAAATCCTGCAAGTTAACAACCTATCTATGGATTTTGGCGGGTTGCGGGCGATCGACGATTTGAGCTTTTCCATCGGAGAAGGGCAGATACTCGGCCTGATCGGTCCCAACGGTGCGGGCAAGTCGACCGTATTCAACTGTGTTGCCGGCGTATACACTCCGACGAGCGGCGAGATCTTCTTCGATGGGCAGAAAATCAATCGGGAGAAATCCTGGAACCTGTGCAAGAAGGGGCTTGCGCGAACGTTCCAGATCGTCAAGCCGTTCTCGTCGCGAAGCGTTCTCTACAACGTCATGGTGGGAAGCTTCGCGGTCACGGACAGCCCCTCGGAGGCAAGAAAGCAGGCCCTGGAAGTCCTCAGCTTCCTCCAACTGGAGGATAAACAGGACGTCAAGGCGGGCAACCTGACGATCCCGGACCGCAAACGGCTCGAGATCGCCCGGGCGCTGGCAACCAGACCCAGGCTCCTGCTTCTCGACGAGGTCATGGCTGGGCTGAGGCCGACAGAAGTGGACGAGGTGGTGGATCTCATACGGAAACTGCGCGACCAGGGAATAACGATATTCCTGATCGAGCACATCATGCGCGCCATCATGGCCCTTTCCGACCTCATGATCGTCATCCATTTCGGACGAAAAATCGCTGAGGGTCTGCCGGCCGATGTTGCATCGGACCCGCACGTCATCAAGGCTTACCTGGGAGATGAGTATGTCATTTCTTGAAATCAACGGCCTGGATGTCTCCTACGGCGATGTCCAGGTGATATTCGACCTTTCCCTGCAGATCAAAAGAGGGGAGGTCGTGAGCATCATCGGCGGAAACGGGGTCGGGAAATCCACCCTGCTCAGGACAATTTCGGGCATGATTCAGCCCGGCGCGGGTGAAATCTTCTTCGAGCAAAACCCCATTCAGAAGTCTTCTCCGGAAGATATCGTCGAGCGGGGCATCATTCACGTGCCCGAAGGCCGCCGTCTTTTCAAGCTGATGACCGTTCTGGACAACCTCATCATCGGCGCTTACAACAGCAGGGCCGAAGGCCTGCAAAAGACCACCCTGCACGAAGTGTATTCGCTCTTTCCCTGGATACGCGACAGGACTTCCCAGCTTGCGCTCACCCTTTCGGGTGGCGAGCAGCAGATGGTGGCCATCGGACGGGGCATAATGGCCAAGCCCAAGCTCCTTATGCTGGATGAGCCTTCCCTCGGGCTTTCTCCCCTTCTCTCGAAGGTGATCTTCGAAGCGATCAGAAGCATTGCGGACCAGGGCACTACGGTCCTCCTTGTCGAACAGGACGTCAAGCACTCGCTGAGCTTGAGCGACCGCGGCTATGTCATGGAAAACGGCCGCATGGTCATGGAGGGCCCTGCAGCCGAACTGCTGGCCGACCCGCACATCAAGAAGGCCTATCTCGGCATTTAGACTTGCCTTCCGGCCGCTTGAGCCAGGTCGGCGCCACGCTGAGGCACCGCGGGACCGGAGCGGCAGGAATACGGGAAAGAAGTTGACGGAAACTGACAATGAGCTGCCGACACCGCCTGACTGACCGCTCTGCCGGCGGCAGATGGAGAGGAAATGCACGGTTTTTACGGACGTATTCTCGTTGTCGATTTGAGTAGCTGCACCTTTCGTATAGAACCTGTTTCGGATGACGTCCTCAAGAGTTGCCTTGGCGGAAAAGGCCTGGCGACAAAGATCCTTCTCGACAGAAACCCTCCCGGCGTGGACCCGTTGTCGGAAGACAACCACCTCATCTTTGCAACCGGCCCGGTGTGCCAGAGCCGGGTGTGGGGATCGAGCCGCTACGGGGTCTACAGCAAATCGCCTCTCACCGGCTTTTACGTGGAATCCTATTCGGGCGGCAAAGTCCCCGAGGCCGTCGATTCGGCCGGTTTCGATGCCATCGTGTTCCGGGGCAAGGCGCCAAAGCCGGTCATCGCGTCCGTTTACCCGGATGGTGTGGAATTTTTCGATGCCGGCGACCTGTGGGGCGCCGATACCTTCCGGACCGAAGAAGAAGCCAGGGCGCGTTGCGCGGTTTCGGGAGAAGGGTTTAGAAAACCGGGCGCGGTCGTGATCGGCCCTGCCGGCGAAAAGCTGCTGCGCTTTGCGGTGATAGAAAACGACAAATGGCGCTCGGCCGGACGCGGCGGGGTAGGGG
>JAEZXS010000182.1 GCA_023442755.1 Pseudomonadota bacterium | reverse complement strand
CCACCGAGGAAGACCATGTAGGCTGTCAGTACCGAACCGACGAAGTTCCCAAGGTAAACAATTATCCAGTTGCGGAGCATTGCTCCGGTAGTGACTTTGTTGTTCGCCCATGCCATCGGAATCAGGCAGTTTCCCGTAAAGAGTTCCGAGCCGCCGATCACGACCATGATAAGGCCGGTAGCGAACACGAGACCTCCCGCGAGTCTCTGAAGTCCAAATGGCACACCGGCCCCCGCAAGGCCGGCCCAGACGGTTGTGGCATAATTGGCACCCATGGCGATGAACGCACCGGCCAGGATCGCCAGGGCGAACATTTTGTAGGCGCCGAGCCCTGCTTTGGCAATACCGATGGATTCGGCCTTAACGGCCATGTCTTTTGGCAGGAGAGCGTCAAAAGAAGGGACACCGTTGCTCATGAGAATTCCTCCAGTTGGGAATGAGAATACGAATCGATGTTGGCTTTCTGGTCATGTGTAAAGCTGGAGTTGCTGAGCGTGCGTGTGTTCCTGGGCGGGTTCGTACCGAAATCGCTCGAAAACAATTTCCTCTAACCTGTGCTGCTGCCTTCCTTACACTCCTCTAATGATTGTTTGCTGCAAACTGCCGTGGACTTTTTCCGGAAAAGTCGCAAAACCTCCTTTCCTTAATGTGAGATACTTTCTTAGCAAGAAATGGATGTTTCTTTTTAGCCTGAAACCCACTCTATGTCAGATCAGACGTAATGTATCCTAAGGCCAAGTATGGCTGTAGTCAAGAGAAAAATATAACAATCGATTGTGCTTTTTGCTGCCAATAGTGGATTCTCATGTGCAATAGTTAGATATTATGGTATGATTATGATTCTTAGATAAGAAAAAGATTATCTCAACCCTACAAACATGGTTCTGATTAAGAACGCGTTTTCCAATCCGTTTCATGCCGGAACTGGATGTAAGGGCGGGGCGTCTTAAGGTGAAACGTCTATTTCGTTGGTGGTGAATTAGTTCACAATAAGGCTCAAACGGCTGTCTCCCTCAGATCGGGCCGGGGTGCTCAGCCTTTAGGATGTTCGAAGCACCTTGAGCTGCGGAAAAGTGCCCCGGACGGCTTGCTTTCACGCAATCAGTCGATCTCATAGCCGAACGGTGCGGCATCCATCGAAAAATTATGAACGCCGTGCAGCCTGCCACCTGAGCACGCCGTCCCGGACGGCGTCGACGGCATTCCTAAGGGCCAAGCTCCCGCTGGCCCCCGGAGAAGTTCCGGAGTGCACCCCCGTAGTCGTCTCGCCATGTCCCCGGATCTCCATGTAAACCGAGCCGCTGACAGGGTAGAATGCGACGACGATGTCGATATCGAAACCATATTCGGAGTCTTTTGCCCAGTACCGCACGTTTTGGAATCTTGGGATGGCCACATAGTCGAATCCTGCCGTCATCGGGTCCGGATTATCGTGGGAAACCATCATCCTGGCTTCCGATTCATCTCTGACCGGATTGAGCTGGAAAGCTGAAAACCGGTCTCGCAGAAATGTGGAGAACAGGTCCAAAGCTTCTTCGCCGAACCGGCTGACAGTCTCCCTTTCGCGATGCCGGCTTACGTAGACGTATCCGGCAAATTCGTCCGGAACCAGCATAAGCACTCTCGGCGCCGGCGGCTCGGGGGGGAAAGGTTCGGGAGCGGGAGCCTGCAATTGAGCAAAAGCCTGGGAAGAAAACAGCAAGTATACTGCAAGTAAAAAAAGCGGTTTTGAATGCCGCATGAGAGACCTCCTTCATTGATTAGAACGGGCCACATATAGAGTATAATCATAATTTGCGACTGAATTGCGAGAATGGACCGGTCCGATCTGGCATATATCTGTTGCCGACAGTGTGCTAAATTAGGCAGCGATCGCCGGCCGGACAGCCGGTGGATGTGTGTTCTTCTGAAACAAACGCATTTTCCCGGTTAGATGGGAGAAAACAGCTATGGGCAAAGGCGGCTATCGAGTACTCTCTCCGACGGCGATTCTTGGCTATGGATTTCCCGAGTCATCATTCCTTGCCGGTTTGAAAAAGAAGCCGGATCTTCTGGCCGTGGATGCCGGCAGCACCGATCCCGGGCCGTATTACCTGGGTTCCGGAAAGTCTTTTACAAGCCGGAGTGCGGTCAAGCGCGACATGGGATTCATGCTCCGGGCGGCGATCGAGCTTCGCATTCCCCTGATTGTCGGGTCCTCGGGTGGGGCAGGCGCCTATCCGCATGTCGAATGGATGGTCGACATCCTGACCGAACTTGCCGTTCAGTTTAACCTGCGGTTTTCGATGGCAGTCATATCTGCAGACATCAGCCCTGAAACGGTTCATGAGGCATTGAAAGACAAACGGGTACGCCCGCTGGCCTGTGTTCCCGAACTGCAGCCCGAAGTCATTCGGCAGAGCACCGCCATTGTCGCGCAAATGGGAGCTGAACCGGTGCTCGATGCAATCGAGGCCGGCCACCAGATCATCATTTGCGGACGCTGCTACGACCCGGTCCCGTTTGCGGCCCCCGCCATGCAGCTTGGCTACGATGCGGGACTGGCACTGCACATGGGGAAAATTCTGGAATGCGCGGCCATAGCCGCTACCCCTGGGTCCGGCAGGGATTGTGTGATGGGGACGTTGTACGATGACTGTTTCGAACTCGAGTCGTTGAATGGGCAACGGCAGTTCTCGCGGCTTTCAACGGCTGCCCATTCCCTGTATGAGAAATCCGATCCATTCAGCCTGCCGGGGCCGGGTGGAATCCTCGATCTCAAACAAACCCGTTTCGAAGCCCTCGATGGGGGGCGCGTGCGGGTTTCCGGGACCCGTTTTCTGCCTGTCCGGCCTTATGCCGTCAAACTGGAAGGGGTAAAGCGCGTCGGGTTTCGTTCCATCTCGATTGCGGGCATCAGGGACCCCATTTTGATTCACCAGATCGGCCCTGTGCTGGACACGATCAGGGAACAGGCAGGGGAGATTTGCGGAGAAGATTGCCAAATCCTGTTTCACGTTTTCGGGCGCGATGGGGTGATGGGAGTGCTGGAACCCGAAAAGGGAAGGCTGTCCCATGAACTCGGCCTGGTCATCGAAGCTGTGGGCCCGACCCGGGAACAGGCTGATAACGCCGTATCGTTTGTCCGCAGCACGCTCCTGCATTACGGATACCCCGGCCGTATATCCACGGCCGGAAACCTTGCCTTTCTCTACAGCCCATCTGATCTTTCCTGCGGTGAGGTCTACGAATTCTGCATTTATCACCTGATGGAGGTGGATGACCCGGTTTCGCTTTTCCCGATGCGCATGGTGGAGGTGTCCGCATGAGTAAGATGCTTTTGACTGAAGCGGCTTCGGTGATACGGAGCAAGAATGCCGGTCCGTATGAACTCACGCTGGATATTTTGTTTAAAGACGAGGGGGCCTATCGCTATCTGAAGAGTATGGATTTTTTTAGCCCTGAACTTTTTGCCGCCCTGTATGGTGTGCCGGTGGAAGATATCCTGAAGGTGGCCTACTTCGATCCCGCCTTTGCAGTCAAATGTACGATGAAGCGTGCGGTGGTTTCGGGATCGAGAGGAGACTCGGATGTTTACGGCGCTCAACAGCACGCGCCGCTTTTGAGCCTGGAAATACCTGCGAGGGAATGAAAAGATCGTGTCGTATGGCAGCGGACGGCACATGGGGCGTCCGCTGCAAAGCCGGTTCCGTGATCGCAGGCCGGATTTTCCGATGTGCAAGGGATGCAGTCGGCATTCCACGGGCAACACGGAAGGGCGGTCGTTCAAATACGACCCATCTTCCGAGTGCGTTTCATCGGGTCCAGGCAAGCACGCCTGCATGAAGGATTATTTTCCTTTGAAGGCCACCTCGACCATGAAAGAGCCCTGGGCGGTCTCGAACGGGACGGCAAGCCTCGGGCCGTCTGCAACATGAGAGATGGTGTGCCCCTTGCCGGCGACTATAGTGGGGATGCCGGCCTGCAGGCAAATCCCTGTTTCGGCCAGACGCCTTCTGGCATCGCCGCAAATCATGTTGGTTAGTTCTCCCACAGCATCATTTACTTCGTCATCCATCTCCGTAAGTTCTGTTCCGAGAAGGTTGACAACCACTGCCTTGATGCAGGGATGAGTGAAGGTAAGAGCCATTGAGCCCTGCGCCTCACCGGTAATTCCAATCACGGCGGAGACGTCGCCGAACGCTGACTGCTCTTTTTTGAGGAAAGGTTTGCCGGCCTTTGCCTCCAGATGTGCCATGGTTTTAAGAACGTGAACGGCAGCTACCAGAAATGGGTTAATGAGTTTCACATCCATCGATTTTCTCCGTTATTGCCCCCGAGGCAATCAGATTTTTCTACCCCGGATTCCCGGCTCTTATAAGCGTGATATCCCGGGGTACTGAAGGACTGCATAGACGCGGCAGTCCCGATTAGTCGCTTATCCGAGCCGTCCGGTAAATAATCCCCGCGCGAAAACAGCCGAAGAACATGCCCGATTTGGCATCAGTATGTCGAATATGAAGTATCGGGACCCGTGAGAAGGGTGTGACAATCCTACGAGGTTATGTCTTTTTCCTTTCACGTCGTGCCTCGCTCCCGCTTCCTTATACCTTCGGCACCGGCTCCAATGCCAATAACTTCGACTGCTCCGCGTTACCCTCAATTGCAGATGCCAATGCTGATTGTTCGGCATTTGCGGCGAATTGCTGAACTACTTTATCCAGGTTCATGCAAGATTAATTTAGAAAAGATCCAAACTTTCTCCGTTCACGCCGGGGAGAAAGCAGTCGGTGATGACCAGATCCGCTTCGTAATGGGTGAGATAGTCCGGGGCCTTCTCGGCAGCAGCAGTGGAAGCCGGAAGAAACCCATCTTCCCGAGGTAAAAATCCAGTGAGGTGTGAAGACCAGGCGTCATCATCGAGCAGAGGCGTTATTGCATTCTGCATGGAGCGGTGGGTTTTCATCCAGGATCGTGTTTGACCTGGCGTAATGAATAAAGACGAGACGGAGTGGAGTTCATTTTGCACGACATGGACCACGTTGCGTCAGACTCACAATTAAAGAAATTACCATGAATGGATCGCCCCAGGAACTTCCAAGATTATCGATGAATTGCCTTGTGAAACTTTTTTTACATTAGATCGGATGCGTCCCGGCGGGGGTAGACTTATTATTTGCACTGAAACTTTTTTTATACTGTGGGTTCGAGAGTGACACGCCCGGCAAAATCCAGTAAGATATATTCCCGGCAATTCTACCGGCTTAGTAATAATTCTCCCTGCACCGCGCTCAATATTTGATCTTGCGCACCAGAACCGTTCGCTGCTTCAGCATTTCCTCCTTATAGGATCCATGCCGGGTCTCAGCAAATGTACTGGTCTTTGAGTACTGGTCGTTTATTCAATCCGGAGGAGAAAACTCATGAGTTCTCAACGCAAGCTTGTATTGTTACCGGTTGACGGGTCCAGCCAGGCAATGGAAGTCGTCAGATACGTATCAAAAGCTGCAAACCTGTCCGATTCCGAAGTCGTTCTTCTTTCAATCATCGACAAGACGCCGGACATATTTTGGGATACCGGGCAGGATGCCACGGTCAGCAAGCATTTAGAGCACATGAAGACCTGGGATTCCTACAAGGAACAGAGGATGCGCGACTGTATGGGCGATGCATGCAAAATCCTTTCTGAGGCCGGCTTGCCTGAGGGGGGGGTAACCTGCAACGTTCAGAAAAGAACCGATGGCATTGCGCGTGACATTCTGAAAGAATGCCGGTTTGGCTACAACTTCGTTGCAATCGGACGAAATGGACTCGGCCAGATGGACGAATCGATGCTGGGCAGCATAGCGGCAAAACTGTTTATCAACGTAGCTGAAGCGCCGGTATGCCTGTTGGGCGGAAAACCAAGCCCCGGTAAAATCCTGATCGGAGTCGATAGTTCGCTTTCCGCCATAAGGGCGGTGAACTTCGTAGGCAAAACCCTCAACGTTACAGGGCCTTCCATTTGCCTTGCCCATGTGGTGAGGCTGCCTCAGACACAGGATGGTAAGCCTCTCGATGAGAAGAATGTGCAGAAGATCGTACGGGAACATGAGGAACTAATGAAGCCGGTGTTCGAGAGTGCCGTCAAGAGTCTGACCGATGCCGGTTTCAATCCTTCAAAGATCAGTACGAAACTGATTACGGCCGGCGGCAGCCGGGCGGTCAGCCTCTACAATGAAGCGAGGAGTGGAAAGTTCGGCACCATCGTGGTGGGCCGAAAAGGCATGAAAGATGTCGAAGAATTCACCATGGGGAGGATTCCTTACAAGCTCGGGCAAATAGCCAGAAATGTGGCGCTCTGGCTTGTGCCCTGAGTTGCCTGAGTTGTAACGGGCAGCGAGAGCACCCGAATAGTCCGATCCCGGGAGAGTGGCCGCCCTAAACCGCTCTCCCGGTTCCATGACTCACGCCTCCTTTTTATTCGAACCTTTTACTCCTCGCATCAAGAAATCTCTCCTGATATCAGAATCTGCAGGATTGCGGCAGCCCCGAACACCGTTAGTGCAATCATTATTCTGCGGCTGAAAATTCCGGTCAGTATGAAAGACATGAGAAACCCAGCCAGATGCAAGGATGTCTTTGATCGTTGCGGGAGCGCAACTAAGCACTTGTGAAACTTAAGGTAGCAGAGAACTTGCAAAAATAATCCAATTGCATTAATAATTAGCATACAACCGACTTCATCCCTATCCATTTACACTCTATAAGAGACGATCCGATGATAACGCCTGTCGCTTCTCTAATGGTCGTTGCGCTCGGGAGTCGGTGAATCACAACAACCCGTCTGCCCGAATGCCGGATGTGCGCATGGAATCTAAAGCCTCGGGCCAACAAATCACCGTCAGCCGTTAACCGCACGAGAATGCCCTTCAGGGTAATGCAGTCAGCAATGCCGCCATGTTTCCGGAAAGTAGAAAGAGCTGGAGAAAAGGGTGGAAAGAAGAAGGGGTCGGGAAAGCAGGCAACGAGAAAAGTTTTCTGTTGGAATTGCGGTGATATATGCGGCAGTCGGTGGGACTTGGATATTTTTTTCCGACAGATTCACGGCAGCCCTGTTCAATGAACCATCGGCCATCACCTTGGCGGCCACGGTCAAAGGCTTCTGCTATGTCCTTTTGACTGCGTCATTACTCTATGTCCTCGTGAATCGGGGGATGAAAAAAATCGAGACTTCCCGGGAAGCGCTGCGCTCTTCCGAGGAACGGTATCGCGAACTGGTGCAAAACGCGAACAGTATTATCCTTCGCATTGACGCCGAGGGAAGAATCACTTTTTTCAATGAATACGCGCAGACCTTTTTTGGCTATGCCGCAGAAGAAATCCTGGGCCGGAATGTCGTCGGAACGATTGTTCCCGAGGCAGGTTGCCTGGGCTGCGACCTTCCAGGATTTCTAAAGAAAATTGCAGAGATACCCGAACAATGCGACCAGAACGAAAATGAAAACATGCGCCGCAATGGTGAGCGGGTTTGGGTAGCCTGGGCCAACAGGGCGATTCTCAGTGAAGACGGCTCTCTTCAAGAGGTGTTGTGCATCGGTCACGATATCACCGAGCGCAAGCGCATGGACATGGCGTTGCGCGAGAGCGAGGTCCGGTATCGGAAGTTATTCGAGGAGGCTGGAGAGGGCATAGTACTGACCGATGCAAAAAGCGGTGAGATCCTCGACTGCAACCTGGCCTTCGAGCAGTTGAGCCAGTATAAACGAAGCGAGTTGACCGACAAGCCTCATTCTATCCTTTTCCCTTCCAGTGAAGGTAAACCAGCCGAATCCGTTCTTTCGTCGTCATCCTTCGGATGCAACATGGCTGCAATCGACCTGGTCACCAAATCCGGGACTGTCAAAAAGGTGGATATAAAATCCAGTATTCTGGAGATCGATGGCCGCAGCATTGTGCAGGGTTTTTTTGATGATGTAACCGTGGAGGCGCGCTATCGGGAAGAGCGCGAGGCCACTTTGAGGATGCTCCGGCTGATGAACGACCATGCCAATATCCTCGAACAGGTGCGCAACATAACCGTGTTCCTGCAGAAGTGGACAGGTTGCGATGCGGTGGGTATACGACTACGCGAAGGCAACGACTTCCCGTATTTCGAGACTCGCGGGTTCTCTCCCGAATTCGTTGAGATGGAAAAATATCTCTGTCCTCGAAGTGATGCAGGCCGCAGTAAGTGCGACTGCGAGGGACAGCCGGTCCTCGAATGCATGTGCGGCAATGTGTTGCTCGGAAAGGTTGATCCTTCGCTTCCGTTCTTTACGGAAAAAGGGAGTTTCTGGACGAACAGCACGTCGGAACTGCTGGCGAGCACTTCCGAGGAGCAGCGTCAGTCGGTTACGCGCAACCGTTGCAACGGGTTGGGGTACGAATCGGTTGCCCTGGTTCCTCTGCGCCACGCCGGCATCACCCATGGTTTGCTCCAGATAAACGATCAGGCGCCGGGCCGCTTCAGCCCTGAGATGATTTCCTTCCTCGAAAACACGGCTGACCAGATTGCCATTGCATTGTCGCAGTACAAGGCCGAAGCCGCCCTTCGGACGAGCGAGCAGCGGTTTCGCGACGTCAGCGCGGCTGCCGGAGAGTTCATCTGGGAAGTGGACCGGCATGGCTTCTTTACATATCTCAGCGAGCGTGTCTCCGAGGTGTTGGGCTTCGCTGCCGACGAACTCACTGGCAGGTGGGTCTTCGATCTCATGGAGGAGGTGGAGAGGGGGCGGCACTCGGAATTTCTCAGGGAGCAAAGCCGGTCAAAAAAAGGATTCCGAAACTTCGAATACCGCCTCATATCCAAACAGGGGCGT
This sequence comes from Pseudomonadota bacterium, assembly GCA_023442755.1. Classification (GTDB taxonomy): domain Bacteria; phylum Desulfobacterota; class Syntrophobacteria; order Syntrophobacterales; family Syntrophobacteraceae; genus SbD1. Next base: position 21,689 of record JAEZXS010000182.1, on the reverse strand, counting down.
TCCGTCTGGCTTAGCAGCACGGCAGTTCCCATGATTGACGAGAAGGGGGAATTGCTCGGGTTTCGCGGCGCCACACTCGACATAAGCGAACGTAAGCAGGCGGAAGAAGAAAGAACTCTGGTCGAAGCCCAGCTCAGGCAGGCTCAGAAGATGGAGGCGCTGGGAACCCTTGCCGGCGGAATCGCGCATGATTTCAACAATATCCTCGGAATTATCATCGGCTACACGGAAATGGCCGAATGGGACCTCGGAGGAGAAAGTCCGGTCCGGCGGAATCTTCAGGAGGTGCTCGGAGCTGCCCACCGGGCTAAAGAGCTGGTGCAGCAGATACTGGCCTTCAGTCGCAGAAGCGAGCAGGAAAAAGTTCCGGTGCAGGTCGGGTTGATAGTGAACGAGGTATTGAAGATGCTCCGGGCCTCCCTGCCTTCAACCATCAGCGTGGTGACGAGGATTGCCTCCGAGTCGATCGTTCTCGCCGATCCGACACAGATCCACCAGGTGTTGATGAACCTGTGCACCAATGCCGCTCATGCCATGGCCGAGAAGGGGGGAGTACTGGGAGTGAACCTGTCGGACGTCTATCTCGGCTCCGAATCGTTGCAGTCCCATACGGGGCTTGCCCCTGGAGCTTACGTCCGGCTGACGGTCAGCGATACGGGGCATGGCATGGACAGTGCCGTCCTGGATCGCATTTTCGAGCCTTTTTTCACCACGAAGGAGCAGGGCGCCGGGACAGGCCTGGGACTTGCCGTCGTTCATGGAATTGTCAAAAGCCACGAGGGCAGGATAGAAGTGGCAAGCGTCCCCGGTGAAGGGACTGCCTTCCACGTGTACCTTCCGGTGGTCGAAAGCGCTTCTATGGTCCCGAAAAACGATGAGGTACCTCTACCTTGCGGGCGCGAACGGATCCTGATTGTCGATGACGAGCCTGCATTGGCTGTAGCCACACAATTTATGCTCGAGCGGCTTGGATACCGGGTGGACTACAGGACCAACGGCATCGACGCTCTCGATGCATTCCGCCCGGGATCGGAAATCGAGCCATTTGACCTGGTGATTACCGATATGACGATGCCCGACCTGACAGGTGCTGACCTTGCCAGGGAATTGAACAGGCTGAAACCCGGCCTGCCGATTATCCTGTGCACGGGGTTCAGTGAGAAGATGGATGAGGAAAAGGCAAAACGCCTCGGTATTAAGGGACTTTTAATGAAGCCTTACATCCTGAGAGAGCTTGCCGAACTGACTCGAAAGGTTCTCGACTCGGGCGGCTTGTGAGCAACTTCAAAAAGCGGGAAAAGGCGATTGGAGGAGTCTTCGTTCTAAACTTTATCAATCCGGAAGCAAAACCGAGGAGACAAGCGATTTCAGACTCGTAGCGGCAACAAACCGGGATCTTTTCGCAACGATCTCCTCTTCCGTATTCGCTCTTTTGCAATTGAACTTCCCCCTCTGAGACTTTTCTTCCCTGAATTCGAGGGCGCGGATCATGGGCAGCATTATTTCCTTTGTCAAAGCGGTCGTACTTTTCGAGCACATCGAAGAAATCCGGCGAGAACTTTTTCATCATCGTTGTGGACTGCGCGGCTTTGCCCGAAAACATCGTGGAAAGCCTCCTGTTCGGACATGAGAAGGGAGCGTTCACCGGGGCGGATTCCAGCCGCACGGGGCTTATCAAACAGGCGCACAAAACGAGTTCGAACCCGTTTTCATAAACCTCTTTCAGACCGTCAGCCAGAGTCAGATCCTGACATACAGGACTTTTCCGTAATTCATTGCTGTCGTGAATTTTGTAATAGAATGATATGTTTGGGTTATTCTGGATGGCGGGAGATGGCATGCCGGTTGCCTATATGCTTCATGGGCCATGCAAAGTTCCAAGTAAATCAGGAGCATCGAAAAATGCAGATATGCCTTTGCGGGACGGAAAAGGCGGCGCAACCTGTCGCATTGCTCGAGGGGTTGATCCGGGATTCGGTTCCGGCGGGATGTCTTCATTCCTATCGCGAAATCGGGGATTTTGCCAAGAGCTCGAAAGACCCGAGAACTACGACCGATATTGCAATTCTGATCCCTGCCGACGAATGTGAACTTCGCCGGTTCGCCCAACTCCGTAAACTCTCGGACCTGATGAGGATCGTATTGGTTTTGCCGTTCGACAGCCCTGAAATGATCGTGAAAGGGCATGCGTTGCGTCCCCGGTTTATGACTTTTGCTGATGAGGAGCCGGTCACCGTGCTTCGCATTCTGGAAAAAATGATGGGGATAGAGAAGGGAAGGAAAGCCCCGGGTGCAGTAGCGGAGGCAGCAATCTGCCGATCCTGAATCTGCTTCCCGTTCATGAGTGCCCTGTTTGCGGCCGGCAAACAGGGCGTTTGCATTTGCCGGAAGCGGCCTCTACTTTACCCAGGGTTTCCCAACCGGAATATGAATACCTGCCTCCGCAAAGATCACGTGGGCCATGAGATACCATGCGAGGAGAGCGCAGAGGATCAGGTCCCATGCAGCCAGTGTTCCAAGCATCTGGCTTCCGGCGAGTTCCTTGAAATCAAGCCCGACGAAGCCAAGAAACAGAGTGAGAAAAATCCAGGCCAGCACTCCATTGTGTTTCATCGAGGCTATGAAGAGAACTCCGGTGAACAGGGTCCACATCAGGAGGAAGATGCCGAGGTCGTGGGCGGTCATTTTGAGAACGGGGTACAGCTCGATGAGTTCCTTATTTGTTCCGAAGATCAGGTAAAAACACAGCGCGATCCAGAATGCGCCGTAGGCTGTAAAGGCGCAGAAGCCGAAGTTGTTGCCGGTCCTGAATTCGAGCAGACCGGCGATGAGCTGGGCGCCTCCGCCGAAAAGAATTCCGAGCCAGAGTACAGGGCCAAGCCCGACCCAGCCAAGATTATGGAACTGAAGGATCAGGGTTGTCATTCCAAAGCCTGCGAGGCCAACTACAGCAGGATTTCCTATTTTAATCTCACTCATTTCCAGCCTCCGAACGAAGTTGAAGAAAGAATAGAGAAATTGGCAGGACTAAATCGCGACACACCTGGACTTCATTGGAAATTCGCACTCTCCTTTCTACCGCCATATTCTCCGCCCCGAGGGCAGGGACCCGAGAAAAGGGGAACCGGCCTGCCGTCGAATCGGCTGATACCGGGATTTCTCGCGGCTTTCCGCTGAATGTGGAATATCTTTTTCTTTCGCATGATTCGAATGGACGGCATATTAGCAAATATCCCGAATGAGTCTAGAGATTATTTTCACATTCTATTCGATATGACTGTTCAAAAAGAATCAAAATCGAATTCAACCCGTATAGCGGGTCGCGAGGTGCGGAAAAGTGTTGAGGACAATCCGGCGTGAAATCGGAAAAGTGGATGAAATTACTGAATGCCGCCTTCCGGCAGTTTGTTTCTAAGGGTAGACAGGTGATGCATGAAGCAGCCGACCAGGGCTGACAGTCTGGAGTAGGAGTCTGCGGCGCCGTGTACGAGTGCCGGATAGGTGGCACAGTCCGTATCGGCCATGTGGAGCAGGTGAAAATATTTCAGGATGGAATCTTCCGATGAGAGCACGGCGGTTTCGATTCCTCGTATTGCCTGGGTGGTTGCCCTGGCGCGCTCCAAAACCGGCGAGGGAAGCCGGAGATCGGATTCGGCCCGGGCGAGCAGTCCTCGTCCCCGGGAGTACCAGGATTCATACCTGGCCAGCCTTGCAGCCGTTTGATCGATTTGTGTCCTCAAAACGTCCTGAGGGGCGAGCAAAAGTTCGTTCTCGATGCTGTCGGACTGTGGCGAGGCGATACCCATGGCCCGTTCCCAAAGGAATCGATGCAGCAGTCCTGTTGCGAAGTGTTCAGAAATCGGCCGTTGTTGAACCGGCGAGTACAGGAGCAGTCCATTGGAGACGAAACGCGACCGGTACGCGGTGATGCCCGGGAAATCGAAATCGTCCCCTTTCGAATGGCCCAACAAGTGCAGCGCCACGCTCTCCACTGCAGGCACGGTAATGACGTCCCTGCAGGCAGGCATGTCGCACTTTTCGTCTACGTTACAGGGAGAGCATGGCAGTTCCGCCTGCAGGACGACATGTCCTTCTCCATAGGGCGCAGTCTCGGCGAAGTAGGCGGTAGAGAAGAACAGCCCAATGGATGTCGTCCCCGAAGCCGCTGCCATATGGATGTTTCCGGTATCGTTGCTGACGAGCATAGAACACAGGCTGAGGACCCCGGGAATTTCGGAAATCCGCGTCTCTCCGGCAAGGTCGATTACAGGGTGGGGTATGCGGGCGGTTATACCGCGGATGAGTTCTTTTTCGCTTTGGCTGCCGAGCAAAACGATTTCCACGTCCGGATGGATGAGAAGCCTGGAGGCAAGGGATGCAAAACATTCGGCAGGCCAGGCTCTGTGAAGCTGATTGGCTCCAGGCTGAAATGCGATGAGCCTGCCTTTGTTCTTCCACCCGCAGGTGCGCAGCAATTCTGCAGCCCTCCGGCGCTCGTCGGAATCGATTTCAATGTATTCCGATACCGGCTGCGGAACCAGTCCAGCCATTGCAGAATGCATGTCCACGATATTGAAAAGGTTTTCAGTCCGGCCCTTTTGCGAGGCGAACAGGTATTTGGCCCAGTCTGTTTTTACCTGCCCTTCTGGATACTGCGTATTGATGCGTCCTGCCTTGCGCTTTCCCGAGGCCAGGCTGCAAAAAACTCCCCCTACCCAGTTATGGGTCAGATTAATGACGAAGTCATACTGTTCACCCAGCTCGGGAATATCTCGAAGGGGGTCGACGTCTCCCTGATTGCGCAGCCGGAGAATGTATGCGGCCTCAACCGAAACCAGCCGGTCCAGAAAGCGGCTGCGCGCGAATATCCCGCTGAACTCTTTGACGCACAGCACGCTGATATGGCTCTCAGGCCTCTGGCGCTTCATGGATTTCAGAAGCGGGAGGGTCTGAATGCAGTCGCCCATTCTTGTCAGCTGAATAATCAGGATCTTTTGCATAGCCGTTCCATCCTTGTCACCCGGTACTTCCTTGCAGGAAGTTTGCCAAGAGGGCGGAGAACTGTCACGGTCAGAAACGTCGGAACACATTTGGAGGGGAGGAGTTAACTTCTGTGTAAGAGCGAATTCCAGGGACCAGAGTATTGGAGTGAGTAATGAAAGGCAGCCGATGACGGCAGGGCAGGCGGTCCTTTAAGAAAAAATCCCCGCTCGGCAAAGCGGGGATTTTTCGGAAGTTTTGGATAGTGCTGCCTATCCAACTGCAGAATGGGATGTGGGTCTTATCGGCTTATAGCGTGTTATCCTTTCAAGAGTGAGAGAATCTGCTGCGGCGCCTGGTTTGCCTGCGAGAGCATGGCCATGCCTGCCTGCTGCAGAATCTGGTTTTTGGTGAAGTTGGATATTTCATCGGCCATGTCGACGTCGCGAATGGTGGATTCTGACGACGAGTAATTTTCGATGCTGACTGCCAGGTTGTCTATCGTGTACTGGAGCCTGTTCTGGTAGGCGCCTATGTGGCCCATGTAAGAGTTGATAGACGTCAGGGCGGTGTCGATCGCGTCCATTGCGGCCTGAGCGCTTGCCAGAGTCCCGATCCCGATGTTGTTGGTGGTGCTGACACCCAGGCAGCTTGCAGTGGCACCGCTGAAGGTAACCACTATTTCGTTCACTGCGGCATTGGTTGCGCCGACCTGGAAGGTGATGCCCGAGACTGCAACACCGTTGCCATTAACCAGTGTGGTGGAACCGTACTTCGTCGAGTTGGCGATCCGGTCGATTTCATCCTGGAGCGACTGGAACTCGTTCTGCATCGTGGCCAGGCTCTCTGTCTGGCCCGAAGCGGCCTGGGTCGCAAGGGATTTCATACGGACCATGATGTTGTGGATCTGGTTGTATGCTCCGTCTGCGGTCTGGAGCATCGACTGTGCTTCGCTCGAGTTCTGCGATGCCACTTTCATCGCCGAGATTTTGGCGGAGAATGAGTTGGCGATTGCAAACCCCGCGGCATCGTCTCTTGCCGATGTGATTCTGTAACCCGAAGACAGGCGCTTGAGAGAAGTTGCAATGCCGTTGTTTGTGTTCACCAGGTTGTTGTGAACACTGATCGCCTCGATGTTGGTGTTAACTTTGAGACCCATGGAAAGATCCTCCTTGAGTTTTTGTGCAGGCTATCCTGCCCAAGTATTTTGTAACTCTGAAATTGCTGTAAACTGCTCAATGCCATTTGTTTGACCGGGATGCCCGATCTACTCGTATTCCTTTTGTCATTGTTTTGACAATTATTCCCTGATTCAGGTTCATTACATCTCCGGCATTTGCGAAGCCTGCTCGCAATCCGGGTGCATGCAGCTATCCGCATGCCGCCGCAGGGGATCGACCTGAATTCCCTCGCCTGCAGCAGCATTTTGCAAATGCGGTGCCTTTTTATAAAAATCCGCTTTACGTTTGCATTTCGGACGGACTGTCAACTCCGGGGCAGTTCCTGAAAGTGACACTCAGCAAGGGTTCGGCGGCTGAATGGGAAACGTGACGCCTGTAGAATAAATTCTGGCGGAGCGGTGGAATGCGGGGGTAAAAGGGGCGGTGCGCTCGGTGCGGAAGGGGAAAACAAAGCCGCGGCGGAGGAAATTCTTGCCTGGGACGGCAAAAATTGCAGCCCGGCTAAATGGGTGACTCCTGAAGTTTGGCCTGTGTACCGGCATTTGCCTCCGACATGCTTACGATATGCTCGATGCGTTTTGCCAGGAGTTCGTCGCGAATCTGAATTCGGAAGTGGCTGACCTTCTTTATGCTCACTCTCTCGCCAAAGTGCTCGTAGCTATAGATTGCGAGAAGAAGGTAGGTTACCAGTCCTGCCAGGGTTTGGACCGCCAGACCGTATCCGCTTCGTGCAATGGCCTGGTAATATTTCAGATGGATATTCCACCATTCGAAAAATTTCTCGATTGCCCATCGCGCCTTATAAGCTGATGCAACCTGTTCGGCTTCCAGATCGTTTCTGCTCGTGGCTATCCAGAATTCTTTCAACTTTTCGCGGTATCCGATGACCCGGACAGGATTTCTCGTCTGGTTCACATTGGGGATGCCAAGAAGCACCGCAGCATCATAGAAGACGGAACTGCTCTCCGGCAGACCGTTGTTTTCCAGCAGGCTCAGCTGGCTGTTGGCCCGAATGCGGCAGATAAAGTGCTTCCCTTCCGCTATCCACGAATCGAAATCTTTGTAGGACTGATAATTCGGATCCATAACCGCGGTCTGTGCCGGCACGAAGAGGTCGTTAACGTATGGGCGGGCATCGACCTTATTCGGAATGAGAGCGATCCCGGTCGGGATGGACCGGTTGAGATCGAAAGACACGTACCCCGCGGCATTCCTGGCTATGTTGCTGAAATCGGCCCATTGTTTCGAAAAAACCGACTTGGTGTAAAACTGATCTATGGCCGTCAGATCGCCGAGGTCCCTGTTTTCCTTCGGTATGATTCTGGCGGCTTCTGCCTGGAGGGTTTTGAAGACCAGAGACAATTGTTCGAGGCCCGTGCTGTGGATGGCTTCGAAAAAAGCGCTTCTTTTGCCCCCTTTAACGGAAGGAACTGCTTGATGGGCAATATCGTCCTCTTCTTCGAGGAATTGCAGCAGGTGGCGACCTCGCGTATGTTCCTCGAGATGAAAGGCAACCAGGGCTTCGAGCTGTTGGAGAAAGTGCATTTGTTCTTTCCGCCTGTCGAGTCTCTCGATTTCCGTGAATGCCCGGCAATAATCGGTTCCCGCCAGGTTTCGGTCGATCCGTACGGATTTGCGGCGGGGCGGGCATACAATCAATTTCGCAGATCTTCCCGCCGCGTAAGCGGCAGCCCCTCGCGTGCTAAAGAATACGAAAGATCAAACTTTGCAGGTCCATACCGGCTTTGCTTCCAGCCCCTGAAGCGTCTTATGCCTGATCAGGCACTGCATGTTTCCTGAAAACCCGAGGGCCCCTTGCCCCCTGTAAAAGTGGCCCGTCACTGTGCAGTAAAGGGTTCCGATTCGATCACCCCACCGGGAGGCACGATCACAAACTCATCCGTCCGCTCCATCCGGACGAGCTTTTGCAAAAGGTGATCAGCGCCTAGTATTTCTTCATAGATCATGCCGAAAAAACGGGCATTTGCGATGGCGCGCTCGCGAATGGGGTCCAGAATCGTTCCCCCCATGTGAATCAGGGCAATACGTGTGTAGTTCTTGAATTCCTGCCTGATGCACCACTCCGCGTCCTCACTGTTGAGGCGGGATCGATATTCTTCGAGTATTCCCAGCGGGTCTTTCTGCTCGCGGATCCAACCCGGCGTGAGGTAATAGGTCCCGGGATTCTGCTGATGCTGCGTGATATAGCGTTGCAGCGATCCGAGGAAGATTCCGATGCAATCGTGCACTCTGGGTATGATTATCTCTCCTCGAGTCGCCTTGACTCCTACGATGCCGTTGGAACACAGGCCATAAGCCATGAGAACAGTATGCGTGCCGCCGGGCTCCAGGCTATCGAGTTCTTGCTGGATGCTGGAGGCCATGATCTGGGGTGTTCTGTGCAGACTTTGCGGGAGATAAATGATCCTGCCTGCAGCGGGCCGTATACGTTCGAGTTCTTCCTGCATGACGGCGCATGCGATTATTACTGTCTTGTTCTCTGAAGCCATTGGTTCCTCGTTGCGGGGCCGGGTGCAAACTCATTGGACCTGTGCGGCCTGGCGGTGCGTTGTCGCAGATGTGCCGGGGCAGGTCCATCAGCGGGTTTTGAAAGGAGAAGAGCGGGGAGATCGATATCCCGGCCCCCTGCCTGATCGGAAAATGGAGGCCCACATCCGTGCCTGGGCGTGCATGGGTATGATGAAGTCCATTTTGGGCGACCATCCCGGAAAGACACTCCCCGTTCGGGTGGCGATCGCCGGAAAAAAGACGGTGGCGAGTCCGAACTCGCTTTCGGAAACCGGCGATTGCCCGGATACGGGCCGGATCACGACCCATGGTGACATCCTTCGCTGTGATAAATTTCACTACTTTTTCTATACAAAGCTACCCGGCAGGCCGCCCTCGCGGCGTCCGCCACAGGATTTCAAGAGGTTTTTACAAAAAAAGAAATATTATCATACGATGACTTGGCAACATTGTATTGGCCCATGTGCCCCTGTCAAGAATTTTCTCAGGTACGAAAAAGTGATGATATCGATGGTGCTGACAATTAAATATTTTATATTTATGCTATCTTATGGCTCGAACCGGAATCAGTATAAAAAGGTGGAGTGAAGGCGTTAGTTTGTAAACATGGATATAATGATATGATGAAATCGCCGGGAGTGCTCAGTTGCTTGAAAGTTCATTCCCCGTAGCCCCTCCAGGCTTGTTTTCCTGCTCCGCCGCTGAGCATTTTCGGAATGTTTCACTCCGCATGAGACTTCCTGCGCGCAGGCGCCCTCCGTTGACTGCCGTGAAACGCGGAAGTCCCGTTGTCTGCCTTGCCTCTATGTGGTATCCCTTCTTGGGCAGGCCGTTCTGTCACGACAATGCGGCCATGCTGCTATTTTTGCTTTGGATGCGTTTACCCGGATTTGAAGCTGAGCGGTAGGACTTCTCTCGATCGCTGACGTGCCGGGGTTTTTAAGGACCCTTCTGCCGGAAGAGGAGCCGAAATGGCACCCTCGAAGAGTGGTGAGCCGAATTCAAGGATATTGAATCCTCTGCCCAGGGAAAAACTTTCCGAGCGCCTTTTCGATATCTTCAAAAGGGATATCCTTTCGGGGCATTGGAAGGATGGCGAGCGGCTGCCGACAATTGAGCAATTGGCTTCGCAGATGCGTGTTTCGCGAACGGCCATGCGGGAAGCTCTTCAAAAGCTCTCCTCGATCGGCTTGGTGGAAATGAGGCATGGGTCGGGAACGTACGTAAAACACCTGAGCGCCAATATGCTCATTGAACCGATGATGGACGCACTCTCCTTGGAAGACAACTCAACGCATGAGTTGATGGAGGTCAGGTTTTATTTCGAACAGATTGCGGCGCGGTTGGCGGCCGTCCGCGCCCAACCCGGCGACATCGTTTTTCTTGCGGGGATCCACGAGTCCATGATCGATGCGATGGAACAGGGAGACTTGGCCGTCTTCGCCCAGCACGATTTTATGTTTCATTTTGCTCTGGCCAGGATTGCCGGTAATCGCATCCTGCGCAAAATCATCACCGTGATACGGGAGATGATGCAACAGTTCATCAATAATTACAGTCGACTGCCCGGAGCCCCAGGTGTCGCGGTCGAAGACCATCTCCGTATTATCAGGGCGATGGAGCAGCACGATCCCGAGGCGGCCGAGCAGGCCATGAAATTCCATCTGCAGCATGTGATCTCGACTCTGAAAACAAGTTTCGGCTGGGAGTTCGATATTCCGGTCTAGTTTCAGGGTGTTTCGGCGGGCATTTGCCTGAAGGCTCTCGGAGTGCATTTCTCGAAGGACTTGAAAACCTTCGTAAAATAGCTCTGGTCGGAAAATCCGACCGAAAGAGCGATCTGCAGGATGGGCAATTCCTCATTTTTCAGCAGTTGCTTCGCTTTTTCGATTCTGACCTTCGATATATAATCCCCCAGTGTGGTCCCCAGTTCGTTTTTAAATATATGACTCAGGCGCGAGGGGCTCAGGCATACCTCCCTGGCTATCTGCTCGATCGTCAGGGCTTCCTCGTAATGCATTTCTATAAAATTCATTGCCTTCTCCAGGCGCTGATAGTTTTTGACATGCCTGGCCCTGTAAATCCTGTCCATGAAGTTTTCGAGCAGTTGAACAACCCAGATGCAGAGATTTTCCTGGTTTTCTATGCGCGCCGACTCGGTAATGAAGCGGTATCTTATTCCAAGGACTTCCTCGATCCGGGTGCCCTCTTCAACGGCCGTCCTCGTGAGGATGACCAGGAACTCCAGAATCGATATCTTCAGCAGTTCGAAGTTTTCCATGTACTGGGATAAGAGGATGGCGAACAGCCGGTATAGAATTTCCTTGGCGCCTTCCCGGTCGCCGAGCTTGATCCTGGCGATGATTTGTTTTTCTTCGTCGAAAGAAAGTTTAGTCAGGGAACTGGGGTCGAAGTCTTTCTCACGGGTTTTAAGCGAATAGATCTGGTCTGTGATTTTACCCTGAAGTTCCTGGATCCTGCGAACTTCCAACAGGCAGTCCAGGTCGGGCGTCGAAAGTTCGTCGGCCAGCTGAAACAGGGTCTGGGCCGCCCGATGGGCTTCCTCCTCGCTGACGATGGGAAGGGAAGGAAGCGCTTTCTCGACGTTTTTTCTCTCCTTGGGTTGGTCGCTGAACAGGGCGGAGGCTTCCAGCGGGATCTGCCCCGTGTCGACAGGGGAAAAGGGGGCGGCCAGCAGGTAGCCGGCAAGCTTGCCATCGTGCAGTACGGGCGCCGTGATCTGCATGAGGAAATGACAACAGGTCCTGGTGACCACCTCCCCCCAGCGGAGCGCCTCACGGACGGCTTTTCTATGCGACGTGCGGCAAGCCCGCGCGCGATGATTGGATGTGCCATAAATCTGGCGGCAAAAGTTTCGCCGGTTGGATCCGTCCGATCTCCAGCATTCCTTGTCCTTCTCATCCAACAGGCGCAGGGGAATCCGGGTATCGAGGCTGAAAAGGTGCGGGCAGCCGTATTTCCGGCACGCACCGACCAGGAACGCTATATAGGTGCCGCCCAACCCGAGCATGGGAAAATAGGACGGAATCTGGACGGTCCAGGAAGCCCCGAACGCCGTGGCCGCCACTGCCAAAGTGCTTATCGCTGCCAGAGCTATGCATGCGGGCATGACCATCCTCAAGCCCATCCTTTCCAAGTCCACCGCGGCACAGGCCGCCAAGGTGCTCGTCGGCACCGTTGCAGGCGACCTGCACGATATCGGCAAGGCTGTGGGCGCGTACATCCAGGAACAGGATGCCGTGGGCATCCAAAAGGTTGCCAAAGACCAGTTCGAGGCCGGAGCGGACTACATCGATGTCAACGCAGGCATCTTTGTGGACAGAGAGGCCGAATGCATGAAATGGCTCGTGCGCCGGGTCCAGGAGGTGGTGGATGTCCCCTGCTGCATCGATAGCCCGTCGCCCGCGGCGATCGAGGCGGGTTTGTCGGTACACAGGGGGACGCCGATGATTAATTCCATCTCCCTGGAAAGAGACCGCTACGAAAAGCTGCTTCCGGTCGTTGCCGGAACGGATTGCCGGGTAGTTGCACTGTGTATGGGCGATCAGGGCATGCCGAAGACCGCCGACGACAGCATGGCAGTTGCCGACAAGTTGATAAACGGCCTGGTGAAAAACAATGTTCCTATCGAGAATATCCATGTGGACCCGCTGGTCCAGCCCGTGTCCGTCGACGGCATGTTCGGGATCGAGTTCCTGGAATCGATCCGTAGGATCATGACCACCTTCAAAGAAGTCCATACGGTCTGCGGTCTTTCGAACGTCTCCTACGGTCTGCCGAAGCGCAGATTCCTCAACCAGACGTTCATGACCATGGCCATTTCCAACGGGCTGGACGGCGCCATCGTCAACCCGCTGGACCGCCGGATGATGGCCAATATCGTGGCGACCGAAGCCCTTGCCGGGCAGGACGATTTCTGTCTGAATTACATCAGGGCGACCCGAGCCGGCAAATTCGAAGAATTGGAGTAGCCCGGTGCAGGCTTAGGAGGACCGCCATTTTGCATTCCCCGAAGGGCTGCGGATTTCCGCAGCCCTTTTGCTTCCCCGCAAGACCCGGTTCGGGCGGTCTGCTTCAGGAATGCTCATCCATCATTTGATGATTACTTTGAAAAGCGGACTAAGCTCCCGAAAGGATAAGTTATATCGGATGCCCATCGTAAATGAACTCGCACGGTTCGTTGCCGGAACGCAATATGAAGACATGTCCGGGAATGCGCGGCAGCAACTCAAGCTGAGGGTGCTCGACAGCCTGGCTTGTGCACTCGGCGCCCTGGAAGGAGAACCAGTCAGGCTGGTCCGGCGGCAGGTGGATGACTTCGGTGGAAGTCCCCGTTGCACCTTGATCGGAGGCGGCCGCACATCGCCGGACCGCGCGGCGTTCTATAACAGCGCGCTGGTGCGTTATCTGGATTTCAACGACAGCTACCTTGCAAAACACGAAACCTGCCATCCGAGTGACAACCTGGGGGCAATTCTTGCCGCATCCGAATATGCCGGCGGCAGCGGAAAAGATTTCCTGACCGCTCTCGCGGTTGCGTATCAGGTCCAGTGTCGACTGAGCGATCTCGCGCCGGTGAGGGACAAAGGGTTTGACCACACCACTCAGGGCTCCTTCGCCGCGGCTGCCGGAATTTCCAGGGCTCTCGGACTCGATGCCGAAAAGACCGCCAATGCAATTGCCATAAGCGGAACCGCTTTCAATTCCCTCCGCGTGACGCGAACCGGCGCTCTGTCTCATTGGAAGGGTCTCGCGTATCCGAATACCGCTTTCGGGGCTATCCATGCCGCTTTTCTCGCCATGCGCGGAATAACCGGTCCGCCGGAAGTCTTCGAAGGAAACAAGGGGTTTATGGAAGCCATATCGGGTCCGTTCCGAATCGACTGGGCCCGTGAGGACCTGGAACGGGTGACTTCTACCATCATCAAAAAGTACAACGCGGAAATCCATTCCCAGTCCGCCATCGAAGGCATATTGGAGATGAAGGAACGCTACGGGTTCAAAGCCGGGGACATCCTCGGCGTCGAACTGGATACTTTCAACGTTGCCTTCAACATAATAGGTGGAGGCGAGGAGGGCGGCAAGACCAGCGTTGCGGCAAAGGAAGAGGCGGACCATAGTCTTCCGTACATCCTGGCCGCCGCAATCCTGGACGGCCGGGTGATGCCCGAACAGTACAGCCCGGAACGTATACTGAGACAGGATATACAGGACCTTTTGAAACGCATCTCCATCCATCCCCGAGCCGAACTGAGCGAGAGGTTTCCCCGCGAGATGCCCTGCATCCTGAAGGTCAATCTGAGGAGCGGCGAAACCCTGGAATATGGGAAAGCGGACTATGAAGGGTTCTTCACCAGACCTGTGAAGTGGGAGGGCGTGGCTGCAAAATTTGAATTTCTCGGCAAACCCTATGTAAGCGAGAAGCTCGGCAAGAACATCCTTCAGGCCGTCAAAGAACTGGAAAACATTCGCGTTGCGGATCTGACGGAGCTTCTGGCAAAGGCCGGAACCGGAGATCCTCACTGAGAAAAGGCAAAGGATATAGACGCGATGATGGAAGAAGATGAAAGGGCTTTTAACTTCATTGAACTCAACCATCGGGACTCCAAGCCCCGTAAGTCGGGAATAACGGAAATACGGGGGCCATACTATACGCCCATGGGCGTAAACTACCTCCAGGATGTTCTCGGGACAATGGGCGATTACATCGATTCCCTGAAGTTCGCGGGAGGCTCGTTTTCACTTATGCCGCGAAAAGCGGTGAAAGAGCTGATAGATCTTTGTCACTCCCATGATGTGCTGGTTTCCACGGGAGGCTTTATCGAACATGTCCTGACCAGGGGAGGGGATGTCGTCGACCGGTATATCGAAGAGTGCAAAAGAATCGGATTCGATATTGTCGAACTTTCCGCCGGTTTTATCTCGGTCCCGACCGATGCCGTTCTGCGGCTGATCGAAAAGGTCCGGAAAGCCGGGCTGAAAGCAAAACCGGAGGTAGGCATTCAATTCGGCGCCGGAGGCGCCAGCAGGGTTGCCGAACTCGAGGCTGAGGGGACACGGGACCCCGAGTGGGCGATTATCCAGTCGAAAAAATACCTGGAGAGCGGCGCATACATGATCATGATCGAATCAGAGGGCATCACCGAGAGTGTAAGCGCCTGGCGAACGGGAATTCCGCCCAAGTTCATCAATGCGCTCGGCCTGGAGCATGTGATGTTCGAAGCAGCCGATCCGGATGTCTTTGCCTGGTACATCCAGAACTATGGCCCGGAAGTCAACTTGTTCGTGGACCACAGCCAGATCGTGCAACTGGAATGCCTCAGGTCGGGAATCTGGGGGACAAAAAGCCTGTGGGGGCGGGTGTTCACGTACAAAGATTGATCGATCAACCGAAATGCTCTTCGACGTACTTTTTGAGCGCCATCGCATTGTTGTGTTCGGTATCGTGCGCGCTGTATAGAAGGGTGACATCGCCTTGTCCGGCCGCTTCGACGATGGGCTTCAGGGCTTCCGGCCTGGCGGCCAGTTCCGCAAAGTACCGCTTCTCGAATTCATTCCACTTCGCGGGATCGTGTCCGAACCACTTTCGCAGTTCGCTGCTGGGTGCTACGTCTTTTAACCACGCTTCCATATGCAGGGCTTCCTTTTTTATCCCGCGCGGCCAAAGCCTCTCGACCAGAAAGCGGTGCCCATCCGCTGGCTCCGGTTGTTCGTAAACGCGCTTTATCCTGATCACTCTTTTGTCTTCCTCCTCTCCCGTGGGCATCGCGGCTAAAAACCGCTCAGACTGTTGGAAAGCCCCCAATCCGTCACCCCGACGAAAGAGATTGTGTCATAATTAATGGCAGCTTCGGAGATGCCCACTTTCGCAGTCAAAACGGCAAATAACAACGACGTCATCCCGGCGAAGGCCGGGAACCAGGCTTTATTCCCACTTCTGCTTGCATTTTTCCTCGTTGTTGGATTATGACACAATCTCGAAAGTCGGGGTCCAGAAGTGATTGAAAACACAGGGTTCCGGCTTTCGCTGGAATGACGATCACGATGATTTTAGAGTTTGTCATCAATCTGCGCGGCTAAAAACCGCTCCCACAACGGAGTTTTACCCGCCCGCCGGCAATTATGAGGCTAAGTATTTCGATCCGCGGTGTCAAACCGGGAGGGAAGGTACCCGGAACCGGGAAAAGGGTCTGAACGACGTTCCTTTTCCGGTAAGGATAATTAACTTAGAGCCCATCTCGATTCCCCCGAACAAGGGAGGCACCGTCATGAGCTCCGATTTAGCGCAAAACTCTTTCGACCATCCCGCCCGGTCACCCCGGCAGGTCTCGCCGTTATGGAAATACGCGCTTATTACCATCATCATTCTTGGAATGGCCGTTCTCATCTATATATCGGTCAAGTCATACAGGGACGCGCCTCCCGTGCCCGAAAGGGTTGTGGGGCCGGCCGGGCAGATCATTTTCACGGGAGACGATGTCTGGTCGGGGCAGCAGATCTTTCTCAAGTACGGGCTCATGGACAACGGAACCATCTGGGGGCATGGGGCTTACCTCGGTCCCGATTTTTCGGCCGAATACCTTCATGGCCTCGGCCTGGATGCCTTCACGGAAATCGCCCGTGAATTGTTCGCAAAGGATGCAAGCGCGCTCAGCCCTGTCGAAAACGATGTGGTCCTGAGCGAGGTAAGGCGCCTGCTTCGCGAAAATCGCTATAATCCGGAGACAAAGTCACTTGCCTTCACTCAACCGGAAGCTACATCCTACGGAAATCAGATAACCAGGTGGACGGGCTACTTTCAGGACCCGAAACTGAATGGAGGTCTTCGGACTGCTTTCATATCGGATCCCGAGGAACTCCGGAAGCTGACCGCTTTCTTTTCCTGGGCTGCCTGGGCCTGTGTTGCGAGTCGGCCGGGGCAGACTTATTCCTACACGAGCAATTTCCCTTACGATCCTCTCGTCGGCAACGCCCCGACAAGCGATGCGATCTTTTGGAGCATGCTGAGCATAATCATGCTCCTGGGCGGAACGGCGCTGGTTCTGTTTGCGTTCGGGCGCTACGATTTCCTGGGCTGGAAAAGCGATGTCGGTGTCGCACACCCGAGGATGATTCCCGGCGAATCGACCGAAACTCAAAGGGCCACGATAAAGTTCTTCTTTGCTGTGACGCTGCTCTTTCTTGCACAGGTATTGGTGGGGGGCGCAATCGCCCATTTCCGGGCGGAACCGGGAAGCTTCTACGGTTTCAATCTCTCCGATTACCTTCCCAGCAACATCCTGAGAACCTGGCACCTGCAACTTGCCCTTTTCTGGATTGCCAGTTCCTATGTCGCAGGCGCCCTTCTGCTGGCTCCATCATTGGGCGGGGCCGAACCAAAGGGGCAAACAGCAGCAATCCACCTTCTCTTCTGGGCCTTTGTGATCGTCATTGCCGGCAGTCTTTTTGGCCAAATCCTGGGGATCAACCAGAAACTCGGAAACCTCTGGTTCTGGTTCGGCCACCAGGGCTGGGAATTCCTGGAACTGGGCCGGGCCTGGCAGGTGCTGCTGGTGATCGGGCTGCTGCTCTGGCTTCTTCTGCTCTACCGGGAGGTCGCCCCGGCATTGAAGGACCCGGGACGGCGCGAGATCGGCGTGCTTTTCCTGCTTGGAGCCCTTATGATACCCTTGTTCTATCTTCCGGCGTTCTTCTTCGACAGCGTATCCAATTTTTCCGTTGTGGATACCTGGCGGTTCTGGATCATCCACCTTTGGGTCGAGGGATTCCTGGAAGTGTTCGTTACCGTTCTGGTCGCTCTGACTTTCGTGCAGCTGGGCTTGGTAACGACTGTCACCGCTGTCCGGGTCATCTACCTGGACGCCATCCTCTTCCTGGTGGGAGGCATCATAGGGACCGCCCACCACTGGTACTGGACCGGCCAGTCGACGACCTCGATGGCTTTCGCGGCGATGTACTCGGCCCTGGAGGTCGTTCCCCTGACGCTCCTCACCCTCGATGCGGGGGATTTCATAAAACTCGGCGGAACGAAATGCGACATCTGCGGAAAGTCGGCGGCCAATCCGCATAAATGGGGTTTTTACTTCCTCCTGGCGGTTGGTTTTTGGAATTTTGTGGGGGCGGGCATATTCGGCTTCCTCATCAACCTGCCGATTGTCAGCTATTTCGAGGTCGGCACCATGCTCACCCCCAATCATGGGCACTCGGCCCTGATGGGCGCCTTTGGAATGCTGGGGATGTCGATGATAGCCATTGCCCTGCGCCAGGTTTCGACCGACGATGAGTGGGTGCGTCCCGAGAAATTTATCCGCGTCTCCTTCTGGGGGCTGAATATCGGGCTGGCCCTCATGGTGATTGCGAATCTCTTTCCCGGCGGAGTGCTGCAGGTGCGGGACGTCCTCCATAACGGCTACTGGCATGCCAGAAGCCTTTATTACCTCAACCAGGAATTCGTCAGAATGATAGAGTGGGCCCGGCTGCCCGGCGATGCGATCTTCATCGGGCTCGGAGTCGTCCCGGCGGTTATTGCCGCGGGGATCGTCTACATCCGGCTTTGGACCAAACCTGCGGTCTAAACCTGTTGAAATGTGGCTACTCCTGTCGGTTAGACTCCATCCGGGCGATTCGAACCGATATAATTATCGGTATGTTCATTCCGCTTCATACCAAAAGCGACTACTCACTAGGATATGGGACCGCATCGGTTGACGAACTGGTCGATCGCGCCGCCGAACTGGGCTATCCCGCGCTCGGGCTCACCGATCTCGAAAACCTCTACGGCCAGGTGCGGTTCCATGCCCGATGCCGGACCAGGGGCATTCATGCAATCACCGGCGTTGAACTCCGGCCCGGTTTCGACGACCGCAGGAATTTCGGAAACAAGACCGGCCGCCTGGTGCTCCTTGCTTCCAACAGGGAAGGGTACTCGAGTCTTTGCCGCATTGTGAGTCGAAGGAGCGGAAGTGGCGGTCGGCGGGGCAGAGGCGCTGCCGGGGGCGACCTGATTCCACCGGTGTCGGAAAATGCAGCGGGCCTTATCGCGCTGAGCGAGGATCCGGTCACGATCGAGCGGCTTGCGGCCGAAGGCGCCTTTTCAAAAGATAACCTGGGGTTGCTCCTGGTGCGCCCGGGAGATTCCCGGTCGGAAATCCTCCTTTTTGAGCAGGCGCGCAGGTTGGGGATTCGGGTGGTCGCAGACCTGGATGCCGTTTTCCCGCTGAAAAGCGATTACCCGCTTCACCAGCTCCAGGTGGCCGTTCACCAGGGCCGCCTTATTTCTGAGGTGAAAGAGAAGGGTTTCAACGCGGGTCCTGAACGCTATCTGCGCTCCCCTTCCGAAGCAGCCGCCCTTTTTGCCGACGTCCCGGGGACGCTGGAGGCATCGGCAGAGATTGCCGAGCGGTGCCGGTTTTCTTTCCGGGACCTCGAACCCGGCCTGCCTGAACTCGTGCTTCCAGGCGGTGCAAAACCGGTCGAGCGCCTTCGGGGTTTGTGCGCGGAAAAACTCGTCCAAATCACGGGCGCAGGTAAGTGGACCATACCGCACGAGGAAAGACTCGAATTCGAACTTGCTGAAATCGAGCGTCTCGGCCTGTCCGCCTTCATGGTCATCGTGGGCGAAATACTCGATCATTGCCGGCAAAAGAAGATTCCCGCAGTGGTGAGAGGCTCCGCCGTAAGTTCCCTGGTTATCCGGTTGCTTGGAGGCTCGGCGGTCGACCCGGTGGAAAGCGGACTGCTCTTCGAGCGGTTTCTCCATGAGGCCAAATCGGAGTGGCCGGATGTGGATATCGACCTTCCCTGGCAGATTCGAGACGATGTGATCGAGTGGGTCCACAATCATTTCGGCCGGGAACGGACGGTAATGGTTGCCGCCCACCACACGCTCCAGCGCCGTTCGGCGCTCCGGGCGGGGCTCAAGGCATTCGGGATCCGGTCGAGCCTCATCGACAAGCTTAGTGCGACACTTCCCCCCGACGACCTCGGCGTCGAGGAATTCGACTTTCTCGGGCTTAGCGATGCCATTCCCGATAAGGTCGACGCGGCGGCAGAACCAATCGGCTTCGGCCACATCCTTCCATTGGTGCAGCGCCTTGTCGGCAGGCCTCATCACCCGGCCGTGCACCCGGGCGGGGTGGTGATCGGCAGACAGCCGATGGAGGACATACTGCCGCTGGAACGTGCTCCCAAGGGAGTCCTGGTAACTCAGTACGATATGGCCGCACTGGCCGAACAGAAGATGGTCAAGATAGATCTCCTTGGAAACCGCTTCCTGAGCGAATTCCAAGAAACATTGAGGCTTGCCGGCAGCGCCGACCCTGCCGCGCTGGATGCAATCCCCGCAAACGATTCCCGGACGCTGGAACTGATCGACAACGCCCGGACGATAGGGTGTTTTCAGTTGGAAACCCCGGCGATGCGTTCTCTTCTAGCGAGGCTACCGATACGAAGCGAGGACGACCTAACAGCCGCTCTTGCCCTCATACGGCCCGGAGCCGCAGCCGGGCAGGCAAAAGCCGCATTCATCCGGCGCGCGCGGGGCGAGGAGCCTGCGGAAATTCTTGACTCGGCGATCTCGGACCGGCTCCGGCAAACGCAAGGGATGCTCCTCTACGAGGAAGACATCATGGTCTTGCTTGCCCGGACAGGCGAGCTGACAGTGGGGGAGGCGGATGAACTGCGATCTGCGATAGTCCGCAGCGGAGGAGACCCGCAACGGCTCTCGGAACTGGAGAGTGGTTTTCTCGCACGATGCGGGGTCAACCGGGGCGAAAGCCCCGCCACACTGTCACGCGCCCGCCGAACATGGGCCGAAGCCGCCCGCTTCGCGTCCTATTCTTTCAACAAGGCGCATGCCGCAAGCTATTCGAAGCTTGCCTACCTTTCCGCTTACCTGAAAACTCACCATCCGGTCGAATTCTCCTGCGCGCTGATAAACCACCACCAGGGGATGTATCCGCTACGCACCCTGGCCTCAGACCTGACGCGCCAAGGCGTGATACTTCTTCCTCCGCACGTGAACTTTTCGGAATATCATTCGGCGATTGTCGAAGGGGCGGTCCGGGTAGGGCTCGATAAGATAAAGGGACTTACGGTCAGGACGGCAGGAAAAATCCTGGAGGAGCGTGAGAAGAAGGGGCCATTCACAACTTTCCGCGATCTTGCCGACCGAATCAAACCGAGGCATAACGAACTTTCTGCCCTGGTGCTTTCGGGGGCATGCGACGATATGCCCCCTCTGCTGTCCGAATGGTATCCGTTTGTACACGAGACTGCTCTCGATATACTGAAGAAGGGGGGAAATCCGGCTGCCGTCGAGACCCTTCGCCTCGATGCTCCGCCATCCACGCCGCAAGCCGACATCGGTCTCTATTCAGCGCTTGTGCGGGTTAGACACGAGCTACGATACCTGGAGATGCATCTCTCAGCCCACCCGGTCGGGCTTCTAAGACCCGAGGCAGAGCGCTACGGCTGCATTTCAATCCGAACCGCCACCGCAAGATCCACAGGATCGCGCATTCGCCTCCTGGTCATCATGGCCGCCATGCGCCGGGTACTCACTCGAAACGGCATCATGCAGTTTTTGACATTAGAGGACGAAACCGGCCTGTTAGAAGCCGTTGTCCTGCCATCCTTTTACCGCGCCCTTGGGGATCGGGTCACCACTCCGGGGCCGTTCCTCATGGAAGGAACGCTTCGGCGGCAACAAGATGCTGCCCACCTGGATGTCTTCAAACTTTCCCCCTTCAACCAGCGCAGGCGGCCGTTTGGGAAAGATGAAGCCTAGCAGAGTGCTCAAAAAGTATTGCGAGTGGGAAAGTGCAGAAAAGTCACAATAACCGTCATTCCGGTGGAAACCGGAATCCATTGTCTTCTTAAGTCAGTTGAATGGAAAGGCACTGGGCCCCGGCTTTCGCCGGGGTGAGTGCGCCTGGGAGCAGGCGCGATCTGAGAGGTGCAAGTCCTCTCTCGGGAGAT
>JAEZXS010000150.1 GCA_023442755.1 Pseudomonadota bacterium | reverse complement strand
AAGGATCCTGGGCTGCCTTTTCCGTTCCGCAAAAGTTCCGCGTGTCTCCGCTTCCATTCCAGCCTAATCGCCCCGACGCATGGTGATGTCGCGAATGCGGGCCTGGGTGATTTCCTCTTCGTGCCTGCGCCTCTTTTCCTTGGCTTCCTGCACCTTCGAGAGGACCTCTTCGATGCTGCACGGCTTCATCAGGTAGTCGAAAGCCCCAAGCTTCATTCCTTCGATTGCCGTTTCCATTGTAGCATGTCCCGTCAGCATTATCACTTCCACCGCCGGGTGCGCTTCTTTTATCTGGCGCAGCGTCTCCATACCGTCCATGCCGGGCATCTTCACATCCAGAATAACCACATCGACACGGCTGTCCCTGTCGAGCACGTCCAGCGCTTCCGGACCATTCAGAGCCGACAGGATGACGAGGTTTCTTTTCGTCAGTCGTTTTTTCATCGTTTCGACGAAAGGCGCTTCATCATCAACAAGCAGCACCACCGTATTCATCGCTACCTCCCGGTTTGTTCTCAATTATCACTATAGCAGATGCGGACCGCATCAGGAATCTTTTCGAGGAAGAGGCAGGAAAACGTGGAATGTCGTACCAAGGCCCACGGAACTGCTGACGGTGATATTCCCGCCCAGCTTCTTGATTATTCCATAGCAGATCGAAAGACCCAGACCGGTTCCCTTTCCGACTGGCTTTGTCGTAAAGAAAGGATCGAACATTCTCGCCATGATCTCTTTCGGAATTCCGTGACCGGTATCCGAGACATCCACGACAACCCAGTCGCCGTCGACCTTGCTCCGGATCTCGAGCGATCCCCCCTGGGTCCCCATCGCATCTATCGCATTGTTTATCAGGTTCATGAAAACCTGCTGCAGCTCGGAAGGCGATGCGGAAATCACAGGAAGCCCCGGGTCCAATTTCGAACTGATTTTGATGTTTCCGAACTTGGAACGCTGATCGAAAATACTCAAAATCTCTTCCACCAGTTCGTTGACCTGGACATCGTGGTGAACGGGGTCCGTCCGCCGTGCAAAGCTCAACAGCTTGTGCGTGATCTCCTTGCACCGGTCTCCCTGCACATTGATTTGCTTGAGCGCGCGCTGGAATTCGGCAAAATTCTCGCTTTTTTCCATCTCCTCTTCCTGCAGCAAATCTTCCATCCAGCCGGCCTCTTCGACCATGATCGCCACGGGATTGTTGATCTCATGAGCGATGCCGGCCGCCAACTCCCCGATGGAGGCGAGCTTCCCGGCTTCTATCACCTGTTCGTTCATGAGTTCCTTTTCCTGGTCCGCCCGCTCTATCCTCCGCACTACTTTATGCGAAAGGAAAACTGCCATGAACACGATCGCAAGCCCGCCCACGGAAAAGATGATCAGCGAAAGCGTCCTTGCCCGCCGGATCTCGGAGAAGGCATCGGTCTCCTCCTGCAGGTAGGCGAGGGTCCATTCCCCGCCCTTGAGCGGCATCAAAATGTAGATAAGCTTCGTATCCTGCGTGGTTACGGAACCGGATGCCTGCTGAAATCCGTGCGGAGGGGTCTCTTTCACGCTCCTGGGAAATGGAGTGTGCCCGGCGGGAACGCTTCCCCCGGCTTTTTCCTCCGTTGCCTTGGCCCAGGAAGTCCCGGTGAGCAGGGAAGCCATGTTCGGCGGGGTATCCGTTCGCGCCTGCGTCTGGAACTCGCCTGCAGTGTTTATGATAAAGGCGGACCCCGTCCGTCCTATGCGGATGTTTTCAACCATGGAATTGAAAACGAAAAAGTCTATGGTTGCCCGAAGGATCCATTCAGAACCCGGATTGCCCTTTTTCACGGCGATTATGAAATGGGGAGTGCGGCGCAGGCCGAGAAAGACATCGCTTACGTAATAGTTCCGTTTCATTGCCTCGCGAAACCAGTCCGCGTGCAGGTAATTGGCCCTGTCGAGCTTCAGGTTTCCAGCATAGGCGACCTGCACGCCGCTGGAATCGATTACCCCCAGGTCGGCGAAAACCCCTGAGTACGCATTCCGAAGTATGCTCAGCTTGTTCTCGAGGAAGGCCTCGTTCGTAAGCTCCTCATACGTGAAGGAGTCGGCCAGGACTTTCACGTACGACAGTTTCTCGTCCAGAAATGCATTGATGTTCTGCTGGTGCTTTTCGAGAAGTTCCTGAAGGTGCGCGAGCACCTTCCCCCGGTAGGAGGTCTCGAAATTGTACCCGATGAGGCCCGTGATGAGGATCAGCGGGGTAAAAGAGACCAGGATCATGATCATAATCATGTTCCTGGTCAGGGATTTGTAATATCGCCTGTCTTCCATATATCTTTCCGGTTTCAAAACCGAACCCGATCAGAGTATACCGCGAACCCCGCTCATGGATTTCCGGCCGCCATGCCAAACAAAGGCCAGATGAAGAGTGAGGCCGCAAGAATGACCGCTATCAGTATAGCGCTGACAACCACGCCGTGCCGGAAAAGCTCGCTTTTATCGAACTGCCGCGACTCGTAAGCGATCGCGTTCGGAGCGGACCCCATACGCAGGACAAAGGGCATTCCCGCCGCTGCCAGGCATGCATAAAAGACCGGTTCGGCATGAACGCCGCCGTATTTTGCCGCTGCGATAAGAACGGGAATGAGGGCCGCAAGCACGGCCACATTCGTTATGAGATTGGACAGAACCAGCACCGCCGCGACGGCACAGGCCAGCAAGACGATCCCCGTGCTGAAAAGGAAGTAAACGTGCAGCCCGAGCCATCCGGCCGCCCCGGTCTGCCACAGGCAGAAACTCAGGCTGACTGCGCCGCCGTATAGCAGGATTATGTTCCAGGGGACCTCCTCAAGGTCTTTGATGCCCAGAACCCGGGAGAGAAAGAATGCAACCGTCGCAACCAGAAAGACCGCAGTCTTGTCGATCGACTGCAATACCGGGACAACCGGCTGGATGAGCAACGCTGCAATCACGACGACAATGCCGGCGGCAACTGTGGATTCCCGCCGGCTGAACGGCCCCATTCTCCGCAGCTGGTCGCGCGCGCTCTCCTTGAGCCCGGCAAGTTCGCGCGACCCCGATTTGAAAACAACGCTCAGGTATGCCCAGATGAGCACAAGCATTACCCAGCTCAGGGGCAGCATGAACTTCGAAAGTTCTCCGAACGCCACGTCAGCGCCCGCAAACTCGCGAAACATGGCCATTGCCGCCGGAGTTCTCGCCGAGCCGAACATGGTGGCGATGCTGCCCGCACCGGCAGCATAGGCCATTCCTATGAAAAGCGATTTCCCGAAAGCGTTGGGCCGGCTGCCTTCCCCGTACAGATCGTTTACGGACAGAAGAATCGGAAAGATGCAGGCAGCCGCGGCCGTGTGCGGCATGAAATGCGCCAGCAGGGCGGTTGCCGCCGTGCAGCCGAGAAGCACCGGTGCGCACCTTTCCCCCGAAGCTCCGAGTATGCCGTAGATACCCCTTCTGGCCAGGCCGGATTTGATGATGGCTATTCCCATCACGATCGAACCGAAGATGAAAAGAACCGAGGGGTCCATAAAGTCATGGAAGGCCTGCACCGCGGGACGCAGGCCGAAAATCGCCTGAAACATCCCAACCGCAACCGCGGTTATCCCAATCGGAGCAGCTTCCATGGCCCACCAGACGATCGCGAGGATCACGAGTCCGATAGCCCCGCGGCCCTCCTGCGTCAAAACTATACGGTTCCCGTTCGGATCGGTCAGGTCGCCCCCAAACGGGACCAGGTAGAAGGCCAGGAAGAGTATCAGCCCTGCCGCGATCGCCAGAACTCTTCTCAAATCGCCGCGCGTAAATATCGCCGATGAAAAAGCGGCCGCCGTCACGTTTCCCGCGCCCCTTCCGACTCGCTCGCCCGCACTGTGTTCGGCTGATTCCGTGTTTCTCATCTCATATCCATTGCGCCCCCGCGTTCGGCGGGATACGCGAAGATCCAATCACCGTCAGCTCAATGCGATCGGACCCCGTATGCATTGCCATACGGAGCATGGCAACGAGAAAAGCCATCGCGGCTGTAAGCCGCTTAGACTGTTGCCCCCCAATCCGTCACCCCGACGAACCCCGGATCGGGTCCGGGGTTCGTCGGGGTCCAGAAGTGCCTGAAAAAACTGGATTCCGGCTTTCGCCGGAACGACGATCACGATGATTTTTGAGTTTGTCATCAGTCTGCACGGCCGCAAGCCGCTCCCACAGGATAACAGAAAGCTCCCGTTGCGCTAATCCCAGCTCCTGGTCAGCATTATCCTTTGTATTTCCGCATTACGGATGCGCTCTTCCTGGTCCACTTTTCGCCTGTACGCGTGGACGATCTTTTCTACCAGTTCCTTCATCTCCGCCGGTTTCATAATGTAGTCGAATGCACCTGACTTCATGCCGTTGACCGCCGTCTGCACGGATCCCTGGCCTGTGAGCATCATGACTTCCACCAGCGGCGCCACCTTTTTGATTTCATGCAGGATGGTTATACCGTCCATTCCGGGCATCTGAACATCGAGCAGCACCACGTCTATGCCTCCGGCCTGGATCTGCGCCAGCGCTTCCTGCCCCGAACGGGCAACCGAAACCGAAAATCCTCGCGTCGTCAGGCGCTCCGAGAGCATTTCCAGAAAATCTTCTTCGTCATCCACCAGCAGGAGATTAATCTTCATAAGAGCTTTCCGTGAACATCGTGGGATGAACTGTCGATCAGCCGTTTTTCAAATTGTTTTTGGCCCGTGTCAGTGCTTCCAGAACGGCGCAGATATCCGCAGGTTTCCTCAGGTACTCGCAAGCCCCGAAATTTCTGGCTATCTCTTCATCCTTCTCCGACCCGTGCCCCGATAGAATTATGACCTGGACTTCGGGCTGCGCCTTTTTGATACGCCTCAAAACCTCCAGGCCGTCAATGCCGGGCATCTTCAGATCCAGCACCATGATCCGAGCGACACCTTCCCTGATTTTTTGAAGCGCCTGCTCCCCGTTGTAGGCGACGTGAGCGACAAATCCTCTCAGCCGCAGCCGTTCGGCGAAAGCTTCAACGAATTCCTCCTCGTCATCTACCAGCAAAACATTCTCTTCCATATTACGCCCTTCATATATGACCACGGCCGGGAAACTCACCTCGCGGCCTGCGCCGTCGACTCCTTTTCGAGCCCGCCTCCCAGCAGCAGCGAAAAACCGGCTCCATCCTGCCGCCATTGAACGCTTCCATCCAGGACATCGGCTACTGCGAGGAAATCCTGCCACGCGCTGAACGCGCAGATCAGTTCCCTGAAGTTCGGCCGGGAACCGTCCTTTCCCTCATACCCGATGCAAAGGGAAGGACTTGGGACATTCGAAGTTTCCAGAACGATCGTTCCCGGTCCGCCCAGGGCAGCGATACATACCTCCACGGCCTTCGTCAAAGCCATCTGCAGCCGAAACGGCGAGGTAACGGCAAAGATGGGCGCCCCCGAACCGGCGGCTTTGAGTTCCACGTTTTTCAACCGGGCAAAACGCAGGGCAAGAGCAACAGTCCGCTCCACTATCTCGTTCAGATCGGCGCTGACAACAGGGTTGTCCATGCTGTGCGCGAACTGGTTGAACCGGGTGGTGATATCGACGCCGCGGCGCACTTGGTCGTCTATTTTCGAAATCGAGCGCAAAAATCGCTCGCGATGCGGGAAAGGCGCCTCCATCGCCATTGCGAGCAGATCGGACATCAACCCGTTTGATTCGTTGATGATGGCCAGGACGTTTTTGAGTTCATGCGTAACCCCGGCCGCTATTTTCCCGAAAAATGCAAGCTCTTTACCTTCCACAGGCGTTCCTTGCTCTTTCTCGTCAAGAGACTTTTATCGAGCTTGTCCTGACCTTCTTGTACGCGTCCTGCATCGCCTGGGTAAGCTTCTCGATGTCCACCGGCTTTTCCAGGTAGGCGCAGGCGCCGAGTTCAAGGCAAAGCTTCTTGATTTCCGCCGAGCCGTGGCCCGTCAGAACGATCACTTCAACGTGTGGATGCTTCTTCTTTACCTGCCGCAGCACCTCCAGTCCGTCGATTCCCGGCATCTTGAGGTCGAGCACCATAACCTCGGGCTCGTCTTCTTCCACGATGGACAGCGCCTCTTCGCCGCCGTAAACGGCAGCCGAGGCATAATCGCGCATCTGCAGCCGCTCGGAAAGCGTCTCCACGAACTCCCTCTCGTCATCTACCAGCAACACCCTGGCCTGAGGAGGCACTTCGAAGTCGAACTTCCGGTAGACATCGCTCTGATAGTATCCCGGCCCCACTTTCGTCTCGGCGCGAAGCACCCCGGGAACCGAGAGCGCCAGTTTCTTCAGCTCTTCCTCGAGTGACGAGAGCATGAGAACATGCTTGTTGATTTCCATCATGGCCGCACCGTCCAGCACCGATACCGAAACATCGTGTCCTGCCGAGGCAAGCTTCAGTTTAACATGGGCGGCCAGGGCAAAATCCTGCACAGCCTTGCGCGACTTATCGGAAAAATGCAGCACCGTGTTGTTCAGGTTGTCGCAGACCATCCTGACCGCGTTTTCGTGGGAAACCTTATTTAATGGAATAACTATATCATAGAGTTTCGCGGCCCATGGGTCCTTCTCCCCGAGGATCTGTTCGACCCAGAGGGCCAGCATCTCGTCTTCTCTGCGGACCCTTTTTACAGCTTCCTTTTCGGAGATCTTCTGCTCGCCGGCGGCAAACCCCGTCCTGTATTTCATATCCGCAATCAGGCATACCTTGAGCACATGCGTGATGTTTCGCGGGATCAGGAGGCCCGCCAGTCCGGAAATGAGAATGTTATCCGCCTGCAGGAAATCGGCGACCACGCACTCCAGGCAGGCCAGGCAGCGTTCCTTTTCATGCGTGAACTTGTTGAAAATGGAAGTCTTGCCGGTAAGCGCCTTTCGCACCTTTCCCGCATCGATGTCGAACCGTTTCCCCGTTTCGGAAATCAGGAATCCGTCATCCAGGTACGTATAACGGGTTTTTTCCGCGAGGCTGCGAATCACGGCTTCCGCACCGCAATATGAACCGCACAATATATTTACAACCGGCATGATATCCCATCCTTCCCTTGCACCTGCGCATCTTCGGTAAAGCAGACCGTAAGCAGGGGACAGCTTTCCTTGCACTCGGTGTGTTCCCGTGAATGAATCCTGTCGACCGCATCGTATATGGTCGGGAAAATATGCGTTTCACCCAGTTTTTCATATAGATGCGTGCGCTTCATAACTGCAAGCACTTTTTCGTTGAGCCCGGCAAGGGACAAATCGTAGCCGGCGCTGCGCACCCGGTCCACGATGAGCGACAGCATCTCCTCGCCCGAAGCGTCCATGTCGTTTATGCCGTTTGCCACTATCAGGATGTGCCGCAGTTCCGGCATAATGCGGATCCGCTCCGTTACCTTCTCTTCGAGGTAGCCGGCATTTGCATAGAAAAGCGGTCCGTCGAATCGCACCATCGCAATGTGCTTGCACTCCCGCAATCCATGATCGCGCGCGCTCTGGAACGACTTGTCCGCATACATTGAAAGGGTCGTGACCTTCGGCCGCATGCTCTTGTAGAGAAACATCCCGAGAGAGAGCAGCACGCCGATCATAATCCCCTTGTCCAGGTGCGGCGCAGTGATCAGGGTGGCAGCGAACGTAATTATCGAAAAGAGGCCGTCATACCACTGCGCCTTCCATGCGTGTACGAAACCGGAAACGTTTATCAGTCCGATGACAGCCATCATGATGACCGCCGCGAGGACCGATTGAGGCAGGTAGTACAACAGCGGCGTAAAAAACAGGAGCACGATTCCCACGGTTATGCTCGTAAATACGCTGGACAGGCCGGTCACGGCGCCGGACTGGATGTTTACCGCCGAACGGGAAAACGAACCCGACACCGGAAAACTCCTTCCAAACGCCCCCACCATATTTGCAATCCCCTGCCCTATCAGTTCCTGGTTCGGATCAAGCCGCTGGCCGGTTTTCGCGGCCATGGCCTTGGCTATCGATATCGCTTCCATGAAGCCCAGCAGGGATATGATTGCGGCGATGGGCAGCAGCTTGAGCAGCATCGAAAAATCTACATGCGGGAACCCGAACTGCGGAAGCCCCGCGGGGATGCTTCCGACAACACTCCCCCCGCCCATCAGCACCAGGGCACTCTCATCAAGGTTTTGGTTCCCGATGCGCACGCGCCAGACCGAACCGTCGCCTTTTGCGGTTTCCGTCTGTTTATCCAGGGGGACGTAAACGGTCTTGCCCGATCCGTCTTTGACCTGCGTGAGCAACAGGCACCGCACATCGCTTCTGCAC
>JAEZXS010000378.1 GCA_023442755.1 Pseudomonadota bacterium | reverse complement strand
CAAATCCAAAAGCTGAAAGCTTTTCTCGGTCTCGCCCTCTACAGGGAACTCGTAGTGCGCTTCGGCATAGAATACTGAAAGTCCCCGCCCCCAGAGCAGTTACCCCGCCTGGATACGATCCGAGCACCCCGTCATGATTCTCCTGCCTGCTGCCGGATCAAAAATCCGGCAGCAGGTCCTCCCCATCATACAATACGGAATTCGGATAAAGCAGCCCTCATTGAAAATGGCCTAAAAATTGAACCTATCCTGAAAAAATGCCGATTAGGAAAACAAATAATGTATGGGCGATAACCGGGGAGAGTGTATTTCATGGCCGTGCAAAATATTCAGGCAAAGGGAAACGGAAACGGAGCAGGTTCAGGAGCTCTTTTGCAGAACCTGCTCCTTGACGGAATGATTACGAAACGGGACATGGAAACCTTGCTCACTCCGCAGGCCGGAAAAGAGAAGGCAGCCCTGCATCCGCTGATCGCTATTGCAGAAAAACGCCTCAATCGGGCAACCCCGCCGCACGATCCTTTAACCGCGGACGTCCTTTTCACCTGGCTGGCAAAAAAGACCGGCCTCTCATATCTGCGCATAGATCCCCTGAAGGTCGACGTAGGGGCAGTAACCGGCGTTGTCAGCTATGCGTATGCTTCGCGGTATAAAATACTGCCGATCGAGGTATCGAAAGACAAAGTTGTAATTGCCACGGCCGACCCGTTCAATAAGGAGTGGGAAGAGGAACTGGGGCGCGTGCTGAGGAAGAAAATTTGCAGGGTTCTGGCCAATCCTAACGAGATCAGCCGGTACCTCCTGGAATTCTACGCGCTGAGCGAATCCGTAAAGAGGGCGTTCGGAAAGGCCGACGGAAGCCGCCTGAACGCAACCATGAACCTGGAGCAGATGCTGGAGCTGGGGCGTGCGGGTAAGCTGGATGCGAACGACCGCTATGTCGTCAATATTGTCGACTGGCTGCTTCAGTATGCGTTCGACCAGAGGGCCAGCGATATTCACCTTGAGCCCCGCCGTGATGACGGGGATGTGCGGTTCCGGATCGACGGCGTTTTGCATCTTGTCTATCAGTTGCCCAGTGTTGTGATGAGCGCCGTCATAAGCCGCATCAAAGTGCTTGGGCGCATGGATCTGGCGGAAAAAAGAAGACCTCAGGACGGACGAATAAAGACGAAAACCCCGGCCGGGAATGAAGTCGAACTCAGGCTCTCCACGATGCCCACTGTCTTCGGCGAAAAACTGGTCATGCGGATCTTCGACCCCGAAGTTACGGTACGGAGTTTCGAGCAACTGGGATTGTCGAAAAAAGAACTGCTGCAGTGGAAAAAAATGGTGGGAGCGCCTCACGGGATCATTCTGGTAACAGGTCCCACCGGATCGGGGAAAACTACGACGCTCTATTCGACCTTGAGGTATCTTGCCCGGCCTGAGGTCAACGTGTGCACGGTCGAGGACCCGATCGAAATGGTCGAGCCCAGGTTCAACCAGATGCAGGTTCATCCCGCAATCGGACTGGATTTTGCCAGCGGGCTGCGGACCTTTCTCCGGCAGGACCCCGACATCATCATGGTGGGGGAAATCCGGGATCTCGAAACCGCCGAGATGGCCGTCCAGGCGGCTCTTACCGGTCATCTCGTCTTTTCGACCTTGCATACGAACGATGCGCCATCCGCGATCATCCGGCTTATGGATATCGGAGTACCCTACTACCTGGTTCGAGCCACTTTGCTCGGTGTAGTAGCACAGCGCCTCGTGAGAACGCTGTGTCCCCACTGCAGGGAACGCGGAGATGTCGAAGAAGACTTGTGGGGTTCGCTCGTGGGGTCTTGGAAAATCGAAAAGACGGATTCGATTTTCCGGCCGGTAGGGTGCCTTGAGTGTCGTGAAACTGGTTATCTTGGAAGAATTGGGATATATGAAATGTTGACCATGACTCCGGCAATGCGCAGCCTGATCCGTCCGGATTCGGATTTGTCGAAAATCCGCGACCAGGCTGTCAAAGAAGGAACATATCCATTGCAGATCACGGGAGCGCTCAAGATTTGCTCCGGAATGACATCCGTTGAGGAAGTATTTCGAGTGGCCGGACCGGTTAATGACTTCTGAGGCGAAAGGCTCGAACCATAATTAAACCCATACCGGCCGACTGTTATCAATGACTCTGTTTCTCCTTACGTTCCTGACTGTCTATTCGCTCGCTCATGCATTCTTCTATTCACGCTTTCGCGTGCTGTTGCCGGACAGGATGTTGTACCATTCCTTTTTTGTCCTGTTCCTTGCCCTGATGATTATTGCCCCCATCTGCGCCAGGCTGCTGGAAAGAAACGGCCATGAGTTGCCGGCCCGGGTTGCCGCGCATATCGGCTACATCTGGATGGGATACATATTTTATGCATTCTGGATACTTCTGCTGATCGGGTTTGCCGGACTTCTCTTCCGGCTGGTCAACATAATCACAGGATCGTCCCTGCCGTTGTTTATGGGAAAGAAATCGGTACTGGTCGCTGTGGGACTGGCTTTCCTGATCAATATTTACGGATTTTACGAGGCACGCCGGATACGCGTGGAAAGAATCGTGATTCCAACGGCAAAGCTTCCCGCGGGAATTGATCGCCTGCGTATCGCCCAGATTTCGGATATCCACCTCGGTCTGCTGGTTTGGAACGGCATGCTGCACAACATCATGGATAAGGTAAGGGCCGAGAATCCGGACATCCTGGTCAGCACGGGAGACATGGTGGACGGGGATATTGCCGAACCCGAGATGCTGCCTGCTCTTTTCGGCAATATGGAATGCCGGTACGGGAAATATGCGATTACCGGCAACCACGAGGTTTACGCCGGGCTGAAGCAATCCATCGAGGTCGAGCGGGAACTCGGTTTCGTCGTTCTGCGGGGTGAAGTCCGCAATGTAGCCAACGTCATCAACATTGCAGGTGTCGACGATCAGGCGGCAGGTGCGGATCAGAATGAGAAAGCCGTTCTTGATCGGGCCGACAGGGGACTT
>JAEZXS010000078.1 GCA_023442755.1 Pseudomonadota bacterium | reverse complement strand
ATCACCAAATTCGCGAAGCAGCTTATTGGAGTGTTTAAATGAAAACGATCTTGGGAATCGATCCAATGGATGAGGGAGCGCTCGTATGGATAAAACCGGACGGGGAAATGACCTGCGAGGACATGCCAACATTAAAGACGTCGAAGACCAGGCAGGAGGTGGATGTCCCCAACCTTCTTGATCTTGTGCGCCACTCCCCCCAGGGGACCAGGGCCTATATCGAGAAGATGCAGCCGATGCCCAAGGGAGGGAACGCCAACTTCAAGCGTGGCGGCTACCTCTACCTTTTTAGGGCCATTTTCGCCACTCTGGGCATGTCTTTTGTCGAGGTGCCTCCGAAGACATGGCAGAAGCTTTTCGGCATAAAATCAAGCAAGGGGAACGACACCAAGGCCCAGAGCTACCTCATTGCGACGCGCCTCTTCCCGGATCTGGAGTTCAAGACCCCTCGTGGGCGGGACCTTGACGGGCGGTGCGACGCTGCCCTGATCGCCGAATACGGCCGCAAACTGGAGGTAGGCAATGGAAAAAACTGAGGTCCCATACGTCGAAATGCCGGCTACCAACGGCCCTGTAATCCTCATCGATAAAGAGGATTACGACAAGCTCCCGACAAAGAACTGGCGGATCCACCAGAAGGGAAAAACGGCATGTGTGATTACCTACGACACGGGTCTGGGAAAGAGCGCGGTCTTTCTAACAAAGGTGCTGGTAGCTTACAACTCGAAGCAGAGGGTGATCTTTCGGAATGGGAACCGGCTAGATCACCGACGCTTGAATCTTATGATCGCAAAGAAAAATGGCCAAGGGACGAACAAAGAAAAACGATCGAAGGCGCCTGAAACGTTGGAACTAAATGGGTGTATTCTCCGGAAGGCAGGGCTCGGGAATAGGTGCTATCCGGATAAGGAATTGTGTCCGTATTATTCTGAGTGCCTCGATGCGGTCTGCAAGAGGACGGTATGGCGCGGATGGACCGCAGAAAAGATCGTGGATCAGGGGCAGTGCTCAAAAGAGTCAACATATCGGGAGCCCCAGGCACAAGCTGAAACTCGACTACATAGCAGCTTAATTTTGCCTGAAGTATTCACTCAGTGAAATATAGGGATAGGCCGACGCGACGATGATCTGCGTTCTGTAATTGGTATTGTATATCGTTAAGGCGCATCGTTTAACAGATATGCGAGATCTTTTAGTATGTCAAAAATCTTCACTTAGTAAAGAAGAGAGGTTTTCATACACGGGAGGAGTAAATGCGGTATCGAACGGAAGAACTCGAGATGGTGGCTGTGACCTTCAGCACTAAAGACAATGCAGGGTTCAGCCAGGAGCAGCGTACGGTCTTCTATGACGAGCAACGTGACGAATGCTTCGTAAGCGTCCCTGAGGACAAGTTCTTTCTGGTTTCCGAAATGCGGGCGGAGCAGGTGGCTTACATTGTTCACAACGGACAGGTGTTCGCTCCGTTCAGCTTCCTCGGGGAGCGATACGCTTACGATCGAGAAATCGTTGAGGCTCTCGACCATCTTGCCAAACAGACAAAGGGTGCGCTGGATTCCGGTTTCGACGAATACCACTTCTTCGAGGACAGGGCGGAGGAGGTACGATGAACCGCTTGGACGTGACTCCATTACTGACTCCTGACCAAGTGGCCGACCTGTTGCAAATCTCAATAAAAACGGTATATGAAAAAGCAAGGCAGCTGGGTGGATTTTACCCGGCCGGTATTCGGGTGCTCAGATTTCGTCAGGAGGATATCGATGGGATTATGGCGGGACAAAACGCGGGGGGATTGGTGCTACAGTTTCGAGTACCAGAAAGAGCAGTACGCAGGCCGAGGGTTCAAAACAAAGGGGGAGGCAAGGTCGGCGCGAGAGGACCGGCGCAAGGAAGTGAAGAAGCCGAAGGAGCCGATCCCGACAGGCATGGACTTCGAAAGCGTAGCCAACAAGTACCTTGATTTTAGCCAGAAACGGCATGCAAAGAAAACATACGAATACAAGGCTATGGTGTATGCCAGCTTCCTGAAAAGAGGAAATCCCGTGATCAGCGAAATCACTCCAGGATATATTCAAGAATATCTCGTAACCCGCCCGACGAAGCACAACTACAACGTCCACAGGAAAGAACTCTCAGCCGTTTTCCAGTATGCTGTGGACGTTGAGAAGATCATCGCCCACAACCCGCTCAAGGACGTCCAGAAACTTCCAGAGGAAAAGCGACGAAAGAAACCGCCAACAAAAGAAGAGTTCACCAAAATCTATCTGGCGGCAAACCCAGAACAGAAAGCCCTCATTTTGATATTGGCGCACACTCTTGCCCGAATCTCCGAGATCCTGAAGATGCCTTGGTCTGATGTGAACTTCCATGGCCGGTATGTAACCCTGTGGACTCGGAAACGGCAGGACGGAAACTCGGAGCCGCGCTATATCCCGATGAATAACCGGCTCTACAATGTCCTTATGGGGCTGTGGGAGACTCGGATTCAGGACGAATATGTTTTCTGGAACCTCAACCGCAACAACCCGGACATTGAGCCAGGCCCGTACAATCGAAGGCCCAAAATGATGCATTCCATTTGTGAACGAGCTGGGATAACCCCGATAAGTACGACCACGAGGCTAGTAAATAGAAAGGGCGAGAAGGTCAGGGAAACACAGAATGTCTATTACGGTTTCCACGCCATTCGCCATTTTATCGCCACCTACATGCACGACTACCTCAAGATCGGGACAAGCCCTGTCGGGGGGATTCTTGGTCACAAGAGCAAGCGCACAACAGAGGAATATCTGCACCCGGTCGATGAGGGAATGAGGCATGCGATGGCAAAATTAGACGATGCCTTTGAGGATTTTTTGGTTGCGGCTGATGGTTGCGGTTTTTGCGAAAAAGAGCCGCAAAAGAGGGGGAACCGTAGACCCAAACCAGCATGAAAACTGAGTCCCAAAGCCAATTCGGATTACGACTCGTTGCCTTGGGAGCAGGGGGGCGGAGGTTCGAATCCTCTCGCCCCGATTGAGATTCTTAGTTCTTTCGATAAGTTGTGCGCCTATTTCCTCCCCCTGCAGACCGGGCAGCGGATTCTTCCCGTTCCGTCGCATTTTTCGTGGGTTATGGACTGCTGGCCCAGAAACGGCATGATAAATCCGGATCCGCCGCATTCGTCGCAGAGGATCGTTCCCTTTCCTTTACAGACAGCGCAAACCATCGCAAATCTCCTTAAATGAAAAGATACACCCATTTATTGTAGGTACTCGGGAATCCGAATCAACGCGGGCCGCGCATTTGGGTTTGGGAGCGAACCGGGGAGCGGGCGAGGAGCGCCGGGCGGATGTTCTGCCCGGCATATCGCATCGCTTACAGCCAGACCATGAGGCGGGTCAGGACGTACTCGTGCGTCGCCGCGTCCTGGTAGCCCATGAAATGAACCTCATCGCCCTGCTGGATATCGGTTAGAGGCATATTGCCGGCCGGCGGGGTTCCGGTTCCTCCGGGACCCATATGCCCCGGGCCCATCATACCGCCCTGTCCGGTCCGGCCCTGCCCCATCATTCCACCGCCCTGGCCGCCCATCATGCCGCCGCCCTGGCCCCTGCAGATGCATCCCATGCCACCCATCATGCCGCCCTGTCCCATCGGGCCGACCCATGCGGTACTGCTCACCTGAAAGGTTACGGGATTGCCGATCTCGCCCTTCAGCAGCCTGCCGGCCCGCGTGATCGTGATGGTGACGGTCTTCGCCGTTGGATCGACCGACGTTACCGTCCCGAACGCCGAAAAGGTATTTGCGGTTGCCTGCTGACCGGGCGCTCCGGGCGCCATCTGCGCAAATGCAGCCTGCAGAGGGAGCAGCGCTGAAAGGGTCAGGACGGTCAGGAAAGTCGAAAGCTTCGAAATTTTTTTGCCAAACATTGGATATCTCCTCAACATTCTAATATTTTTCAATAAGATAAGCACA
Source organism: Pseudomonadota bacterium (assembly GCA_023442755.1). Lineage (GTDB taxonomy): Bacteria > Desulfobacterota > Syntrophobacteria > Syntrophobacterales > Syntrophobacteraceae > SbD1. The sequence goes on along the minus strand of JAEZXS010000078.1, from coordinate 17,266 downwards.
CAAACCGGTCGCTGGATGCAGAGCAAATTGCACCGCCCGCTCCTACGCGGTATATTGAGCACTATGAACCTAAAATTGCCCGTACCCTGGGAAAGGATGGCGAGGAAAAGCATGTCCAACAGACTGAGAATTCTCATGGTTGTCCTGACCGTTCTCGTGTGCATCGGGGCCGACCAGATAACGAAAGAAATGGTGCGATCGCACTTGCCCAGGACAAAGTCTTTTGCCGTTGCCGGCGGTATGGTCAAACTCGACTACAATGAAAACAAGGGAGCGGAATTCAGCTTCGAATGACTGCTGCCGGAAAGGTGGCGCGGGAGAGACGTCACCATAGGGGTAGGAGCATTCCTGGCAGTATTGTTTCTGACCCTGCTGCTCGGGAATGGGTTGCCGCCGCTTGCCGTGTTCGGCCTTGCCACCTTCTGCGGCGGGAGTCTCAGCAACTGGTTGGACCGGGTCGCGTTCAACAAGGTCGTCGATTTCCTCAATTTCGCACTGGCCGGAATTCAGCCCTATATCTTCAACCTCGCCGATGTTGCCATCGGCCTTGGCATGACCCTGACAGCTCTAAGCATCCTTTTGAATATCACCGGTTTTCTGTCCCGGAAAATGGTCGAAATGCGCCGATAAAGCCTATGCCGGAACGGGCGCCTGCTCCACCTGAGAGTCTCCCTCCGGCTTCATCTTCCCCGCCCACTGGCGGATCGCCAACGCCTCTTCTTCCGATATACCAAGCGAGAGCAGGAACGCGTGGTGCGCTTCGGGCGCCCTGCTCTCGAATTCGGAATGCCACCGATCCATGGCCTTCTCGTCCATGCCCGCCGCCTCGAGCATTTCCACCCACATCTGCTTGTCCACTCGGCCCCGGTCTGCAACCGTGCCCTTGAGCATGGCGGAAAGAAGGTCCTGCCTTGCCTGCAGTACCTGGATCTCCCGGCCGATCTCCTGCAGCCGCTTTTCCAGAATGTCCGCAATCGGTTCGTCTTCCGAGGAAACTATGGACCGGATGTCCTCGATCGAAAGACTCGTCCGGCGCAGACTGCAGATCCGCTCGAGTCGCTTCACATCCCCTTCCGTGTACAGCCGGTACCGCGAAGATGTCCGCCCGGAAGCCGGCAGAAGACCGATCCGGTCGTAGTAGAGCAGTGTGCTCCGGGAAAGGCCGCAAAGACGCGCTATTTTCGATATCGTATACGTTTTCATATGGTGGGGGAGGGCCGTGGCCGGCAGCCGCGGCCCCATCTTTCCTATCTGCTGTGCTTGCGGATTGCGTCGATCTGTGCGCGATCGAGCCCCAGCCACTCCAGAAAACCCTGGTGCGCCTGTGGATGGCGCGCTTCGAAGACGCGGTGCCACTTCATCATGGTATCCTCGTCAAGACCCGCCTCCCTGAACATGGCCACCCACTCGTCCTTTGTCACATGATTCTGCATCGTCCGACTCCTTCGTATAGAGTTGTAGGATATGTCACGGCCATGACGATACAAAACATAAACTGTGAAGTGATAGACGGGTAAAGAGGAAAAAAGGACATTTTTGCGAAAGAGTGCATTGACTGAGCGAAAGAGGTGCGGCGGCTCAAGAGCATAAAAGCGCCGAACGCTCGGCCGTAGCCCCGCATGCCGGCGTCTTGGTTGTTTGTCCGGCCGAACAGTCCCACAATCTTCCCATTTTCGTGTTCCCCCTGCTTTGCGGTGACAAATCATCGCGGCTGGAAGCCGCTCCCACGGGCCAATCTATTTCTTTATGGCTTTCTTCCCATCTTTTCTCTCCTGCGCTTCGTGTCTTTGCCTCCCTAAAGTTGACCCCCATGGCTTTTCTCCTTACCTTTCATGAAGGGCAGATTGCCTATCTGCTTTTTTTAAATCAATAAATTCGGATTAGAAAGGCGGAGAAGATGAAATCTGGTGTAGTAATTACGGGAACCGGAGCCATACTGGTTCTGACCGCCTGCGATTCGTTCGATAATCCTGAAGTGGTTGATGCTCTTCTCGAAAAGGGCATCGATAAATATATCGCTTTCGAAGTTCCCCTCAACCTGGTTGAAAGCCAATATGGGCAGCACTATCAATTAGTCTTGCGCGACCGGAAGCAATCCGACATTCTCAGGGTCGTGGATGTCGACGGCAGCCGGGTCTTCCGGAATTTCTCGCTGAACGCCTTCGGGCAGCTGGTCTGTCACGAATTCCCCGGCCTGATCCAGAGGGCTGCATGATTCGGTCAACCTCCCTGAGCAGTTCAATCCTGTTTCTGTAGATGCGGGGCATTTCGCCCCGCTTTTTTCTAACAAATCATTTGTTGGACGCAACTCGCGATGCCATTCATTTTGGACGTGGGAACAGCCGTTCCCGACCATACAGTGCCCCAGGATCGGGCAAAGGAATTTGCAGGACGGATATTTCGAACGGCATCTTTCGAGACTGACCGCCTGTTGCCGGTTTTTCAAAACACCCAAATCCGGCAGCGCCATTTCTGTGTCGAAGAAGAATGGTTCGATGAGGACCTGTCCTTTTCGGAAAAGAACCTGGTCTATGTCCGCTTCGGGGTGGAACTCGCAGAACGGGCTGTCAGGGATGTTCTCCTCCGGACGGGTGTCCCCCCTGAAGAAATCGGTCATCTTTTTTTCGTGTCCTCGACAGGAATTGCCACCCCGAGCATCGACGCCCACCTGTTCAACCGGATTGGGCTCAGCCCGTCCGTGCTGCGCACGCCCATCTGGGGGCTCGGGTGTGCGGGCGGTGTGGCCGGAATCGTGCGTGCGGCTGACTGGCTGAGGGCCTACCCGGAAAAGACGGCGCTGGTCGTGGCGCTCGAACTGTGCGGCCTCACCTTCATACGCGGCGATCTTTCCAAGAGCAACTTTGTCGCGACATCGCTTTTCGCCGACGGCTGCGGAGCGGTGCTGATGGCCGGAGACGGCCGAAGATCGACATCTGCGCGAAGGATCTCCATCGATATGGCGGCGGCGGTGACCTGGACCGATACACTGGACATCATGGGCTGGGAGGTCGTGGAGAAGGGTCTCAAGGTCGTCTTTTCCCGGTCCATTCCGGCGGTCGTTACCGCATCGGCCCGCCCCACGATTCTGAAATTCCTCCACGAGCGGGGGCTCGCGCCCTCCGATATCGCACATTTTCTTTCCCACCCCGGCGGGAACCGGGTGATCGAAGCCTACAAAGAGGCTTTGGCGCTCGATGAAAACTGCCTGGAAAGCATGCGGGAAGTGCTCCGAGACTACGGCAACATGTCAAGCGCGACCGTGTGCTTCGTTCTGAAGCACTTTCTCGACTCGGGACGCTTCCGGGCGGGCGACCGTGTGCTCAGCACCGCGCTCGGTCCGGGTTTTTCCTCCGAAATCTTCCTGGGAACATGCGAAAATGGCGTCCGGCCTTAACTCCGCGCATCCCTTCCTACTACTTCTGGCAGTAGAGCGCTGCCTGGAGCTGCGCATCGCCAGGCGAAACGCGGCGCGGGTGCTGGCGCTTGGCGGCAGGGAATACGATGCGGCCTTTACCCGGTTGATCGTCCTGTTTCACGTTTCCTGGTTCGCGGCGTTCGCCCTGGAAGCATTCTTCGGAGGGAACGGCCCGGCCGTTTCTCCGGTGTGGCCCGCGGCTGCCTTCCTGGTTCTGCAGATCCTGCGGTACTGGTGCATCGTGAGCCTGGACGGGTACTGGAACACAAAAATCATCGCGCTCCCCGGCGGCCCGCTGGTCCGCAAAGGCCCTTACCGCTTTCTGAAACACCCGAATTACGTCGTCGTGCTGGTAGAAATCTTTCTCTACCCGGCTCTTTTCGGGTGCTGGGCTACGGCGGTCCTGTTCGGCATCGCGAATATTTTCATTTTAAGAAGACGCATCCGGCAGGAGGATATGGCACTGGGAAGGCAGTGAGCCTTTTTTCAGCAAAAGACGCAAAAAAAGGTGCGAACATGTATCGCGGCTGGAAGCCGCTCCCACGGAAAACCTGCATGAGCCGAGGTTTCCACGCTTCTTGTTTATTGTTTTTTAGGTTTATTGTTTTTTAGGCACCTGGTCGAGGTACCATTCCATCGGGTCTATCAGCTCGAAGCCCAGGCTCTTCAGCCGCTTTCTCACCCGTGATATGTTGCTCGTGAGCAGGTAGGGGAACACGGCGCGCTTTCCTTCGTCCCAGTACCTGGCCACCAGGATGCTCCCGAACGACACTCCCTGTTCGGTTATGGCGTCCACGATCCTTTTCATCTGGCCGACCTTGTTGTCCACCACGATTCCGACCAGCGCTCCGGGTTCATCGAGGCCGAGCACGTTCACGAAGGCCCGCATGAGGTCCCGGACGGAAATGATCCCCAGCAGCTTCCCGTTTTCATCGGTCACCGGGAAGGCCCCGACCTTGACCCTCTGCATGAGGAGAATGGCGTCTTCGAGCGTCTGAGTGGGGGAAATCGTGACGGGGTTTTTCGTCATGATGTCCCGTGCACGCAGGACGGCGAGCCGTTTTTCTTCCGATGCGATTTCCGCTTCCGGGAGCAGGTTGGAGGGAAGGGCGCTCCTGACATCGCGGTCCGTCACAATTCCAATCAGCGTATTTCTCCCGTCGACCACGGGCAGATGCCTGATCCTGTTCACAGCCATCAGGGACTGCGCTTCCAGGATTCCGGTATCCGGCCCGATTGCGATAACATCTTTGGTCATTGACTTGTCAATGAACATGAAACCCCCTTATGCACGCAAAAAAGTCTGAGTCCGAGCCGCTAAACGCCCAGAAGTATCCGGACGTGGTTGCTGACCACCTCCGGGAGGATGTTGATCGCATAGCCCCCTTCGAGGATGGAAATGAGGCGTCCGCGGCAATACCGGCCGGCAAGTTCCACCACCTGTTCGGTTATCCACGAGAAGCATGGGGTCGTGAGCCTGAGGTCGGACATGTCATCTTCAACGTGCGCATCGAAACCGGCTGAAACCAGCAAGATATCCGGTCTGAATTCATCGAGGGCGGGGAAGAAATCCCGCTGGATCTTCAACTTGCACTGTTCGTCCCCTTCGCCTGGAAGGATTGTCGTATTCAGGGTGAAGCCGGTGCCCGCCCCTGAACCCTTTTCGAACTCGCGGCCCGTTCCGGGGTAGGCGAAGGAGGGGTGTTCGTGGATCGAGAGGTACAGGACGGTCGGGTCCTCTTCGAATATGTGCTGCGTCCCGTTGCCGTGGTGGGCGTCGAAATCGACGATCGCGATGCGTTCCACGCGCCACTCGATCTGAAGATATTTTGCGGCTATCGCGACATTGTTGAAGTAGCAGAAACCGAGGGCCTTGTTCGCCTCCGCATGGTGGCCGGGCGGACGGACCGCGCAGAAGGCGTTGTCTATCTCCCCGCGCATCAGGCAATCGGCCGTATTGAGTATTCCGCCCACGGCAAGGACCGCCGTGTCGAAGCTTTCGGGCGAAATCTGGTTGTCGGGGTGGTCCAGTTCCCCCAGATCGAGCAGGCAGGCCTCTTCAAACTTGTAGATGTGCCTGGGTGAGTGAACCTTCTCGATCCATTTGAGCTTGGCCGGGGTTGCGGGTATCGGAATGAGTTTTGGAAGCAGGCCCGTCCGCTCCAGGCCGGAAAGGATCGCCGTCAGCCGCTCGGGCGATTCCGGGTGTCCCGGTCCCGTCTTGTGCAACAGGAATCTCTCGTCGTAGAGAAAACCGGTTCTTCTCATTCCACCTGCCTGATGTTTTGCCTGGCGGGGACTGAGGCTTTCGCCCCGGGCCCCTTTTTTTCGGATTCGAGCTTTTCCGCTCCGGCATGTACCCCGCTATTGGCACAGCAGCAGTTGCACGCTCCCGGATCGGAAATTCTGCTGAAACGCCTTTCCTGTGCCGCCGGGGAGCTTGATTTCATGCGTCCCGGCCGGGATGTCGTCCGAGCGGTATATCGGGTTCAGGGTCTTGAACTGGCGATAGCTGATCCCGGCCGCACCCGCGATCGTCTGGATTGCAACCGGATGCGACGAGGTCACGCTGAGCCTGTCGAGTTTCAGTTCCTGGTAGCCGCATTCCCTGGGCAGGTCGTATCCGTACTTACCGGGGTTGCCGAGCACCGCTTTGATCGCCAGGATACGGAAGACGTAACGCTCGGTTTCCTGGGGCAGCTTCAAATGGTAGTAGTCCCGCACGCCCTGCGAACGCATTTCGTCCTGGACTCGCCTTTCCCCGCAGTTATAGCCGGCCATCGCCAAAGACCAGCTTTTCTGCCTTCTGTAGATATCCTGGAGGTAAAGGAAAGCGCTTTCCGTGGAGCGCTCGAAGTCGTAGCGCTTGTCGACCGAGCCCCTCTGTTCCAGCCCATAAGCGGACCCGGTACTGGGCATGAACTGCCACGGTCCGGCCGCTCCTTTAGGCGAGATTGCATTGGGCAGAAGGTCGCTTTCCGCAATGGCCACGTACTTCAAGTCCTGCGGCAGGTTGTCCTGGCGCAGCTTTTCCTCTATCCAGGGGAAGTAGCGCTCCATCCGCTTGAGCCAGAGGTAGACCTGGGCATGGTTGTATACGACCAGCGTGAATTCCCTGTCGAAGCGTTCGTATACTTCCGGATCGTTAAGGGGAACCCGCTCGCCGCACAGGTCGATGCTGTTCGGCGGCGGGTAGTAGGGAACCAGGGCAGGGCCGGCGGCGGCCTGAGGAGGCAACTGCACGGGAGCCGGCTTTTCCTGGATATTCTGGGCCGGCGGCGGCTGTTGCACCGGGGGGGCGCTCTGGGTCGATGCACAACCGAAAGCTGCAGCCATTAGACCGAAAACAGCCAGTATCCCCAGTTTCCGAAGCTGAACCCGCCCTTTCATTTCTTCTGTCCCTCTTTATTGCCGCTTAATCCTGGATTTCGAGTTGATTGAAGAAGAAGCCGATTTCCACGGCTGCCGTTTCGGGAGCGTCCGAGCCGTGAACGATGTTATGTTCCACGTCGCTTGCGAAATCACGGCGAATCGTTCCGGGTGCGGCGTCCTTCGGATTGGTTGCACCCATTAGTTCCCTGTTCCTGCGGATTACGTCCTCGCCCTCGAGAACCATGGCCACGATCGGACCGGAGGTCATGAACTCGGTGAGGCTGGCGTAAAATGGGCGTTCTTTGTGCACGGCGTAGAATTTCTTGGCCTGGTCCATGGTGAGACGAACCATTTTCATGGCACAAATCCGGATTCCGGCTTTTTCGAAGCGCTTTACAACTTCTCCTATCACTCCCTTGCCGACTCCATCCGGCTTGACGATCGAAAGAGTTCTTTCCATTGTTCCTCCTGAAAATCTGCTTTGGTGTAAGTAAAGGCCTCCGCTTCGTGCGGAGAAGTCCCATTCTGAAAAACGAATATCCGGCGTTTGCAACACGAGCGGAAGCGATCGATGCAAGCCAGACACGGGGTCACGTTCACAAAGGTGAGCATCAGGTTAAACGGACAGCACACGTTTACCTCAGACAACACTCTCATGTCTATCCAAAATGTCCGATAAAACGGCGAAAATGCATTTGCCGCTACGGCTCTATTTCTTTTGCTTTTACTAGAAATGCCTCCCGTTCGGGGTGGGCGGTCTGCTCTTTTTCCCGGGCAGGGTGTCGTCCCACGCGCTGGTTTCCCAGTTGTCCGGGGCGGAGGCGCGGGGGACCCAGGGAGGAAGGGGCATGTGCACGTACCGGGAGAGGGCATACAGGTAGGGCTCGTACATTTCCCGCAGACGCGCAAACTCCTGTTCGATTTCACCGGCTTCCCTGAGATGGATTCCCGCCCCGGTCAGCATTCGGCTCAGAGCGCTCAGATCGCCCGGAAGCAGCCGGTCTTTTTCGGGTTTTCGAGGCGGAATCGCGAAGACAAGGCCCAGGTCTACCAGGGCGTGACGCCCCATGGCAAAAGTCAGCCGCGCCTGCTGCGTGCAGGTCTCCTTCGATGCGGCGATGATGAAGGCGGATGCATCCAGGATGGAGGCCAAAGCGGCCAGCCAGGACTGGTTGTCGTGCTGGGAAAAAGGCCAGTATGGGATAGGAAAGGTGGCTTTCGAGAACCTCCGCTGCCCACTGTTCCCAGTCGTGAAGAAACTGCCGGATGGCTTCCGGGCCGTTTCCCCCGGAATGCCGTCGCAGGATCTCGAAGGCGGTCGGTGGGGAACCGGCCCGGGAATCTAGAAGAGAGATCTTGGTTTCCCGCCGGGAAAAGGATTGCGTGAGGCCGGGGAGGTGGCCGATGAGGACAGCGAGAAAGGCGAAGCCGGTGCCCGTTTCGAGTATGGAAAGGATGCGGACCGCCCTGCCGATCGGAACGACATCACCGTAACCCAGGGTGAAGAAGGTGGCGCCGCTCATGTACATGAGGCTGCCGAACCCGATGGCGTTCTGAACTGCGTCGCCGGTTCCCCAGTAGAGCAGGGCGAAGCCGAACACGAGTCCGACGGCCCAGAAACTTAACAGGAGCAGCAGGGAAAGGGGAGCGTAGTAGGCCCGGAAATTTTCTCGCCGCCTCTCGGATCGGAGGATCGCGGCAAGCAATTCCCAGGCAGACCAGGAGTATCGGTAGAAGAGGCGCGCCAGTCGGAAACGGCGGGTTACCCGCCGGGGCAGAACCATCGTTTCGAAGCCGTCCCAGAGTACGGCGCCGATTATGGCTGCCCCCAGAATCAGGGCCGATATGGACACATGCGCTCTCCTATAATTTTTGAAAACCCCATCTCCGCTGCATGCCTTTGCGTGGGAAGAAAAAACATCGCGGCTGGAAGACGCTCAGACTGTTGAAAAAGCCCTCAATCCGTCACCCCGACGAACCCCGGATCGGGTCCGGGGCAGGCGTCTGGGCCCAGAAGTGCTTGAAAACACTGGATTCCGGCTTTCGCCGGAACGACGATCACGATGATTCTAGAGTTTGTCATCAATCTGCGCGGCTGGAAGACGCTCCCACAGGATACGACATCCCGGGTTATTCCCACAGAATACAGCGGGGCGGCTACAGCAGCCTGAAAGTCTGCAGCCAGCCGGGACGGCGGGAGAGCGCCGCATCGATTGAGGCCTGCGATCCCAGGACTTTCACGATTCCCCGGTCGTTCACCTTTTCGAGTGCATCCGCAAACTCCCTGAAATCGCGCACGCTCGTCGCGAGAATATCATCCCGCATCCGCTGCCGATCCTCTTCGGTGATCCCGCTCAGGCTGCGCTTCAGCGATACGTACCCCTTGGTGTCGGGCAGCATGTGGCTGTCTATGTCGCCGATGGCCCCGATTATCGCCTTGCGGACCTCTTCTTCGCCGATTTCCGCGGTCTTCAGGAATCTGGCCGTGCCGTCGTAGTTTTCGACAGTTTCGAGAAGGTTCGGGTCGCGGTAGGAGAGGAAGGTGAACGTTCCCGAAAAGTGGTCGAAAGAACAGAAGCCGCCGTAGGCGCCTCCCTGGACGCGAACCTTCTCCCAGAGCCAGGAGGTCCGAAGGTAGCCCTCGATCACCTTACTCGATCCTTTGAATTCATATCCCTCCCGAAACAGGTTGGCCCCCTTGCCCACATAGTTCACCTGCGCCGGTATGGTGATTCCCTCGAATTCCGCATACAGCTCGGGATTCCACTTCTGTCTCGCAGCCGGCCCATCGGGCAGCGCATCCAGAAACGCCTTCAGGGACGGCTCAATCCGGTCGAAGTTCTTTCTGTCCAGGGTGATGTTGAAGACCATCGAAGAACGGTTTGCGAGAAGCTGGCGGACCCGTTCTAGGTCGCCCAGGACCTTCGCCCAGTTATGGTCGATTTCCTTTATAAGCCGGTTCAGGAACAGCAGATAGCTGACTCCGCAGGTTTGTTCCCTCACCCAGTCGGCCAGGTGGAAGTGCGCCCGGATGCGGGTGTTGATCACCTGGTGCCCCACCGGGACGATTTTGCGCTCCTGTCGGGCTTTTTCTTCCAGGACGATTTGGCGGAACCGTTCCCGGTTGTCGAGTTTTACCGACCCGATCGCCTCGCCGAGGATGTCCATAAGTTCCCGGGTCTGGGGGACCATGCTCTTGCCCCGCAAAAACAGGTACGCGACGGGTTCTTCGGTTTTGAAAACGGCTGAACTGAAGACCTCGGGACGGATGCCGCCTGTTTTGCGGCTGATTCTTTGCGACAGGGCCACGAAGTCCCGGACCTTCGTTCCCATTTCCAGGAGGGCGCGGCCGAAAAGCGGCGCGTAGGGCAAAAGGTCCTGGGGCAGAGCACGCAAATCCATGCCGGCATCAAAGTAAGTTATCCCGCTTGTAAAGAGGTCGTGGAAAACCACTTTCGCCTGCCCGATCCGGTTGGATTCGATGGGGATGGGTTTGTTCTTCCTGTCCAGATCGGCGATTTTGAGAACGGGGATCTTTGCCAGAGCTTCCGGAGGATCGGGTGCAACCTGCATACGACGCAGCGTTGCGGCGGTTTCGATGATCTCCCGGATTTCTTCCGCGGGAAGCGATTTCTTGATGTCTTTCAGCTTGCGCTGTTCCTCTTCGAGCTGGCGGGCGGAGAGCCCCTTCTCCGGCTTGAGCAGCACGACCGATCTGTGCCGGTTTTCGAGCAGGTACCGGCGGATCAGGTCCTGGAAAAAGGAGCCCGATTTGAGGGTGTTCTTCACCCATTCGAGAGGCGATTCGAAGGCCAGAAGCGTCGTCGGGTCGGCGTCGTAGAGCCAGGTCGAAAGCGCGTGCAGCATTATTGTGAGGCCCTGCGGGTAGCCTCCCGGATTGTTTTCGCGCAGGCGGAATTCGATCGTGTTTACTCCCGCTTCTATCGCGTCCGGATCGATTCCGTCACGGGCAAGCGTCTCAAGGGTGTCGAAAATGAGCTTTTCGACTTTTTCGGCATCCTCGACCCGTATTCCCTTCAGCCCGGTGGAAAAGAATATCTGCCGCAGTTCGTTTTCAAGCCCTGTTCCGCAAAGGTCCTCACCCAGACCGGATTCTATCAGGGCTTTTTTCAGGGGAGAGCCGGGCATTCCGAGCAGGGCGTATTCCAGGATCTGGAGGGCAAGGTTCAGGCCGGGATCGGTAGTTTCCGGAAGCAGCCAGTTCACCGTCACCATGGCTTTGGGGCCTTCGGAATCGCCTGCGCCGTCCTCACCGGCGGCAAAGGGGCTGACAATGCGCTTCGGCTCGGGTTCAGGCTTCTGGAGCGGCACTTCCGAGCCGGGCGCCGCTCTGCGGAAGGCCCCGAGATACTCTTCGAGTATTTCCAGGCGCTGGTCGGGATCGTCGTTTCCGTGGAAGAAAATCCTCGCGTTCGAGGGGTGGTAGAATCTTTCGTGAAACGCTTTGAACTGCTCGTAGGTCAGCCGGGGAATGATTTTGGGATCGCCTCCCGAGTCCAGCCCGTAGGTTGTATCCGGGAAGAGCGACTGCTGAGAAAGCTCGGCAAGCAGGCTGTCGGGCGAAGAATAAACGCCCTTCATCTCATTGTATACCACGCCCTTGATGCCCAGCGGAGCGTCCGGATTTTCCAGTTCGTAGTGCCAGCCTTCCTGCTGGAAAATTGCGGGAGTGATTCGGGGATAGAAGACGGCATCGAGGTAGACGTCTATGAGGTTGTAGAAATCCTGCACGTTCTGGCTTGCCACGGGATAGCATGTCTTGTCGGGATAGGTGAAGGCATTGAGAAAGGTCTTGAGCGACCCCTTCAGAAGTTCCACGAAGGGTTCCTTGACCGGGTATTTGCGCGACCCGCACAGAACCGAGTGCTCCAGGATGTGGGCCACCCCGGTCGAATCGTTCGGGGGCGTGCGGAATACGATGCCGAAAACTTTGTTGTCGTCGTCGTTTATGAGCGAGAGGACTTCGGCTCCGGTCCGGATGTGCCGGTAGTAACGGGCAAAGGTCCTTATCTCGGGAATTTCTCTCTCAAATACCAGTTCATAGGCTTTGTTCGCTGCCATCTTCGGGCCTCATTTCGTGGATTTCATTGGAGTGTCAAAATACAGCCAGGGATACTTTTACAATGGGGAACGGGGCCGCGCTTGCACGGGGACAGGCGCCCGACAAAACGAAACCGTCAATGTCTCCCGCTGCGGCATCCGCACGAATATAAGTTTGATCGCGAAATTTGTCCAAGTAAACCCATACCGGACAAACGGCTTATAATCGGCAGGTTCTAATAAACCATAGGGCTTTCATCGTGAATCGCTCTTCGCTCGGATTCGGATAGCCTTCTCGTCCCCCATCGTATTTCGTCCCAACCGAACAACGAAAAATCCTTGACTCCTTTATCTTTAGAATTGTATAGACAAATATACATATGTACAAAATGCCGCTTCCAGGCGGGCGGCATCAATAGAGGAAAAGGGGGTGATTTTGGCACCAGCCGCGGATTCGTAGAGATTACAGATACAAAACGGTTTTTGCTGCCTCACAGGAGAAGGGATTCCCATGCGCAAGGCGATCGGCATAATATCGGCGTTTGTTATTCTGATACTCTTCCAATCACTGCATTTCACGGACATCACCCCTACCGGACATGCTCTTCTGTCCGTACTCCTCTTCATGCTCGTTCTCTGGGTTACCGAAGCGGTCGGTTACGCCACGAGTTCCTTTTTCCTCATAGTCGCAATGACTCTACTCGTCGGCTTTTCCCCTGACCTCCCGACATCTGCAAAACTTATCGGAACAAGCAAGGCGCTCGGAATGGCACTCTCGGGTTTTGCTTCGGGTGCATGGGTCCTCGTGGTCGCGGCCCTCTTCCTGGCTGCCGCGATCGAAAAAACCGGCCTCGGCACCCGCATAGGCTATTTCGTCCTCACCCTGATGGGCGCGAAGCCCGGCCGTGTCCGCCTGGGCGTTTTGCTTATGGCATTCGTCCTGACCGTATTCATCCCGGCGCAGGCCGCAAACGCGGCCCTTATGACCGCCATATGCCTTGGCATCGTCGAAGCTTTCAAGATCGAAAAAAAGGAAAACCTGGCCAAGGGAATGTTTCTCCTGGTTGCCTTCGGGACGGGGATTGCCGGCATGGGAATCCTCACTTCCGGGGCGCCGCCCATACAGACGGCCGCTTTTATCGCGCAGGCCACGAAGCAAGAGATCACCTGGCTGCAGTGGGCCATCTACGGCGTTCCTTTCTCCATTGTCATAGGAGGTGTTCTCCTCTTTATCATAAACAGGTACTTCCCGGTCAGCTGCGACGAGCTTGAAGGCGGCTGCGAAAAAATCCGCGAGCAGTACAAAAAGCTCGGTCCCATAACGGTCAAGGAACGGAACCTGCTCGTAATCATGCTGGTCACGATCGGTTTGTGGGCGACCGGCAAGACGCTTCATTCCCTGGACAGCAGCACTGTCGCGCTCCTCGCGGTGGTTGCAATGTTTTTCCCCGGAATTGCCGTTACGAACTGGAAAGAGATGTCGGGCAAGGTCAACTGGGGAACCCTCATGCTCTTCGGCGCGGCCATCTCCCTTGGCCAGCAGCTTCTCAAGAGCGGCGCAGCCGCCTGGGTCGCCCAGAACACGATCATCAGCCTGGGCGTCGATAAATGGCCTCCCCTGATCCTCATCGGAACGGCCGGGCTTTTCTTCGCAATATTCGCCCTGGCCTTTTCCGCAAGGTCGGCTGCCGTCGCCGCCCTGGTTCCCACCGCAATCGGCTTTGCCCAGGGAATACCCAATTCGGGCCTCAGCGTCTGGGGACTCACACTTATCCTCTACTACAGCGTCCAGTTCTCCGTAGTTCTCCCTGTTAACACTCCGATGTCGATGGTTGCATATACTTCGGACACCTTCAGCTCAAACGACATGCTCAAGGTCGGAATCCCGCTCATGCTCGCGGCGGTTATCCTGATGATGATTTTTTCGGCAACCTACTGGCGCTGGGTTGGCGTCATTTAGCACAAGAGAGGAGCAAGCTTTGAAACTGGAACTATGCAGATTCAAGGTGGACAGCGTGAGATTCGGGGTCGCAACCGCACTGAACGGCGGGGTCCTGACCGTCAATAAGGAAGAACTGCTTCGCCTTCTCAACCGCGACGGTCTATTCCAATCCGTGGACGTCGAGATAGCCGTCCCCGGCGAGTCCGTCCGCATTGTGCACATCATGGATGCCGTCGAACCCAGGATAAAGATCAGCGGTGGCGCGAGCGGTTTTCCTGGAATGCTCGGAAAGATGGAAATTGCCGGAAACGGCCGCACCCATTGCCTGGACGGGGTTGCCGTCCTGCAGACCGGATCGCGCCAGGGCATCCAGGAAGGCATTGTGGACATGTCCGGCAACGGCGCCGATTACACCGTCTTCTCGAAAACGATAAACGTCGTTCTTCTGTGTACTCCGTTTCCCGATACGAGCGATATCGAGTTCGACCGCGCGACACGAAACGCAGCACTCGAAACAGCGGAATATCTTGCGGAAACGACGAGAAATCTCCAACCCACCGAGATCGAGGAATTTTCCCTGGACACAGAGTCCCGGGACCTTCCCCGCGTCTGCTACATATGCCACCTCCAGTCGCAGGGGACTTTGAGGGACACGTTTGTCTACGGAGAGAACGCACGCGCTCTCTTACCTACGATCCTGCATCCAAACGAAGTCCTCGACGGGGCAATCGTCAGCAGCAATTACATTATCGCCTGCCAGAAGAACCCCACATACCTGCATCAGAACAACCCCGTGGTGCGGGAGCTTTATCGGAGGCACGGCAGGGACCTTCTCTTCGCAGGCGTAATTATCGCCAACGAGCACAGTACGTTGAAAGAAAAGGAACGCTCTGCGAAATTCGCCGCCAAACTGGCCGCGCAACTCGGCGCCGGCGGAGTAGTCATGACCCAGGAAGGGGGAGGGCACGCCGATACGGACCTCATGCTCTGCTGCGTCGAGTGCGAAAAGCTGGGAATCCGAACGGTAATGCTCATCAATGAGATCGCCGGTGCGGAAGGCGACCAGCAATCCCTGGTGGATACCGTTCCCCAGGCCGATGCCGTCGTGACGACGGGAAACAATGACACGGTCGTTGACCTCCCGCCGGTCGAGCGCGTCATCGGAGGAGCGGAGATTGCGGGCGTCAAAGGAAAGCCGGAAGACCGGATCGCAATCGCGCTCGGACGCGTTTACACCTCTACGAACCAGTTCGGGGCCGGGTTCTCAACTGTGCGGGAATACTAGGAGGAGGTGACGGGATGAAAAGAATCGTACACTATCTGAACCAGTTTTTTGGCCAGATTGGCGGGGAAGACCATGCCGGGGTCGGCCCTTGTGTTCGCGAACAACCGATCGGACCGGGCCTGGCGCTGCAGGCGGCTGTCGGCGATGGGGCGAAGGTGGTTGCAACCATCATCTGCGGAGACAACTATTTCGCCGAGCAGCCCGAAAAGGCCTCATCGGAAGTCCTGGACCTGATCCGTTCGTTTTCCCCGGACCTTGTCTTTGCCGGACCGGCTTTCAATGCCGGCCGGTACGGTCCCGCGTGTGCCGCCGTTTGCAAGGCGGTTCAAGAAAATCTCAATATTCCTGCAATTACGGGAATGTTTCCGGAAAACCCCGGAGCGGAACTTTTCAGGAAGGAAATCATTTGCGTCGGCACCGGTTCTTCAGCGGCCGGGATGCGTGCGGCGGTCGCCACGATGGCGGCTGTCGGTCTCAAGCTCGCCGCCGGAAAACCGCTCGGCACGCCCGAGGAAGAGGGAATCCTGCCCCGCGGGATTCGCAGGAACTTGCGAGCTGCCAGGTCCGGAGCGGAGCGCGCCGTGGATATGCTCCTCGATAAGCTCTCGGGCAACCCGTACAAGACCGAGCTGCCAATGCCCGTCTTCGAGGCGGTCCCGCCCGCACCTCCCGTCGAGGATATTCGTCATGCCCGCATTGCCCTTGTCACCGAGGGGGGGATCGTGCCCAGGGGCAATCCCGACAAGCTGGAATCCGCCCGGGCCACCAAATACCTGCGATACAGCATTGCCGGTCTGGACGGCTTGGAGCCGTCGCAATTTCAGTCGGTACACGGCGGCTACAGCAACGTGGCCGCCAATGCAGATCCCGACCGGGTGCTTCCTGTCGATGCCTTGAGGGAGTGCGTGAAGGATGGCGAGATCGGCAGCATGGCGGACTACTTCTTCACCACCACCGGCAACGGTACGACCATGGACAACAGCCGCCGGTTCGGCAGGGAAATCGCCGAAGCGCTAAAGGCGGACGGTGTTGACGGCGTGATACTCACCTCCACCTGAGGCACCGGCACGCGTTGCGGTGCAACGCTCACGAAAGAGTTGGAACGCGCGGGCATCCCGACAGCCCAGATCTGCACGATCACACCCATTGCAATGGCAATCGGAGCCAACCGGGTCGTGCCGGCACTGGGGATACCTCATCCGCTTGGGAACCCCGAACTCAGCGCGGGAACGGAAAAGCTGCTCAGGCGCAAGCTCGTTCGGAAGGCGCTCAAGGCTATCGGGACCCGTATAGACGGGCAGAAGCTGTTTTCCGAATAAAATCAATAAGGGAGAGAAAATGTCTTACCCTGTTTTAAAGAGTATTTCCAATGTACTCATCCATACGCCGGACCTCGTGCGGTACGGCTCGAAACCCACCCGGGAGATTCCGAAGGACCCGGAACTCCTCGGCCGCATCAGCGCAAGCCTGAGGAGCTACGAAGAGGCCGTAGCGTATCCGCCGCACCAGGTCTACATCGGCAATTTGAGCCCGGAAAAGCTCTGGGATATCGAACAGCCCTGGTTCCAGCATGTCCAGGGCCCGGGGGCCCGATTTTCGAAATCCGGGGAAATCATGCCTCAGGCCGAGTTCTACGGATTCATGAAAATCGTCGATGAGTTCGAACTCGTGGAATTCGAAGCGGGCTTCCTTGCAGAAGTGCGCGCGAAGCTCGCAGGGCATTCGCTCATAACGGAAGCCGATCTTTCCCGGATCGGGACGGGGATCGAGAAAAGCGCCGTGGATGCCGAGATCGTAGCGGGAGCCATTCCGCTTTTCGAAAAAGGCGAACTGGTCGGCTGTTTCCGCCAGGGACACGATGAAGACGAAAATCTGTGCGCTCCAATTTTGCTCGAGAACCTTTCCGCAAAGGCATCCGGGATAATTGCGCTCAGGTACGCCCTGACGAATCTCGAAGCGGGTGGACAGGCGATAGACTACGTAATGAGCTGCGGAGAGGAAGGCGTCGGAGATCGCTACCAGCGCGGAGCGGGCAACCTGGCAAAAGCCATGGCCGAGTTCGCCGGCTGCGTGAACAGCAGCGGCGCCGACGTCAAGGCTTTCTGCTGCTCGCCGGTTCACACGCTTATTCTTGCCTCGGGGCTGGTGCAATCGGGGGTGTTTCGGAACGTGGCGGTTGTCGGCGGAGGGT
>JAEZXS010000074.1 GCA_023442755.1 Pseudomonadota bacterium | reverse complement strand
CTCGAGAAGGGCTGCCTTTTTGAAGACCGCTTATAGCATCACGGGACCGGGATTACACGCCTTTTTTGTTTTCGATTATACTACGCGGCCTTACGCGAGTGAATATGCATTGAAAGCGGGTACGACTGGAGCGGCGGGGCATTGCCGTCAGGAAGCAGCCCGGCCCCAAATAGCCTGGCATGTAAGACTGAAAACTATCAAGAGTGGCGAAAAAAGAGGGAATAGCCGGACAGCCTTCGTCGGCCCGCCGGGTTTCGACAGGGCATAAAATAGTCCAGGGACGTCAAGGCTTATCAAATGGCTCTGGTGGCCGGATGCGTTCGCGTACACCCAGCCGTGGCCGCGAATATTGCGTTGCAAAATGGGCCCGATTGGGGAATAAGCTGACCGAGGTTTGCAGGAGGAACCGCCGAGGAGGAAGGGGGAACCTTCCTCAAGTAGCACCTGTTAGAAGTGGGCGGCAGCCCATTAGATAGCTCGCATCCTTGAAAGGATGAAAGGAAGCGCATAATGAGAAGAAGCGTTCTTTCCCCTGTTCTGTTGTTCTTGTTGAGCCTCGCACTCATGCCGCTGTGTTATGGAGCTCAGGATTCGAAGCCTTCAATGCCTCTCGATGAACTCAGCATTACCGGAATCGTCAAAAACACCCATGGAAAACCCCTCAAGGATGCTTCTGTCGAGATATTCGTGGACGGCAAACCGTTCAAAACCGAACGGGAAATCAAGGTATCGAGCGCGGGGACTTTTGTCGCTGAGATATCCTTCCCGGCTGGTTCCCTGGTGGGGAAGAATATCGAAGTGGAAGTGATGAAGCCTTCCTATAGGGACTCGAACCGGACTCCGCTGACTTCCATCGTGAAAGAGAAGAACACCCCTCAGGGAGGCTCGCGGTATCTTGCTTTGGTCGAGTTCACACTGACGCGCACTTTTTCTCCTGCATTCTGGATCGCCACGATCATTCTGCTTGCAGTCTATGTCCTGATTGCGTTCGAACTGATGCATAGAACCTTGGCCGCCTTTCTGGGCGGCTCCGTGCTGCTCTTCATATCGTACACTTTGGGGACCTACAGTCCGGACTATTTCATCATGAGCTTCGATGACGCCATGCGCGCAATCGATATGAATGTCATCTTTCTCCTGATGGCCATGATGATCATAGTCGGTGTGCTAAAAAAGACCGGAGTCTTCCAGTGGCTGGCTTATAAATCCTACGGGATTGCAAAGGGAAATATCTTTGTCCTCGCATCCATTCTCATGTTCGTGACCGCCTTTGTCTCCGCCTTTCTCGACAACGTTACGACCATGCTCCTCATGATACCGGTTACCATCGAGATTGCCCTCACGCTCAAGATCAATCCCGTGGTCATCCTGATCCCGGAGGCTTTTGCTTCCAACGTTGGAGGTACGGCCACACTTATCGGCGATCCGCCCAACATCATGATCGGTTCGTATGCCCATCTCACGTTCGTGGACTTCGTAAAGAACCTGACACTCGTCAATGCGATCGCCCTTGCGGTGTCCATTGTTTACTTTCTGTACTGGTTCAAGAAAGACCTGATGAAGAGCGAAGTCGTGGACGTGCAGAAAATGCTCGAACACCTGCGGGAAGAATACAGGATCACGGACCGGACGCTTTTGATAAAGGGAGGGTTGATACTGGCAATCACGATATTTCTCTTTATCGTGCACGGAGCCCTGAATATGGAGCCGAGTATTGCAGCTCTTATCGGCGCAGCCCTTCTCATGGTCATCAGCAAGATCGATATCGTCGAGATGCTGGAGCGTGAAATCGAGTGGCCCACCCTTATATTTTTCATTATGTTATTTGTGGTTGTGGCTGGCGCGGAAGAGGCCGGACTCATCCAGGTGATTGCGGACTGGGTGCGGGAGATTTCGAAAGGTTCGCTCGTCATTGCCATTCTGATGGTCCTGTGGGTTTCTGCGTTGGCATCCGCAATTATCGACAACATCCCCTTTACGGCCACCATGCTTCCCATAGTCGGTTATCTCACGACGGTGATTCCCGGCGCGGAAAGCGGAGTCCTGTGGTGGGCTCTCTCTCTTGGCGCGTGCCTTGGAGGAAACGGGACGATGATCGGGGCCAGCGCCAATGTGGTTACCGTGGGGTTGCTCGAACGTGCCGGATATCCTGTTTCGTTTAAAGAGTATTTGAAGATTGCTTTCATTCCGATGATGATAACGGTCACCATAGCCATGGTGTGGCTGCTGGTGGTCGAGATGTAAGGAAATCGGTTCGACGGGAACCCCGGCCCAGGAGAATTCTATGGCGTACAGGAATATAGTTTGCGGAGTAACCGGTTCGGAACATTCTCAGAAAGCGGCAAGCGAAGCGGCAAAGCTGGCGAAAGCAAATGGCGCGCATCTCTTCTATGTCTATGCGGTTGACCTGACGTTCCTTAAGGGGGGGAAAACGGGCAGTATTACTTCCCAGGGTGTCGAGGATTCTCTTGCCGTGATGGGGCGCCATATCCTGGACCGCGCGGAAGAGCTTGCGGCAGCCGAAGGTGTAACTCCCGAAAAACTTATCGTTAAAGGTCCCGTTCTTGAAGTGTTAAAGAAAGTGGTTCTTGAAAAAAAGGCGGATTTGCTGGTGCTGGGGCACGAAGAGCGATCGTTTTTCGAAAAGTTTCTCGTCGAAGGTGAAGTGGAAGATCACATAGAAAGTCTGAAGAAAGAGACCGGCGTGGAAGTGTCCGTTATCCGCTAAGTTAAGCGGGCTGCCTGTCTTTCGTATCCGGGGGGTGCATTACGACGCGGCTCCGCAATTTGCGAAAAATTAAGGCATGCTGCCAATCCCTCTATCTGAAGAGAACCCGGAAAATTCCCGACCGTTGCCGTATCCTTATGAGGACCGGCCTTGCCTTCGATATTGGCGGGGCGGGTCTTTTTTTCCTCCAATAGAGTTACGAAAGGACGGGAAATTGATGAATCCCGCTCCCTATGCTAGAATTGCGCAATCGTCCAAATTGACTCTTGGAGGGCTTTCCCGAGTATGGCAAAAATTCCGCCTCGATCCTGGCTGAAAAACACCAATCAGCTGTGGAAATATTCTTTGTCCGTCAAGCTCATGGTCATTGCCGGCATAGTTGGCGCGCTAAGGGTGTTTGGTGTTGTCGGAAAAGAATATGATGTTCCTCTTGCGGCCCTGGTCTTCCTCTCCCTTTCCATGCCGCTTATATTCATCAAATGCCCTTCCTGCGGTAAAAACCCCTCTTTCAGAATCTTTACGAAGAGCGGCGCGGGCAGCTTCGTGCATAAGCTCATCGTTATGGAAGCTTGCCCGTACTGCAAGTATGACGGTGGGGCGAGCCAGGGGATTACAAAGCTCGGTAAAACAAAATAATCGGGAGCAGGTTCTGCCCTGCGTTGGCACGACTGTGTCCATTACGTCCGGAGCCGTACCGGTCCGGAGAGTGGTGCGGTAAAGGAAGGAGTATCTGGTGGCCGTTAAAGCTGTCTGGATCGGGAAACCGTCCGGTGCAATCGTTCCCCCTGACCTTGGCACGATTCCGGAAATTGCGGGTGTTCAAAACGGCGCCGAGCAGGAAGAGCTGGGAGATGACACCTGCATAGTCTCCGCGGTCCGAGAAGGTCTGGGCCGAGCGGTTGGCGATGAAAGGGAACTGTGCGGCAATTGCCGCATTGCGCTTTCCGAAATCGATGAGCTCCTTTTCTCGATTATGACCGGGAATGCTGGCCCCTACGTGCTCGCCGAACTGGCAAACAGGGCGGAATCGCTCGCTGCCGACCCGCACTGCGATGCAGTATGCGGTATCCTCGGCCCGTTGCGCTCCTCTCTGAAATACTTCCGATCCGAGTACGCAACCCATGTTCTTCAGCAAACCTGTCCGGCTCGCAAGTGCGCGAGGCTGATTCCACCGCCCTGCCGGACTTCCTGCCCCGCAAACATAGACATCCCCAACTACATTGCACTGACTGTGCAGGGCAGGTATGCCGAAGCGCTGGAACTCATCCGTGACGAGAATCCGTTTCCCTGGGTTTGCGGCCTTATCTGCCCCCATCCGTGTGAAACGGCCTGCGTGCGCGGCAGGCTCGACGATGCGGTGAACATCCGGTACCTCAAGGCTTATGTAGCTGAACAGGCGGATAAAGCGATATCACCTGCACCGCGGGTTGAAGCCCCTGAACTGAAGGGCCCGAAAGTCGCCGTGATCGGCGCCGGTCCTGCTGGGTTATCGGCTGCCTGCTATCTGGCCCGCATGGGGTTTCGCGCCACCATTTTCGAAGCGCTTCCTTCTGCCGGCGGCCTGATGGCTTATGGGATTCCCGAATACCGGCTGCCTCGTAACATCATCCGGAAAGAAGTCGATGCGATCCGCTCCCTCGGCGTGGAAGTCAGGACTGGTGTTGCAATCGGCAGCGAGGTCACGATCGCCGGTCTGCGCAGCGAGGGGTACAAAGCCTTCATACTTGCTATTGGCGCTCACAGGGGGTTCCGGCTCGGAATAGAAGGAGAAAGGGATTTTAGCCCCGTCTACGACGCCATTTCTTTTCTGCGGGAAGTCAATTCCGGAAAGCGCGATGCGCCCGGAGAACGCGTCGTGGTAGTCGGGGGCGGCAATTCCGCCATGGATGCCGCAAGGACCTGCCTGCGGCTCGGGTGCCGCGAGGTTCACCTGGCATACCGGCGCACGCGTGCGGAAATGCCGGCAAACCCGCAGGAGGTTCACGAGGCGATCGAAGAGGGGGTTGTTTTTCATTTTCTTGCCGTTCCTGTCAGAGTGGGGGGAGAAGACGGTCGTGTCGGCTACCTGGAATGCCTCAGAGCCGAGCTCGGCGAACCCGACGCCGGGGGAAGGAGAAGGCCCGTGCCGGTGGAAGGCAGCAACTTCCGGATCGAAGCCGATGCAGCCATTGCGGCAATCGGCCAGGAACCCGACCTCACGCATTTTGCCGACCTGCAGGTCAGCCGCAGAAACCTCGTGCTGACAAAGGTCCCGAATACGCAGACGAATATCGCCGACATATTCGCTGCAGGAGATGCCGTGACCGGACCGGCCACCGTGGTGAAGGCCATTGCCGGCGGGAAACAGGCGGCGATGGACGTGGCCCGGTTCCTCGGGAACGGAGCCGATGTGCCTTTGTTTGTACGCGCGAAGAAAAGGCGGGAGGATTTTTCGTCCGTTCCCGCGCTGGAAAAGATAACCGTCCGCCGCATTCCGATGCGGTTTGCTCCGGCGGAGACGCGGAAACGCGATTTCGAACAGGTCGAGATGGGGTACACCGAAGAAGAGGCCGTGGCAGAGGCTCGACGATGTCTGCGGTGCGATGCCTGCATCCGGTGCGGAACCTGCGAGAGGGTCTGCCGCGATGAGATGAAGGTCGGGGCACTGGCGTTTACCGAGATCGGTCCGGATGAGCGAGTGCTGTCGGACTATCGTCGCCCGGGGGAGAGGTGTATCGGTTGCGGCGCCTGCGCTCTCGCCTGTCCGACGGGAGCGATGGAGATAGCGGATAGGGACGGGTACCGGGAACTGAGCATTTGCGGTACCGTTCTCAACAGGATGGAGGTGCCCCGCTGCAGCCGATGCGGGGAAGCTTTCGTTTCGGAGCGCTATCTCGAATTCGTCAAAGCGAACAGCGATGTGAAAATAGACAAGCCCGTTGACAGGAAATTTTGCCCGAAATGCGCCCGAACGGTCGGGGCTCAAAGTTTCGTGTTCGAAGGCCGGGTGGAAGACGCTTGATGAGGCGCACTCGACATTTGAATGCCGGCTCGATTCGCCGAATCGAACCGGCATGTTTATATGGCCTGACCGGCTAGATCGCCTGGAGAAAACTTGCCAGGCTTGCGCCGTCCTCGACATTCAATGTCTTTATGTTGCGATCGATTCGCCGCATGAGCCCGCGCAAAACCTTCTTCGGGCCGACCTCGACAAAGCTGTCAAAACCGGACTTGATCAACCGCTCCATGGATTGCTGCCACAAAACCGTGCCGCAAATCTGCCGGATCAGCTTGTCGGCCGTTTCTGCTCCGCTCTGGAGATTTTGGGCATCGACGTTGTTGACAACCGGGATCTGCGGGTCCCGGAAAGAGCATTCGCGGACCATCGGCATGAACTTTTCGCGCGCATGCTCCATGCAGCGGCTGTGCCATGGGCCGCTGACGTTTAGCTTGATGCATTTCTTCGCACCTGCCTTTTCGCACATTTCCGCCGCCGAGTTCACTTCCGCATCCAGGCCGGTGATGATTATCTGATCGGCACAGTTGATATTAGCCACTTCCGCGCCGGAAAGCGTACATACCTCGCGGATTCTTTCCTCCTGCAGATCCATAACGGCAGCCATGCTTCCGGGCTCTCGGATGGCTGCTTCCTGCATGAACATGCCCCTGTATCGCACGAGCTTCAGAGTATCTTCGAGTGAGAGAACGCCCGCGGCATACAGCGCGCTGTACTCTCCCAGGCTGTGTCCCGCGGCGGCGGCCGGATAGATTTCATGGAGGCGCAATACCATCAGGCAGGCCAGGTTCACTACGGTGACCGCAGGCTGTACGTTCTCGGTCTGGACGAGCACTTCCTCCGGGCCTTCGAAGCAGAGTTTCGTGATATCAAGTCCCAGAATATCGCTCGAATTACTGAAAAGTTCCCGGACTTCGCTGTAGCTCTCATAGAATTCCCGACCCATTCCAACATATTGTGATCCCTGACCGGGAAAAAGAAAAACCCAGTTCTTCATTCCAGCTCCTTTCAGATCGAGGACCGGACCTGGCTGGCCCGGTGAAGTGAGTGAGTTGCGGACATCGGACGTTCTATTAATGTCCTGAGGGGAAGTCAAGTGTATTCGCTGGAAGAGCAGGTGAAAGCTGTGTAAGAAAACCTTCGGAAAACCGCGGATTTCCGGTGGGAACGGAGATGGCTGCCGGGCCGGCAGTCTCGAATGCCGGCCCCCCGGCGCGGCCGTCAGGCGCAGCAGCACTCCGTGCCGCAATCCGCTAGAGAGAGGCTCGGCTGATCGTTGATTTCGGCTACTTCGACTTCGAATTCAATAGCCCGGCCAGCCAGAGGGTGGTTGAAGTCGACTACGAGCATCTCCTCATCGACGTACTTTACGACGGCGGGGAGTTCTCTTCCGTTTTCGACCATGAATACTATGACCTGCCCCCTGGCCGGCTCGAAATTGATAGGAAGGTTGGCGCGTTTGAATGAGCGCTCAAGCCTTTCGTCTCTTTCACCATATGCATCCTCCGGGTCCAGGGTAAAGGCCTTTCTCTCGTTTTCGGACATCCCGACGATCGCTTTTTCGAAACCCTCCACGAGGTTTCCTGAGCCTACCTGTATTTCAAGGGGCTTGCATCTTTCCGTCTTATCGAAGATGACGCCGTCTTCGAGCTTTCCCGTATAACACAGTTTGACGTAACTGCCATTTTCAACCTTCTTCATATTTTTCTCCTTGGAACTTCAGTTCCGGAATTCGAAAGCCTCGGCGGTCCACTCCAGGAGGGCAAAAGACGCGGAATAAAGATGTCAATGCTGCCAACCGGTTCCATTGTATTAGTGCTCCCAAAAGATCAGCTTTCCATTCCCGAAGTGTTATCCGCTGACGAAAGAGCGGTCAAAGGCCGCTCTTTACCGTGACCGACTCAAGTGCCGCTTTTTACGTGAATCGGCCTATTGCTGCAGGCTTTCCGCGTCACTGCCTGAGGGGATGTTCCGGTTGATTTCCGGTCTGCTAAAAGTCTTTGTATCGTTCTGGACGTTCGTCCCCGGAGCCGTCCCGCTCCCGGGGCCCTTGCTCATGGTGGCGTTGTCCGCGACCGTCTGGACCTTGCCTGCGTTGAAGAGCTGGCGGAATCCGCCGTCCCGGTCCATGGCGTCTTCATTCATATACGATTTTCCCGTGTCGCTGCGATCCATGTCCCGGTTCCGGTCAAAGTCGCGGGTTTCTGGAGAACTCTGGGGGGCCTGTTCCGTGTGGGGGCCTGCAGTGCCGGGAGCGCCCATGTCCTTGTCCGGTTTGCCCTGGCTGGATCGATCCTGGTATGAACCCTCCTTGTCCTTTTTCCCCCATCCGAACAGGATGCGGCGATATTCGATCCTGTTCTTTTTATGCACGTCACCGCCGGGAATGATGTAAAGCGTTCCCGGCTGTTGATTCCCGGGCAGTTCCAGGCCGGGCGACTGGGGCGCTTGTATTGTATTGTCAGGTTCTCCGCTCATTCGGCCGGCCATAAGGAACGCGACAAATACCGGAACGACCGCCAAAACGAACAGGCTGGCAACCTTTTGCGTTTTCATTGACTTCTCCTGTCCAATTTACTTATTTAAATCAGGTAGATAGTAGGCATATACTAACCTGAAGTCTCTGTACCTATTCTTCATTTAAGAACGGCATTCGATGAATTCAATTTTCCGGGGAAAGAATGGCTGAATCGAAAAAGGAAATCCCCCTGTGCAAAGACAGGGGGACAAGTAAAGGCTATCGGTACAGGAGGGAAAGGCTACCTGTGTTTCTTTCCGCCCGAACCGGAATAGGTCTGGAGAAGTTTCTTGAAGTTGCTGGCCGCGGCGGGCGTCTTTACCCGGGCGGCGAGAATGTCGTCCGGGTTCCATCCCTTGCTGCCGTAAAACTGGCCGTTGGCATCATGGTCGATCTGCAGGACTGCACCTTCGATTGCAACACCGCCAAACAGCCCTCTGCTCCTTGAGTACGCGTAAATCTCGGCCCTGAGTTGCACATCCGTGGAAGCTTCGGCATGGCGTCCAACCGGTCCGGCGGCGACGGCAATATCGGCTCCCAGGGTGAATTTTCCCTTTTTGATTGCCTCAACGCCGCGGGGCGTTTTGAATACGAGCACGATATCCGTGGACTCCGCTCCGGCCTGGAATCCAATGCTCCCGCCACCCATGCTTATGAACATGGGATTGCTCCATTTCCCGCCCTGGTTGATCGAGAGCACTCCCGTTCCATACCTGATCCCTGCGATGAACCCTGCCTTGATCAACCCGGGAATCACCGCGATCGCATAGGCATTGCGAAACAGTTGCGGTGGTATGCCCTTTTCAGGAATAGACTCTATCTCGCGCAGCACCTGGGCGGATTCGTTGAGCTTTGAAGTACCGTCCGCAAACAGCAGGTTGGGTTGGCCCATCACGAGGACCGCTGCCATGAACAGCACAAACCGGCATACACTTGTCTTTCTCATCGAGACTCTCCCTTGTCTGGTGAATGTGTGAAGACCCGGAATTGCGGCCCCGCGCGCCTGCGCGGCTGGGATGAACTTACAATAGCATGAATTGCTGCGTTTCCCAAAAGGTGAGTTGACGCGAGGTGGGAAGAAATGTGTTGTGACCGGTATGGCATCATGAAGTTTTTGCGTTGCGGTCATTCATTCAAAGCGGATGGATGCTGTATTCCACCAACCATAAAAGATGAATTGCTTGAGCTTGGAGAATTCGGCAAAATATCAGGCAAAAAATCGCAATGGAGACATTTGCGCGATAGATGGTTAAATCCTGGACAATATGGATAAAATGCGCAAGTTGTGTAATGTAAAAAAATGTGAAGTATCTTATCATTGCATGATATCGCTATCTGCGTTGATGCTTCTATCATACATTGCTTTAAAAATGCTATGATCAAAAGCAAAAAACCCAAAATTGAGAAAATATGTCGAACATTTCCTACACGCTATATAGCTAGATATGTCATGACGGCCCCAAACTGCAAGATATCGGCCGACATCACGGGGAGTGGCTTTCACCACCAACACGATTTCGATGGGTCGTATACGGGGCAGAAGATGCGCATCCAGGGAAGCAATTTCGCTGACTGCAGCATGTTCACCGGAATTCTGACGGGGCATTGAGAGAGATATCGCTGCACAGATCGCGGAGGAAGAACGGGAAGCCGGATAGACCGAAGTTATTCCTTCGCTCCCGCGCTTCGCGGGGTTTTGCGCGAGCGGCTTGCCTTTGATTGACGGTCGTCCCCGCTCGTTTGCTCTTTCCCCTAAGGCGTATTTTTTAGCTGTTGCTGCCCTGATAACTCGGGCTCATCCTCGCCTGTTTTCCGTTCGCACAGCCAGATGGCGCCGGCGAGCTTTTCGACTCCGGCATTCCAGAGCGTCCGGGCTTCTTCGTGAACTTCTCCGAGTTGCCTGAATATCGCGTCGGCTTCGTCGAGAATCCGAACTATTTCAGCGAGTTTTTTCTGCATCCGTATTCTCCCCCGGATATGTGACCGGTTTTGCGGTCCAGTTCTGCGATCAGTATTCTTTTCGTCTCCGGACCGGTTTTCACGCGGTCATCCAGGCGCAGGCCGCATACCCAGCAGATCTTTTCGCGGTCGCAAAGAATTGGGACGGCATGGCGTTCGTCTTTCGGCACCCGTGAATCGGTGAAAAAATCCTGAAGTTTTTTCGACCCCTTCATTCCCGCCGGGCGGAAACGGTCCCCGGGCTTCCACAAGCGAAGCCGGAGGGGCCATGAAATCCTGTCTGCATCCATGTGCACACAGTCGGCCAGCGCTTCTCCGGGCGGATGGGAGGCATCGGAAATGTCGAGTCGCAAAACGAACGGTCCGAACGAAACGGCTCCCGGTCCGTTTATTTCGACCGGCTCGGGGCCGGAGCGCGCTTCGGCATCGGCAAGCTTTTTTATGACGAGCTTTCCTTGAGCCTGTTTTGCCTCGATCCGGCCGGGAAACCTGATGGATTTGCCCGGCTTTTCCCGTGGGATCATGGCGAGCAGCGGTTCGAGGTGAACCAATTGAATTCCGGAAAGGGAGCCGAGCACCTGTTCGAAGGCGTGCCGCAGGAGGCGTCTTAGCAGAGCGGGGTGCAGGGCGCGGAGCTTTTTGAGATCGAGGGCAACGCATGAAAGAGCCTGTTCGACGCACGTCGATTTCCAGGCTTCGAGCACCTGGAGGTCCCACCATGAATCTTCTTCCCGGGCAAGTTCCGCGTAGCGGGATATGGTCCGCACCACTTCCGGGTGAAATGCCCGGCGCAGGATCGGAAGGACCTCGAGACGGAGCAGGTTCCGCTGGCAGAAAGGTTGTGCGTTCGAAGAGTCGCTTCTATAATCGAGATGATTTTCGTCCAGGTGGCGAAGGATCTCTTCCCTGGTGGCAAAAAGGAGGGGGCGGATTATCCCGCCGGGTGTTCGGGGAAGCATCGACTTTGCCCCCGCCGGTCCGGTCCCGCGAATGATGCGCAGCAGCACCTCTTCGGCCTGGTCGCCGGCCGTGTGGCCGAGGGCGATTTTTCGGGCGCCGAGCCGTGCGGCCGTTTCGCGAAAGAACGCATGACGGCAGGTTCTGGCCGCCATCTCAATGGAGACCTTCTCGCTTCGGCTAAAAGCGCGGACATCCGCCGTGCCGCAGTGAAAAGGAAGACCAGCCTTCAGGGCGAGTTCCCGTACGAATTCCCTGTCCTCATCGGATTCTTCGGCCCGAAGTCGGTGGTCGAAATGAGCCACCGTGACGAGTCGCAGTCCGAAATAGGCTTTCAGCTGGAGCAGGATGTCGAGGAGTGCAACCGAATCCGGACCTCCCGAGACCGCCGCCAGCACATGGTCGCCTTCAGCAAGGAGGCTGTGCTTCCTGGCGTACTCGGCCACTCGGTCCGGAAGAGGTCCGGGGTGTTTCATGTTTCCAGGTCGACCGGCCGGGGCGCCGGTCCGGGATTTTCAGGCGGATTCTTGTCCGCGGCGGGTTCGGGAAGCATGGGGACCGCGTCCTTCCACTTCTTGCCGTTGACCAGAAGCTTCCCCTGGCTGTTCATGACCGTGTTGTCTTCGAGGATGATGAGCCCAAAGCGTTCGGCAACCTGGCTTTTGTACTGGTATTCCATCGATTTTTTTCGGAGCTTATAATTGAGGATCACAAGGATCAGCCCAAAAATGGAAACCAGGATCAGGATGACGGCCCCGGAAATCAGGAATACCTTGACGGATTTTTCGCCGACGCTCCCGATGACGGAGACGATCGCGTCCAGCTTGTAGAAGAAGCCCACGGCGAGGGCAAGGAGCAGCAGCAGGGCGAGAAACGGAAGCCTCTGAACGAGGGAAACCATCCGGTTGATCTGGTGGATCTTTCCCGATCCGCCTTGTGGTGATGCTTCCTGCTCGCCGGTTGCCGTTCCTGCGGCCGCTTCGGGTTCACCGAAGTATTTGTTGAAGCCCACGATGATGATGCCGACGAGAAAAGAAATCGCAACCGGGGCGAGGAATGCTATGATGAAATACAGCCGCCACGGAAAAGTGCTTTCAGGACTTCCGCTGTCGCCGATCTGATAGAGCCAGCAGGTCAGGAGAATCAGAGCTTCCACCCAGCCGAGGAAATAGAGGTATTTCCGGAAAATTTCCTTTCGCTCTATATCGTTGAACAGGGCGGCGATGCCTCGCAGCCCGTTGTCAGGTTTAACGCCTGAATTATTCATGTTCCGCTCTCGAGGTTTTCACATTTACTCTTTAGAAGTTATTGATATCCAATTCGAAACAGGATAACAAATGGCGGAAAGCCGGTCAACCGCCTTCTCCGGGAAGGTGAGTTGGCGGGCTTTTCGGATTTGCATACCAAAATATGGTGGAGGAGAGATGACAAAACAAGCGATTTTCGAAACAAATTTTTCCGGGCTCAAACTTCTTTCCCGTGGAAAAGTCAGGGACATATACGACCTGGGAGATTCGCTTCTCATCGTGGCGAGCGACCGCATTTCCGCCTTCGATGTGATCATGCCCGACCCGATTCCCGATAAGGGAAAAATCCTCACGCAGCTTTCCGAATTCTGGCTCAAATATCTCGGGGACATCGTCGAGAACCACCTGATCGGCATCGATGCGGATCGTTTCCCCGAAGTCTGCCGGCCGTATGCATCGCAGCTTGCCGGACGTTCGATGTGGGTGAAAAAAGCCCGGGTGCTGCCGGTAGAATGCATAGTGCGCGGATACCTTGCAGGCTCCGGGTGGGAAGACTACCGCAAAACGGGGAAGCTTTGCGGGATAGCTCTTCCTGAGGGGCTCATCGAGGCGCAGAAGCTTCCCGAACCGGTATTTACGCCATCCACCAAGGCGCAACTGGGACAGCACGACGAAAACATCCCATTCGATAAGATGGCCGACCTGGTCGGTCGCGAACTGGCGGAAAAGGTCCGCAAGGTCACGATCGCACTTTACCTGAAAGCCTCGGAACATGCCCGGCAGTGCGGAATTATCCTGGCCGATACGAAATTCGAGTTCGGCGTTGCCGACGGCAAACTCCTCCTGGTGGACGAGGTGCTGACCCCGGATTCGAGCCGCTTCTGGCCGGCCGACCGGTACCGTCCCGGGTCGAGTCCCGAGAGCTTCGACAAGCAGTTTTTGCGGGACTACCTTAAGTCGAGCGGGTGGAAGAAGGACGATCCTTCGCCCAAACTGCCGGACGATGTGGTTGCAAATACCCGGGCCCGCTACCTCGAAGCCCTCAAGAGGCTTTCGGGAAGGGAAATCTGACCGCGCATGGATTTTCGCCGCATTTCCCTTCGGGACATAAACCTGGAAGACCGCACTTTCGAAATCCGTAAATTCGGAAGCTGCGAACGCCTGCACGGTTCGCTTGCCCGGTCCGGGATACTCGATCCTCCCTGGATTTGGAAGCGGGTCGAGAATTACGTCGTGGTGGACGGCTTCAAAAGAATCGAGTGGGCCGCAAATAACGGTCGCGACGGCGCGGTCTGCCTCGTTCTGCCCGAAGAACTCCGGCTCCGGGAGGTGTGGGAGCGCCGCCTCGAGAAGAAGCTCTTCGAGCCCGAAATGGACATTGCGGAAAAGGCGCGGATTCTCTCGATTCTGCTGGAACTCTTTCCGCCCGGGGATATCCCACGTCCGTTTCTTACCGAGCTGAACGTCTCGCCACGGCCTGAGGTGCTGAAAAGCTGGCTCGTGCTCGCCGGAGAGGCCCCGGAAACGCTCGGGGTCCTGGCATCGGGGGAGATCGCGGAACGTGCGGCGCTCGAACTTGCCCGGTGGGACCGGGAGAGCAGGGCGGCAGCCCTTTCCATCCTCGTCGTCCTCAGATGCAGCGCCAGCATCCAGGCGGAAATCATCGAACGTGTGGATGAGATCTCCATCCGGGAGGGACAAACGCGAATCGAACTGCTCCAGTCCCCGCACGTAAGCGGAGTTCTTTCGGCAACGGGTGCGAACCATCGCAGGAAGACACAGGAACTGCGCGATCTGCTCTCCGAGATGCGCTTTCCCCGACTCCGGGCGCGAGAGCGGCGCTTCCAGGAATCGGTCCGCTCCCTTTCGCTCCCGCCGTCGGTGCGGATCGTTCCGCCCCCCGCGTTCGAGGGGACGGGCTGGAAGCTGGAGCTGTCGTTTTCCAACCCCGAGGAACTCCGGGCCGTATACGAAAAGGCGGGCGGTTTCATGGGGCCGGGCCGTCTGGACGGGGTGTTCGAACCCGAAAGGTCCGGCAGTGGGCCGGAAAAACGGTGATGCGTACCCGCGTGCCCAAAAGAGTCCTCGTCGAATCCGACGTTGCGGATAGTCCCCTGGTCGCTTCGCTCAGGCGGAACCTGCC
Source organism: Pseudomonadota bacterium (assembly GCA_023442755.1). Lineage (GTDB taxonomy): Bacteria > Desulfobacterota > Syntrophobacteria > Syntrophobacterales > Syntrophobacteraceae > SbD1. The sequence continues at coordinate 2,716 of JAEZXS010000074.1, read as the reverse complement.
GGCCGCCGCCTTCGAAATCGTCGGCCAAGTCTCCGAAACGGAACGCCTCGATCCGGACATCCTGGAAGTGGTCCTGTTCCGGGGCCGCTTCCTGAAGTCCTGCCCCGGCACGCGTCATTATCATTGCTGCGGCTACCGGATTCTTCATTTCGGGATGCAGTGCACGCTCGACTGCTCCTATTGCATCCTCCAGTCCTATCTCAACCAGCCGAACCTGAGGCTTTTCGGGAATACCGGCGAGATGCTGCAGGAGCTCGAAGAAGACGTGCGGCAGAACCCGGACCGGCTGCACAGAGTCGGCACGGGCGAGTTCACGGATTCGCTTCTGCTCGATCCCTACACCGGTTTCTCACGGGTTCTCGTGCCCTTGTTTGCCGGCATGCCCAACTCCGTCCTGGAACTCAAAACCAAGACCGACCACGTCGAAAACCTCCGCGACCTCGATCACAGGGGCCATACGATCGTGGCGTGGTCCCTCAACGCGGAGCATGTTCGGCTGAGAGAGGAACCTTTTGCGGCTTCGATTGAGGAGCGGCTGCGCGCGGCGCGCCGGTGTTCAGACCTGGGCTATTTTCTGGCTTTTCATTTCGATCCTCTCATCGATTATCCCGATTGGCGTTCCGGATACGGGGAAATCCTCGACCGGCTGTTCGCCGCCGTCGACCCTTCCCGCATAGTCTGGATCAGCCTGGGCGCATTCCGATTCATGCCCGACCTCAAAGCGGCCATTCGCGAACGGCATCCGGGAAGCCGCATTCCTTACGGGGAATTCGTCCGGGGACTGGATGGAAAGATGCGCTACTTCCGCGACATCCGCGTCGAACTCTATTCCTTCATGGTCGAGAGGATACGCAAGGTCGATCCCGGCCTGTGCGTCTACCTGTGCATGGAGGGAACGGACATCTGGCGGGAGTCCTTCGGCTTTGCGCCGGAGGAAGACGGCGGCCTGTGCCGCATGCTCGACGATGCGGTGCGGAAGAGGATGGGAATTCAGTGAACGCATTCCGCCTGACTCGCAGGGAAACACCTTGATTCCCATAGCGCCAAATTTCTGATAAAAGGCAAAAATTGAGTTTCTGCCCGGCTGCGCTCTCTTCGAACCCGGGAAGAATGTCCGTTCAACCGTCGGAGTGCAACGAGGGATTTTTATGGAATATGGACTGAAGCGTTACGAGGCGATCCAGAGGCTGTTGTGGTTCGTGTTTTTCCTGTTCTGCCTGACCGCCTCCTATGTCACCCAGGATACGAATCGGACCGCCCCGGCAAACGTGCAGCTCAGGGATATGAAGTCGGCGAAGTTCTGGACGGGATTCCACGGTCTTTTGTATACGCCGCCTGCGGAGACTCAGAATCCCAGGGGGAAGGTAGAACCGGCCGACCCCGGCCAGGGACAGGATGCAAGGCGGCCGAGTCCTTTCGAGAAGAGGGCCGTTGCACCGCCGCCTTCGGCGACTGAGCCCGGATCGGCCAACAAAGACCCTCAGTACCTGGGGCGTACGGAAATTTTCCTGATCCGTGCCGGCGTGATTTTTATCCTCGGCCGGCTGATCTGGCTCCTGGTGCAATACTTCGGGCGATACCTGCTCAGGTGTCTGCTGGAGGACTGCATCAAATCGCCGGGACCGATAAAGCAGGAGTTCGGCAGAGGTCCGGTGAACCCGGAACTGCTGTTCCCGAAGCAGCTTTTGATTCGCACCATGCAGCGCATTCCGCTCAACTTCATTTTCCATCCGTTCATGCGGCTCAAACTGATCCTCTCCGGCCAGCAGAACAGCGTGTCCTCCGAGGACCTGCTGGAAAAGGAGCGGCGTATAGTCGACACGGACTGGAGCATTCTCTACAGGTCCTGGGGTCCTTTCCGCTGGATGCTGTGGCTGCTCCCTGCGTTGGCCCTGGTCCAGACCGCGTGGCTGTTTTTCCTCCAGATACACGGGACGACGATCAGCCAAAAGGAAATACTCGACACCGTCCAGACCATTCCCAATTCCCTGCTGCCTCTGGTGCAGGCGGCCGGCCTGGTGGTATTCTTCAAGCTGGTTTCGGGGCTGCTCGCGAGAATGGAGGATCTTTACCTCTCCAACCTGGATTCGCTCATCTATGATCGGCTGCTCTCCCGGCTGCCCTTTCAGAGCAACGATACGCTGATCATTCTCGATACGCTCCAGCGCCAGTTCCACGAGATCCGCGAGGCGCTGAAGAATATGGAAAGACCCGCAGCACCCGTCAGAAAGAAATATATCGAGGATTGACCGTGGACCGTCGGAAAGAGGGGTCCGGCATCGAGGTCGGCCCCCTTCTCAAACAGTTTCTTGGGGCGCATCCCGCTTTTTCCGCCAACCCGATAGGAGACTGGAAAGAGCTCGTCGGCGAACAGGTTGCGCGCTACACCTGTCCGAGATCGCTGAAGAAGAAGGTCCTGGTGATCGTGGCGCACGATTCGGTCTGGAAGCACCACCTGGAGCAGTACAAGGAAGCCATTGCCGATAAGATAAACCGGAACCGGCCGGCCCCGGTGGTGGAAGAAATAGTGATCAAGGTCGGCGAAGTCCCCGATTTCGTTCCGGTGCTCAATACCGCTCATAAAGACCTGGATAAGATAAAGACGAAGCGGTCCGCCGTTCGCAAAAAACCGAAAGCCCCCCTCAGAAAACTGAGTCCGGAAGAGCAGCAACTGCTCAAGGGGCTTTCCGACCCCGATCTCAGGGAGATCGGAGCG
>JAEZXS010000047.1 GCA_023442755.1 Pseudomonadota bacterium | reverse complement strand
CCGGGGAAACGGTTTCCCTGCCGCCGCTGCCCCCCGAGAAGACCACCCTGCTGGACAACAAGTCGCAGCAGCCGCTGACGATCGGGGTCCACCGCCAACTCCCGGCAGGTTCGGAGCTGAAATGGCGAACCATCGCGGACGGCCCCGGACAGTTCGTCGTGCGAACGGTCATCCACTCTCCGTCGGCAGTCATGATCAGGCCGCACTTCCAGAAGTTCGCAACCGGGAATGATGTGGAAGTGTACGTGTACGGCAATGACCCCGAAACCGCGGAGGGCCCCGTGGAAAAACCCGACGTTGTCAAAACGGCGGATTTCTGGGGACCGCCGATCAGGACCGCGTACTACTTCATCGAGGTCGTCTTTGCCCAGCGCCCCGCCAACCTGCGTTCCATGCTGCCGGTCGTAGACAAGATCAGCCATGTCTTCAAGGACCCGGAAAAAGCGGAATTCGACATGGCGGGCGGGTGCGAACATGACTTCACGTGCGAAAAGGATTCTTCGATAGTGAGCAACGGCGGTTGTGTTGCCGCGATAGCAGCAGAACAGAGCGACACGACCTCCTTCTGCACCGGGTCGCTCCTGAGCGATCTCGACCCGACCACCCAGATCCCCTGGTTCCTCACCGCAAAGCACTGCCAGGTCACCGCTTCCGTGGCCCCGACAACGTCTTTCTATTTTCACTACCAGACCTCGGTCTGCAACGGTCCCATGCCCCAGATGAAGCAGACGACTCCGAGGCTCGACGGCGCGAAACATATTGTCTCGTATGCCGATTCGGACTTCACGCTCCTGCGCCTGTCCCAGGCCGTACCCGCCGGGGTCCAGCTGTGCGGATGGAGGACCGGTTTCGTCGGCACCGGCGAACAAACGTACTGCATTCATCATCCGGAGGGTTCGTTCAAACGCATCAGCAGGGGAGTCACCTTCGACGCAGCCTCCGATCCCTGGCCGGATTCCACCCACATTGCCAACGAGTGGACCGATGGCGTCACGGAACCCGGTTCTTCGGGATCTCCACTCTACGACAAGTCCGGCCTGATAATCGGTCAGCTTCACGGCGGGCCAAGCTGCTGCCCGACCATCTATAATCCCTGTCCGGACCTGTGGGACGAGTTCGGGCGCTTTTCCGTGTCCTGGACCAAAGGGCTTTCGACCTACCTCGGAACCACATCCCCTGTTTCGGTGAGTTCGTTCAGGATTTCAAAAGGTGTAGCTTCGACGAACAGCCGGACGGTTACGCTCAATAATGCGGCGAAAGGGAATCCCACGAAGTACATGGCCAGCGAACTGCCCACCTTTGACGGAGCCGTCTGGCAGCCCTATTCGGCCAGTCCCTCTTTCACGCTGAGCCAGGAGGGCGGGGGCAAGACGATTTACTTCAAGGTAAGATCGGGAGGGGAGGAATCCGTTCCCGCTACGGACACCATAACCCTGATCGCGCCCCCGAAAGTCACATGGTTCAAGATCAACCAAGGAGCTGCAAAATCGACCAGGAGAACGGTCACACTGAACAATACGACGGTCAACAATCCCAAAGTATACATCGCCAGCGAAAACCCGGATTTTTCCGGCGCAACCTGGCAGCCCTATTCTTCCGCGCCCAGCTTCGTATTGAGCAGCGGGACCGGCGTGAAGACCGTCTATTTTAAGGTTCGCAACACGGCCGGGCATTCCATTAAAATCCGCGATTCCGTCAACTATGTCGACAATTGATCGCCGGAACGTCCGCATAACACAAAAGGCAACTTGGACTGTGGGAGGGGCCTCCAACCGCGATGCCTCGAAACATCGAGGCTGAAAGCCGCTTACGCAATCTTGAATCTCAACCGGCTACTGCAGCAGGTTCCAGATGACCGCCCCCAGCCCGGTTGCTATCAGCACCAATTCGATAAGCGTTTCATAAAGAGGGTCTTCCCTGACCTTCTTCGCCGCCCCCACCCGCAAATAGATCGCGTAAACCAGGACCGGAGCGAGAATCGCGAAAGAAAAACGGGTGCTGAGCCCGCAAGCCGGACCTATGAGAAGCGACAGGACCAGGAGCACCACGATGGCTCCCACAAAAAACACTGTCCTGCGCTCTCCGACCAGAACCACCATCGTTTCCTTTCCGACCAGACGGTCGCCCTGGACGGCAAGAAAGTCCAGCAACGTTGTCCGCATCAGCGAAAGCAGGAAGATGATCCAAAACGCATAGGCAAGACGCCCATAAGCGGCAATGTTGGTCAGGTGCGGGAGGATGACGCTCACGGCGGCCCATGCAACCGGGACAAAGAATGTCTTGGATGTCGGGATATCCTTGATCTTTATCGCGATCATCTCCCACCACGCGGGCAGGAAAAGCGGAACGGCATAGAGAAGGCCGGCCAGGATCAGCGCGAGCATGGCGATAAAGCTGTACACCCCGGTGTGAAACGAGAGAAAAAGCGCGGCTGCAATCGACACCACGCTGGAGATCGTGAAAATGGGCCGCCATTCCTGGTAAAAATGCGCCCTGCCCGGATCGTTGAGCTGGATGGCGTCGCGGTCGAGATAGATGTTGAGCGAGTGCATCGCAAAAGCATAGGCGGCCGCCATGATGTTGAACCAGAAAGAACCGGCGAGGCCGGTCAGGGCCTGTGCGAGGGAGGGAAGCAGCGCAGTCCCGAGAGCGATATAGATATTGCTGTAAACAAGCAGGTCGAGAGCGGCCTTCAGGCGAATGCGGGACTCGTCCTCAGGCCTCACGGATTCCAGGAATTCGACGATGTTGCGTATTATCCAGTTCGGAGTGGACGCGCCGGCCGAAACCCCGACCCGCGAGTAGCGCGCCATCTGCTCCTTGTCGAGATCCGCTTCGGTTTCCACGTGGAATGTCGGAATGGCGCAATCCCGCGCCACTTCCGCAAGCCTTATCGTGTTCCCGCTGTGGAGCCCGCCTACTATCACCATGGCTTCGACCTGGGAGCACAGCCTCCGGACCTCCGCCTGCCTCTCCTGCGTGGAATCGCAAATGGTGTTTTTGACGATGCCCTTCGGGTACTTTTTCAGAAACACCGCTTCGATTTCGCTGAATACTTCTTCGTTCTGGGTCGTCTGGGCTACGAGGAGCACGTTCTCCCACTCGGCCGGCAACTGTTCCAACTGTTCGGGCCGGTTGATGACGACACCGCGCCCGTCCGTATAGCCGAGCAGGCCGATCACTTCCGCGTGATCCGCATCGCCGACGATGATCGTGTAGTATCCGCGCCGCGCATGCCTCTTGATGGCGGCATGCACCCGGGCAACGCGCTTGCACGTGGCGTCGAGCAGGTTGGCGCCGAGGTCGTGCAGTTTCTGCCGCGTGTGGGGCGGTATGCCGTGCGCACGGATAACCACCTTTTTCCCGGTGCAGTTTTCCAGCTGGTTTTCTTCCATGACGCCCTTCTTTTCGAGCATCATCAAAACCTGCCGATTGTGGATAAGCGGGCCGAACGTGCAGATGTCCTCTCCATCCTGTCTTTTCTGGATGGCTTCCATCGTGACTTCGATCGCGTCCCGGACCCCCTTGCAGAAGCCGGCCGTCTGGGCGATAATGACTTTCATCTTTATTCCGTTTTGTAGTCGATCCTGAATCGGGGTGCAGGACAACCCCCCGCGCCAAGCAGAAGCGTGAATCCTATCAACTTTACGGTCTACTGGCAACGGTTACCAACCCCTGCGGGCAAACGCCCCGATTGACATACAGTATGTTTCTCTGTTAGCCTGCCCCTGATAATCCCATAACCGGAAAATACGAATGAAGCAATTGGACCTGGTAATTCTGGGCGCAATTCCGAGGGAAATATCTTCACTCGCCGCAGCTTTTCCGAAGACCGGCACACTCGAACTGGCCGGCAATTCCTTCTCCCTGCACGGCATCCGCGGCCATTCCCTGCTTGCCGGCACGACCGGGATCGGAAAAGTCAACGCAGCCGCGGTGACCGGGGCGATTCTTGCCCGTTTCGGCGCACTCAGGGTCTGGAACACGGGATGCGCGGGGGCATACCGCGAAAGCGGCCTTCGGATCGGGGACGTGCTCGTCAGCCGGGAATGCCTGTGTGGCGACGAGGGGATTTTGACGGGCAGCGGCATCACTCCGGCCGGTTATATCGGAATACCGCTGCTCCATCATGAAGGCTCCCCTCTTTACGACCGCATGCCTGCACCCGCTCACATCCAAATGGAATCCGAACTGCCCGGCGGCAGATACTTTCTTTCCCCGCAAGGACAGCTCCTACCCTGCCGGAACGAACCGGCCCCCGGCGGATGCTTTACGATCGAGTACGGATCGAGTCTTACCGTTGGCATGGCGAGCGGCGACGAGGATGCGGCCGGCACGCGGTTCCGGCATCATGGCGCCCTGGCCGAGAACATGGAGGGGAGCGCAATTGCCCAGGTCTGCTGCCTTTTCGGGGTTCCCTTCCTGGAATGCCGCGGAATAAGCAACATTGCCGGGAAGCGCGATAAAGCGGCCTGGGATTTCGATGCGGCTCTCACCCGGTCGCAGGCCGTGATCGCCTTCATGATCGACGGGCTCTTCCCGGCGGCAAATGTGATCTCAAAACTTCAAAGGCCATGGACGTGAAAGAACTCACTCTCGGATATTCCCCCTGCCCCAACGATACGCACATCTTTTACGCGCTCTCGCATGGCTTGATCAGGGTCCCGTATCGTTTCAAGACCTTGCTTGCCGATGTCGAGATGCTTAATCAGCAGATAAAAGAGGGGGTACTCGACATCTCGAAGCTATCGGCGCATGCGGTTCTGCATATGCTGGACAAGTACTGGCTCCTGCGTTCTGGGGGGGCAATCGGCAGAGGCTGCGGCCCTCTCGTCGTTTCCAGGCGTTTTTCGAAAATGCAGGAACTGCGGGATGCCGTGATCGCCGTGCCCGGCACGCTCACGACCGCACACCTCCTGCTTCGCCTGAATGGGGTTCACCGGGGGCAATGCGTTCCGATGATCTTCGACAGGATCATGCCGGCCGTTGCCTCGGGGGAAGTCGATGCCGGGCTGATAATCCATGAGGGCAGGTTCACTTATCCTTCCTACGGCTTACGGATGGTGCTCGATCTCGGACAGTGGTGGGAGCAGGAAACCGGCCTCCCCCTTCCCCTCGGCGCCATCGCGATTCGGCGCGACCTGGGTCCCGAAACGGCCGCGCTGGTCGATCTCGGAATCAGGGAGAGCATACTCTGGGCCGAAGCCCATCCCAACAGGGCATGGGACTACATCCGCGCGCATGCGCAGGAAATGGAGCCCGAAGTGATACGACGGCATATCGAAACATTCGTCAACGACTTCAGCCTCGATGCCGGCGCCGAGGGAGAAAATGCCATGAAGAGTCTTCTCGAGGCCGCCTGCGCCCTGGAAGGAAAACCATTCCCGGAGCAGCCGCTCTTTTGGAAATAAAGAAAGACAAGGACCGACCACCATGCAAAACGACTCAGTGAATTACTTTCTCTTCCCGCACCTTGCCGCGTCCGAGATGGAACTTCGGAACCTGTTCGTGTTCCTGCCGCACTGCAATCTGCTCGAAATAACGCAGCCTGCCCCCATCCCCGAATGGGGACGCGAAAGGTTCCATAGCTGGCCTGTCGTCCGGGATGCGGAATTCCGCGCCACGATCGCTTCATGCGTACGAGAATACCGTGCATTCGCCGAAATCCATGGAGGCACGGGGGGAACGCTCGGCTACCTCACCCAGGCGCTCGACGCCACAGGCGAAACGCGGCTCGAAATCCAGGAGGAACTGCGGGGCAAATGCCCGACGGGCATGGACCAGGAGCGGTTAAGGCTGCTCAAAGCGGCGGTTTTTCTCGAAATAGCCCGGGAACTCGACGAGAGGGAATACGAACTGGAGGCAAGCTACGCACACCTGAACGCGCTTGAAGAAGAGTTTCGCGGCATCCTTGGCATCACTCCGGACGAAGACGGTCCGGAAGCCGAAGAAACCCTCAGCCCGCCGCTTCTTCCGGATGCTGCCGGGCGCCTGTTCATGATTGCGCGGAGGATGGAGAGCTGGCTGCAGCTTTTTGCGACCCGGGGCGTGGACGGCATCCCCGTTTTTGTCACCAACAGCGCCCAGGTGATCGAAGAGGCGCTGGAAGTTATCCGCACGGCATCCGAACGCGCGGGGAAGAAATTTACCGCGGAGCGCATTTCGCTGGGTTCTTTCCCCCGTGTTGACCAGCTCGGCCAGAAACAGTTCCGGTCGCTCATGGAAGCCCCGGGAATGCCGGCCTTGCTTTCCTCCTACTGGGAAAGCCTCGACGCTTTTATCCGGGAAGCGGGGGATGCCGCGGCTCTCAAGGCGGGAAGCGTGTCCCTCAGAAATCAGCTCGACAAGTTCTGCAGGAAGTGCGAGGCGCCGGGGGAAGGACAGGTAAGTCTGGTGCTCATGGCATCCGAAACTCTCCGCCTCGGCGATATCATGGAATCTTTCGGCATCGCCGGAGCACATGCAGTACCCGGGAACCTGCCGTTTTCCTTCCTGTGCGTGGAATGATCGATTCGCGCGTTAACTTTGAGATCCATAAGCCGCGAAGAAAAAGACTTTCCAGCCGCCTCATTATGCAAAAGGCAGCAATGTTTCTAATCGAAACCACGAAGTCTTGTTCCTGTTCTTCTTCGCGTCTTCGCGGCTTCGCGTGGGAGAAAAAACCAACTATCCCTCACTGTAGCCTGCAGGGCCAAGCCGGTCGCCCCGCCTCGCACAGGGTAGTCCATTCTCAGTTGCCGTTATTCGCGGCTTTGCGCGAATAGAAAACCTCGCGGCTGCAAGCCGCTCTCACAAAATGCCGCGACTATTCTGTAGTCCTTTACAGTGCGTTCTGCTTCGCGGCTTGTTTCCCTTTAGATGACTGGGTTTTGCCGGGATGACTAATCGGAGAGGCCTTCATCGCATAAGGCTTCGAGAAGGCCATAATAGACCCTGGACGCGGACAGGACCTGCTCGAAAGAGACGGACTCATCGGGGGAGTGGGCTTTTTCCAGGGTGCCCGGTCCCAGTATGATGGGCTTTATCCCTGCGGCCCAGAGCAGGTTTGCATCCGAATGGCTCCGGAAAGCCTGGGGCTCCCACGGCAACTGCTGCTCCGTATAGACCCGCTTCAAAGCTTCCACGACCTGGCCCTTCTCGGGCAGTTCATACCCAGAATGTACGTTGAGAAAGGTAATGGTGCCGTCGAAGGCTGGGCTTTCCTGCCTCTCCATCGTCAGGATGTCTTCCAGCTCCATGAGGACCTCACCCATGGGCGCCGAAGGCGGCAGGTGTATGTCGAGCCACACGTCGCACCGCTCGGGCACCGCGAACCCCGAGCGCGAGCTGGAAAGATCGCGGAAGTTGTAAATAACGTCGGGGCGGTTTTCCGTCAGGTAGCGCGAGATGCGCAGCAAGAGGCGCAGCATGCCCTCCACCGGATTATGGCCGGGGTTTGCAAGCGACGCATGCATCCGTTTGCCTGCAGTGATCAGGTGCGTTTCGAAATATGCGTAGTGCCCGAGACACGGATGCAGGTCTGAAGGCTCCGCAATGATCGCCCAGGGAAAGTGGTACTGCTTGACGAGCTTCTCCGTCCCGTCCCCTTCCTCCTCCTCGCCGCAAACGAGCGCGAGAGCGACCGGGAAACGTTTGCCCCTCTGCTTCGAAAATGCGAGATATGCCTCGACCAGTGCAGCGCACCCGCCTTTCATATCGGCCGCGCCAAGACCCGAAATGGTGTCCTCTTCCTCCTGGTAGCCGAAGTGATCGAGGTCGTAGGCCGAAACGGTATCCACATGCCCCAGCAGAACGGCTCTCACCTCGGTTTTCGGAGGAATGACCAGCAGATTCGAGCGGGTACCCTCGACCCTCTGCATTTTGACGGGAACACCTCCCTGCTTCAGATAATTGCACAGGAAGGCAACGATCTCGTGCTCCTTGCCGGTCGGGCTGTAGATGTTAATGAGCCTGCGCAGGAGAGCACGGAGGTTTTCGGGATGGTCGCCGGGAAGACTCATGAATCTCCGTTGTCACATTTCCGTTTGCCGGTCTTCCTGGCCCTTTGCGGGTCGAGATTGAGAGCGAGGTAAATGTGTTCCTGGGGGTGTCCGAAACCCATCTTGCGGAAGAAATGCAAGGCGGGCAAATTGTCGGCCTCGGAGTCCACCAGCAACATTCTCGCTCCATCGTCCAGCATCAGATCCTGGAACCGGTTGAACAGCTTGGAGGCTACTCCCCCCTCCTGGAAATCGGGATCGACCCCGAGCCATACCAGGTAGCCGTATTTCCAGGCGGAATGGCTCTTGGTTACCGTCGTGCCCAGTGCAAAGCCGACCACGGACTCCTCATCGTCATCGGTTTCCGCTACCAGGCAGTATTCGGAATCGTTTTGAAAGAGATTGATTACTTCGAACTCGTCCCACGTGCGGAAAAGATTCGGAACGGTTCGGGCTGTGAACAGCCTTTCTCCCATGTGGAAGACAGTCGGGATATCGTCAATTTCCATTTGACGAACAACAACACTTGCCTTTTTTCGCGTCTTTTGCTCAGGAATTTCTAATTGGGGTTCCATAAAAGCCTTTATTTCTTTTTGTGTCCTTTCCTCAGACGGTCCTCCCTAACCGCTTGTTCTGAGGCGAATAACTCTTTCGACCGGCCTGTAGCGGACAGCCTCGTGGATCTGATCAGTTCCTTGCGCTTCAGGTCACCATACTTTCCGAATCGTCCCCTCTGGGCCATGTTCATCCTTTCGGAAAAGTTGTCACCAGTCCTTAAATTTATATGATAAGTTCCACGGCTCGAATTATACACTTTTTAGCGCCGCGGTAGAACTGTCGCGTGCGGATTTTGCGAAAGAGTTTTCAGGAGCACCGATTTTGGATCCGGGAACTTTTGTCGGTTTCCATTTTGACTGGGCTTTTGTCTATGGCCTGCTGACCATCATCATTATCGACCTGATTCTGTCCGGAGATAATGCCGTTCTCATTGCCATGGCGGTGCGGTCGCTTCCCGCAGAGCAGCGAAAAAAGGGCTTCATGCTGGGGGCCGCAGCCGCCGTCATACTCCGGATCGGTCTCACCTTCTTTATCGCCCAGCTTCTCCAGGTTCCCTACCTCAAGCTCGTCGGGGGCATCCTGATCCTGTGGATCGCCGTGAAGCTCTTCATGGAAGGGGCTCCGGGCGGAGAGACGGACAGGGAGCCGACCACAATCTTCCAGGCGATGAAACTCATGGTGATAGCCGACCTCACCATGTCCATCGATAACATGCTGGCGGTGGCCGGCGCTTCCCACGGAAGCCTTCTCCTGCTGCTGGTCGGCCTCGGCCTTTCAATACCCTTTCTGATCTTCACGAGCGGCCTGCTGGCCATGCTCATGGACCGTTTTCCCATAATCATTTATATCGGCGCAGCCATCCTGGGACGAGTCGGCGGAGAAATGATCATGACCGATCCGGCGGTCGTAGGATTGCTCCATCCTTCCACCTTGACGCGCTACGCAGTAGAGTTTTTCTTTGCCGTTGGGGTGATCGCCTCGGGCAAATTGATCTTGAGGCACATGATCCGCGCGGAACAGAAAAGGGCGGAAGCCGAAGCGCAATCGGGCGAAAATCGGAAGGAATAGAAAATGGCGGTGATAACGATCTCCCGGGACCTGGGCAGTGGAGGACGCGAAGTCGGAAGGACTCTTGCGGCGAATACCGGGTATAGGTATCTCGATCACGAGGAGATTCTCACCCGAGTCAAATCGGCCGGCAACAAGTGGGAAAAATGGGCGCAGGACTTTGATGAACACTCGCCAAGGTTGTGGGAAAAATACGACTGGTCCTACCGGGGCTATGTGGCCCTCATACAGAGCATCATCATGGAGGAAGCCGTGCGGGACCGGGTGGTCGTGATGGGCCGCGGGGCAAACTACCTGCTGCGCGACACGCCGTTTGCCCTGAGTATCCGGGTTGTCGCTCCGTTCGCTGCCAAGGTTTCCCGCCTGGCGGACAGGGAAGCGATCGACCGCGACTCCGCCCGATGGCTGATAGAGAAGACAGACCGCGAAAGAGCGGGATTTCTATACACGGTTTATGGCAGGGACGGAAAGTCCCCGTCGGATTACGATATGGCGTTCGACTCCGGGACCACTCCGATAGCAGATATCATAGAGGCCATTCAGAAGCGGATTCCCGAGACCGACCGACTCAAAGACGAACAGGCACTGAACGCCCTCCAGGCAAAAGCGCTCGCCGCAAAGATAAAGGCCCGCCTTCTCACCGGCCTGCCCTTCTTCATGCCTACCCTCGAAGTGAACTACGACGGAGAAAACATCATGGTCCGCGCAGTTATACGACTGCGCGAACGAGAGCGCGTGGTAACCGAGGCAAAAGCCCTGGCCGGCAGCGCACCTCTCAAATTCGAACTTCGCTACAGGCAGTGAGGACGATTATCACTGCTGCATCTTCTTTGGTCGATCTTGCAAAGCCGCGAAACACGAAATAAGCCGCCAAGGCAAAGCACCTTGAAATCGTTGCCTTGTGGGAGCGGCTTCCAGCCGCGATATCCTTTCTCCCCACGCGAAGCTTGCTATGTTGAGGTAAGGCCGCGAAGGAAAAGATTTTCCTTAGGCAGTGTTGCTGCGGGAGCGCCTTCCAGCCGCGATGCGTTGTCATCGAAGGTGCGCGTTGATTCTTTCCCACGCG
>JAEZXS010000042.1 GCA_023442755.1 Pseudomonadota bacterium | reverse complement strand
ACGGGGAAAGGCCGCAGCCCCCGCCGGCGCGGGGATGCACTGATTCGCCTCGCCGTCAGTACTGGATGCTTGATTCTCGTTCCGTGTTGCCGGATACTTATTAACAACACAAAAAGCGATTCGGTCTGAAACATGTGCCAAGTGCAGCACTGTTCGAAAAAGAGGTTTATCAATTTTGCCCGCGGGACAGTTGTTCACCCGCTCATTTAATTTCATTGACCGAACCGGGAGGCGCATTTGCAGAAAGTACCCGCCCGCGAAATAGCAGACCGCATCGTTGCGCTCCAGGCCCTGCTCCGGAAGGCCCGGATCGATGCCGCCGTAATACGCCAGAACGCGGACCTGTTCTACTTTACCGGGACCGTGCAGGACTCGCACCTTGTGGTTCCCGCCTCAGGCAGCCCCATCCTGCTCGTTCGCCGAAGCATGCAACGGGCCGAGGCGGAATCTCCAATCCGGCCGATAATCCCGCTCGGCAGGCTGAGCGATTTGCGCGACGCGGTCTTTCGCGCATGCGGGACCGATCCGAAAATCGTCGGATTCGAACTCGACGTGCTTCCCACTAACGCTTTCTTTACCTATGACGAGAAGGTGTTCCCGAAGCAGAACCTGGTCGATGTCAGCGGGCTCGTCCGGCAGGTGCGCATGATCAAATCCCCGTTCGAAATCGGACTCATGCGCGAGGCGGCGGAAATCTCAGGACTGGTGGCCGAATCGGTTCCGCAAATTCTCAGGGCAGGGATGACCGAGCTGGAACTCCACGCCGAACTGGAAGCGATCGCACGCAAGGCGGGCAATGCCGGCATGCTGCGGCTCCGGTCGTTCAACCTGGAAATGGGTTTCGGGCATATCCTGTCGGGTCCGAACGCCGCAGTACCGTCCTATACGGATTCGCCGACCGGAGGTCCGGGCCTCTACCCCGCTTTCGGACAGGGTTCCGGAGACCGCGAGATCGGCCCGGGGGAGATCGTGAGCGTGGACATCATGGTCTGTAAGCACGGCTACTTGAACGACCAGACCCGGAATTTCTGCATCGGATCGCCGCCGCCCAGGCTCGCGGAAGCGTATGAATTCGTGCGCTCCGTCCACACCCGGTTTCGCGACGTCACCAGACCCGGCAAAATCGCCGGCAGCCTGTTCGATACTGTGTGGAAGTGGGCCGAAGATGCCGGGTGGACCAGGTGGTTCATGGGCCACGCAGAACCCAAGATAACGTTCGTCGGCCACGGAATCGGCCTCGAAGTGGACGAACCGCCCTTTATCGCGCAGGGCCAGAAACTCGCTCTCCAGGAAGGCATGGTTTTCGCCTTCGAACCGAAGGTGATCATTCCGGGCGAAGGTCTGGCCGGACTGGAGAACACATATCTCGTTACATCGGACGGCATTGAATCCCTCAATACCGCCCGCGAAGACCTGATCGTTATCTGACGGGTCTGGAGAAACTTGAATTGGAGGGTCGGATGAGTGAGGAACTGGACCGGAATTTAGCCCAATGGAAAAATGAACTCGAAGATGCGTGGCGAAAAATCCCCAAGGCCTTTCGCAGCGATAAGTCGATCCACCGGACGCTGCAGTGCCATCTATACAGAATCTTTCAGAAGCTCGGCTTCAAAACGGTTGCCGACTACATGCCTCCCCGGGTGATCGACAGGCCCGTGGACATCATTGCCGTAAAGGAAGAGACCGAAATAGTCTACGCCCTGTGCATCGATACGCTGGTCACCCTGGCGGCGGTAAAGAGCCTGAACAGCTTTGCCGCCGTGCACAAGATCATCTTCACGACGGGGCCGCTGGAGAAAAAAGTCAATGAGAGCAGGTTCTTTCTGAACGAAGAGATACAGCACGTACACCTGAAGCCCTTCGACCGGGGATTTTAGCCAGCGGAGCCGGGTGCAGAAACGCGAAGGAGAAGACGCGAAGCTTCCTATATTGCAGTAAGGCCGCGAAGGGGAAAATTTTCCCATAAGCAATGTTTCTGTGGGAGCGGCTTTTAGCCGCGATGCATTTTCTTCGAAGGTGCAAATTGATTTTTCCCACGCGAAGACGCGAAGCCGCGAAGAAGAACGAATTATAAAGAATTACAGGGTAGTTCAGGTAAGTACCGGAATCATCTGTCACAACATGCACGATGATGGGCAGCAGGAATTGCGGGCGAAGTTGACACACGGCTTCGGCAGGGACGAGAAAAACAGGAGAGTCTTAGCTTTTCTTCGCGGCTTCGCGGCTTCGCGTTGAAGAAGAAACCAATTCAGCAGGCCCGCTAGAACCCATTACGGCCAGGAACCCGCTCCAGCAAAAGAATGAGGCCTTCACTCCTGCCTTTCTTCGCGCCTTGACTCCGCCCTTCGCGGATTTGCGTGAGAAAGAAGAAACATCGCGGCTGGAAGCCGCTCCCACAAAATAATGCGACCACCCTGTAATTATTCGTAGTTCGTTCTTCTTCGCGACTTCTACCACTGCCTTTATTGCCACGCGAAATTGTCCCCGCGCGTATTGAGGATTTTGCCCTCCCCGTCCAGCATCGGAGCATAAATACCGGTTTCCAGGTTCAGCACGTGAATGCCCTCGAGAAAGGCGCCGCCGGTATTGCCTACCACTTTTCCGTTTCTCGCATCGA
Organism: Pseudomonadota bacterium; assembly: GCA_023442755.1. Classification (GTDB taxonomy): domain Bacteria; phylum Desulfobacterota; class Syntrophobacteria; order Syntrophobacterales; family Syntrophobacteraceae; genus SbD1. Next base: position 2,021 of record JAEZXS010000042.1, on the reverse strand, counting down.
CCACATCGAGGCCCCGCGTAGCTGCGGAAGTCCGCAGGCAGGCCAGGAATTTGCCGTCGGGCGACCAGGCCGGCCATGAGCTGTCGCGATCGATTTCACGCAGACCGGTGCCGTCGACGTTTACGATCCAGATCCCCCCTTTGCCGCGGTCCAGAATGAATGCGATCCTCTTTCCATCGGGGCTGATCGAGGGATAGCGCAGGGTGATGGTCTCGTCCTGAGCAGGCAGGATGGCCCGGGAACCGCCGCCGGCGGAGAGCAGAAACAGGCCGCTTTTCTTCCTCTGGTTGGACAAAAGGACAAAAGAAAGGTTCTTTTCATTCGAGCCGGGTACCGCCAGGATATCGACATGATTCGGAATGTCCAGGCCCTGCCATACCTTTTCCTCGACGCGGTCGATCGGAGAATAACATATCAGTTTGCCTTTCCGGGTCTCCTTCACATATGCGATGAGGGAGTTCGATATGAATGTCGGCGAGGAATATTCGAAAGCAAATGCATCCTCACCCGCTTTTTTCGGGAATGCCAGGTGCTCCGCTGCCGAGACCGGGCCGACATGCAGCACTTCGCGTTCGTCGATGTAGGCCACTGTCCTGCGATCCGGGGAAAGGGCCGGATGTCTTCCCTTGAAGCCAAGCGGGCGCACCTTTCGCGATTCCATGTCCAGAAGAGTAAGCTGCTGGTTTGCCGACGAGTAGAAAATCAACGCGCCTTTCAGCGCAAACCCATCGTGAGCGCCGCCGCCCGCCGCCGCGATCGCGAAACCCGAAAGGAGAATCGACAGGAAAATTAAGAAAATGCATCCGGCAAAGGCAGAAAAACGGCCAGAGTTCATCTGCGACTCCTCCTTTTTGTGGCGTATCGATTGCGGTCACCTGGATGTATAGTTGAACCGGACGTGTTCCCGGAAGCACCTTATGACAAGAGCTATTGGTTTACAAGAACGGTGCTCGACCTTGAAGAAAACCAGTCGCCTCGAACGGCTTATAGGCGAAATGCAGAGTGAATAAGAATGCTTACAATTTGTTAAACAGCAATTCTCTTATTTAGGAGAGAGCCGGGATGAGAGCAAAAGACAAGATGAATGAATTTATGGGAAAAGCCCTTGGGATGATCACTTTCTTTATCGAAGAACTGAAAAAGCCTTCCGATAGTTCGTCGAAGTTCATGGGGCAATGCCCGATGACGCAGCCGGGAAAGAGTGGGGAAAAAAGCGCTTCGGGGATGCAGCGCGTCACCGACGCCCTCGGCGACGAATTCCTCTGCCCGGTGGATAAACTCAGCGACCCCAGCTTCGTGCGCGAGGATGAAAAGCGCAACTGCGTCGATTACTCGCTCGTTTCGGAACACACGGCGACATAGCGGCCGCCGTGCGCCCGGTCGCTTTCTACTCGAGCCGGCATACCTCCCGGACGGAATAGATCTTCTTATCCTGGCTTTCGAAGTAGATGCGCATCAGGATCTCGCTCAACAGGCCGATTGCCAGGAAATGGATCCCGGCGAGCATCAGGACCGAGCCGAAGAGCGCAAGCGGGCCGTGAGTCATGAAAATGTCGACTCCCATGACAAACTTGCGGTATGCCAGGAAAAGGCCTATGAGGCCGGAAAGGCCGGAAAAGCCCAGGAAGAGTTTCCCGAAGAAATGAAGCGGCCGCGTCATGTAGCGCCGAAGAAAACCGACCGTGAGCAGGTCGAAGGCCACGCGAAAGGTTCTGGAAAGGCCGTAGTGCGATTTTCCCGTGTTCCTTCCCATGTCCTTGATGGGGATTTCGACGATTCTCGCCCCGTTGAGCCCTATGAGGGCGGGAACGAAGCGATGGAGGTCGCCGTAGAGGTGCAGGTCCGTGAGAATTTCGCTACGATACGCCTTGAACGTCGTCCCGAAATCGTGCACGTTCACCCCGGATACCTTGGCGATCAGCCAGTTTGCGATCCGAGAGGGCACGGTGCGGGTGAGAAAGGCGTCGGACCGGGCGGTTCTCCAGCCGGAGACCATGTCGTAGCCTTCCGCGATCTTATTC
>JAEZXS010000019.1 GCA_023442755.1 Pseudomonadota bacterium | reverse complement strand
CTCATCGGGTGTCGGGATGGAAATCATTCCGTGCGGTCCGGACGGAACCCTGGATCTTTCTGCCTTGAAAAAGATGATTGGTCCCGATACCCGCCTGGTGGTGCTTGCCCATGTGTGCAACGTGAATGGAGCCTTGGCGCCGGTTTCCGAGGTTGCCCTGATCTGCAGGAACGCGGGGGTGCCTCTTTTTCTCGATGCCGCACAGAGCGCCGGCATACAGCCGATCGACGCTGAAGACCTTGAGCTCGGAATGATTGCCTGTTCAGGACACAAGGCTCTGCTCGGACCTCCCGGAATAGGCGTCCTCTATGTCAGACCGGATCTCGAAATTCCGCCATTGATCGAAGGCGGCACGGGAAGCCGGTCGGAAGACTTTCATCAGCCGGAGTTCTGCCCCGACCGCTTCGAGAGCGGTACGCCCAATCTCCTTGGGCTCGCCGGACTTGCAAGCGGCATGGAATATATCTTTCAAACCGGCATTGAACGCATACGGGACCACGAATTCCATCTTGCATTGCTCCTCGAAAATGGGTTAATCCAGATCTCCGGCATCAAGGTCCTGGTTCCGCCGGTGCGCGGCACGGGAACGGTTTCCTTTACTGTCGACGGAATGAATCCAGGCGATATCGGTTTCGTCCTCGACGAGGTATTTGATATAGCAGTCAGAACGGGGCTGCATTGCGCTCCTCTTGCCCACCGCACGCTCGGGACGTTTCCGGAAGGTACGGTTCGCGTCTCTCCCGGATTCTCGACCTCGGTCGAGGAGATTGAATATTTTCTGGAATCAATGCGGCAGATCGTTTCACGCCGTAAGTAAATCCCGGAAGGTGATATGGAATGATTCGCAAAGCAAGGATAGCCGACGTCATCGAAATCCAGCAGATGCTCCGTGATTTTGCTCAATCGGGACAATTGCTGGCCCGATCCCTGAGCGAACTCTACACCAACCTGCGCGATACCGTCGTTTACGTAGACGAGGAAACCGGTGAGGTCATAGGCTGCTGCGGCCTGCACATAGTGTGGGAGAACCTCGCCGAGATCCGCTCGCTCGCGGTTCTTAAATCCCAACAGCGCAAAGGCATAGGGCGAAAGCTCGTGGAGACTTGCATAGAGGAAGCCAGGGAACTTGGCATAGGAAGACTGTTTACCCTGACCTACGAAGTCGCATTCTTCGAAAGCCTGGGCTTTCGGATGGCCGATAAGAATATGTTCCCGCAGAAAGTGTGGGCCGATTGCCTTCATTGCCCGAAATTCCCCAACTGTGACGAATCCGCACTGGTATACGATCTTCCGGCATAAAGCCATACTGGGGAACCCTACATTCGAACCGGGCGGGATTGCAAAAGCAGGTTGCATGAAGTATATAAATGAGAATTTTCCGATTGGAAAATTCCGCGTGCAATCCAGGCCGGCTGGCAGGAAAATGAACGGGAAACACGCCCCGGTAAAGGTTATACTTACGACAAGGGCACGTCCTACGTGCCTTTCTTATTGCCATCTCCTGGAAAATGGATCCTTTCCCCGGAAGGAATTTATTCTAAATGATAACAGATGTACTTAAAAAAATATTCGGGAGCCAAAACGAGCGCAATCTGAAGAAAATCGCTCCCCTGGTCGATGAGATAAACCAGTTTGAGCCGGAGATCCGCGCGCTCAGCGACGACCAGCTCAAGGCGAAAACTCCTGAATTCAAACAGCGCCTCGAAAATGGGGAAGAACTGGACGATTTGCTCCCCGAAGCCTTTGCGGTTGCCCGCGAGGCATCCTCCCGCGTTCTCGGGATGCGTCCCTTCGACGTCCAGATGATAGGCGGGATCGTTCTGCACCAGGGCAAGATCTCCGAAATGAAAACCGGTGAAGGAAAAACCCTGGTCGCCGCCATGCCGGTATACCTCAACGCACTCACCGGAAAAGGCGTTCACCTCGTCACGGTCAACGACTACCTCGCCAAACGCGACAGCGAATGGATGGGAAAGATTTACAGGTTCCTCGGCCTGACGGTCGGCTGCATCGTCCACGGCCTCGACGACAGAGAAAGACAGGAGGCCTACGGCGCGGACGTTACCTATGGAACGAATAACGAATTCGGGTTCGATTATCTACGCGACAACATGAAATTCCGGCTCGAAGAACTGGTGCAGCGCGACCTGCACTATGCCATAGTGGACGAAGTCGACAGCATCCTGATCGATGAGGCCAGAACGCCGCTGATCATCTCCGGTCCGGCGGAAAAGTCCACCGAGCTGTATTACCGTGTGAACCGGATCATCCCGCAGCTCCAGTTCGAGGCCCACTACACGCGGGAGGAAAAAACCAGGACCGTATCGCTTACCGAGGATGGCGTCGCCCGCGTAGAGCGTCTGCTCTCCCTCGAAAACCTGTACGATCCCCGGAACATGACCATAAACCATCACGTTCAACAGGCCCTGCGCGCTCACGTTCTTTTCAAGCGCGATGTGGACTACATCGTCAAGGATGGCGAGGTCATCATCGTCGACGAGTTCACCGGCCGCCTCATGCCGGGCCGCCGCTACAGCGAAGGACTCCACCAGGCCCTCGAAGCGAAGGAAGGCGTCAAGGTGGAAAACGAGAACCAGACGCTGGCTTCGATCACCTTCCAGAACTATTTCCGCATGTACGAAAAACTGGCCGGCATGACCGGTACCGCGGATACGGAAGCGGCGGAGTTCGCGAAGATATACAAACTCGAGGTTGTCGTAATACCCACTCACCGGAAGATGATCAGGTTAGACAACCCAGATTGCATCTACAGAACGGAACAGGAGAAGTTCCGTGCCGTGGCAAAGGAGATCAAGGAACTCTACTCCGTGAAAAGGCCGGTGCTCGTCGGCACGATCAGCATCGCCAAATCCGAGAAGCTTAGCGATATGCTGAAACGCTCCGGGGTTCCGCACCAGGTGCTCAACGCCAAGCACCACGAAAAGGAAGCGGAGATCGTCGCCCAGGCCGGACAGCCGGGAATGGTCACGATTTCCACCAACATGGCCGGCCGTGGCACCGATATCGTCCTGGGACCGGGTGTGGTCGATCTCGGCGGTCTACACATCATCGGCACAGAGCGCCACGAAGCGCGCCGGATCGATAACCAGTTGCGCGGCCGTTCCGGGCGTCAGGGCGACCCCGGATCATCCCGGTTCTACCTGTCCCTCGAAGACGACCTGATGCGGATTTTTGCCGCAGACCGGCTTTCCGGCCTCATGCAGCGCATCGGCATGGAGGAGGACGAGCCGATCGAACACCGCCTTATCAGCAAGGCAATCGAAAATGCGCAAAGCCGCGTGGAACAGCACAACTTCAGTATTCGTAAGCAGATCATAGAATACGACGACGTGATGAACCAGCAGCGCGAGATCATCTACCGCCAGCGCCGGGAGGCTCTGCGGGGCGGGGAACTCAAGCCCGCGTTTTTCGACATGATCGACGACATCCTGGACGCCCTCGTTTCCGAGAACGCCGGGGAAAAGACGTACGTCGAGGACTGGAACCTCGAACAGATAAACAAGGAAGTCCCCCGCATTTTCGGAATTCAGCCGAATTTCACGGTCGAAGCCCTCGAAGACATGGATCGGGAGGATTTTCTGGAACACCTGACGACCCGCGTTCAGGAACGCTACGACGCCCGTGAAAATGAATTCGGGTCCGCGATCATGCGCGATCTCGAGAATTTCATTCTCCTCCAGACGGTGGACACCCACTGGAAGGCCCACCTCCTCAACATGGACTACCTGAAGGAGGGTATCGGGCTTCGCGGCTATGGACAGCAGGACCCCCTGATCGCCTACAAGCGCGAAGGCCACGAAATGTTCCAGCAGATGATCGACCGCATCAAGGAAGAAGCCGTTCGCGCGATCTATCATATCCAGATTCAGCGTGAGGAAGAGGTCCAGGAACTGCGGCAGGAACAGGAAGAGCAGCCTATGTTCTTCGGCCCGGCAGAAGGCGCGCCTAAGGCTCAAACCGTAAAGAAAGATTCGAAGGTTGGCAGAAATGACCCTTGTCCATGCGGAAGCGGGAAAAAATACAAAAAGTGCTGCGGTAAGTAGAACCGCTTTCTTGGTGCCGGGTTTCAAAGTCTCGGCAGTGGAATCCGGGATGCGATATCACGGCAGGTCCGACATGGCCCTGATTGCCGCCGATAATGACGGAGGTTGTACGGCTTCCGGCGTTTTCACCCGGAATGCTGTTTGCGCGGCGCCGGTGGAAGTCTGCCGCGAACACCTCGCGGACAGGAAGGCAAAGGCGATACTCGTCAACGCCGGGATTGCCAATGCCTGTACCGGACCCGACGGCAAATCCCGTGCGCAGGATACCGCCAGGCTCGCATCCGGAGCCCTGGCCTGCCCCGCAAACTCCGTACTGGTTGCCTCGACCGGCGTAATCGGCATGCAGATGCCGATGGAACCCTTCACCCGCTCCATCCCGAAGCTTGTGGAAATGCTGCAGCCCAACGGCTGGGAGGACGCTGCCAGGGCCATCATGACAACCGACACCGTTCCCAAGATGGCCAGCACCCGAATCGACATCGGCGGCAAAACCGTCACGATCGGCGGCATCGCCAAGGGCTCCGGGATGATCGCCCCGGATATGGCGACCCTTCTTGCGTTTGTCTGCACCGACGCATTCGTCGCCCCCGACGTCCTCGACCATTGGACCCGCTACGGCGCCGATCGCTCCTTCAACTGCATTACGGTCGACGGCGACACCAGCACCAACGATTCTCTGATGGTCCTGGCCGGAGGCGCTGCCGGAAACGCAATACTTGCCGGAATCGACGGCGAAGAGAGTAAAGCCTTCGGAGAGGCCCTCGCCGCAGTACTCCGCGATCTGGCAGTTCAGCTGGTCATGGACGGAGAAGGTGCAACGAAATTCATAGCAATCGAGATTGCCGGAGCGCGGGACGTCGCAAGCGCCCGCCAGGTCGCCTTTACCGTAGCCAATTCTCCCCTCGTCAAAACTGCCTTTTTCGGTCAGGACGCCAACTGGGGCCGGATCGTCGCCGCGGCCGGCAGGTCCGGAGCGGAGATGCAGCCGGAGAAAGCCGCACTCTACTTTGAGGATCTCTGTGTATTCCGGGGTGGAGTGCCCGTTCTCGGGCAGGAAATAGAAGAGCAGGCCTCGCGGATTTTCAGGCAAAAAGAAATACGCGTCCGGCTCGATCTCGGCCTGGGTGACGCCGGGTTTACCGCGTATACGTGCGATTTTTCGTTCGATTATGTCAAGATAAACGCGTCGTATAGAAGCTAGCGCCGCTTCCCAAAACGTGTGACACATAAGTTCTTTGTGGGAGAGGTTGTAAAGGGGGTCAGAATGAAGATTTGTTTTCCAACGGAAGATCTCAAGGGACTCGACAGCCAGGTTTATTCCCATTTCGGCTCCGCCCCCGGCTTTGTCATCGTGGACACGGACTCCCGGGACATCGAGCAAATCAGCAATACCGACCAGCACCATGCCCATGGTATGTGCCAGCCGATGAAAGCCCTTGGCGGCCGCAAGGTGGACGCGATTGCTGTCGGCGGCATCGGGATGGGAGCCCTCATGAAACTCCAGGGACAGGGAATTCGGGTCTACCGCGCCGCCCTGGGCACGGTGGAACAGAATACCGCGCTGTTTCTCGATCGTAAACTGCCGGAATTCGACCCGGCTTTCACCTGCGGTGGAGCCCAGATCGGGGGCGGATGCGCCCATCATTGACCGGACAGTCCGAAACACTGCCGAAAGGGAGAAATCGTATGGCCAGTTTTCTCTTTGTGCTGAGCAAAAACGAAACGGAGAATGCAACACGCTGTTTTCAGATGGCGAAGATCGCTCACTCCAAAGGCCACACAGTGAATTTGTTTTTTCTGGACGGAGGGGTGCTCTGGGCGGACAAGACCAGGGACTTCGGCGCAAAAACGGTCACGGGCGACTGCCCGAACGACTACCTGCCCTACCTGGTCGAAAACGAGGTGCCGATCGGAGTGTGCACGCCCTGTGCAAATGCACGGAAGCTGGATGAGGCGAAGTTTTTTCCAAACATGGCCCTGGACGGCGGCCCTCACCTGATTGAGATGGCTGCGGAGTCGAAGGTATTCAACTTCTAGGTGCTCAAAAGATTATACTGAGCAGGACCAGCGCCAGCATGGTCACCGGATAGTAGCACGCCCGGTTGAAGAGTGCGGAGGCCATCGACGAAGCCCTGTTTACATAGAGGCGGTATGCGGGAACGAGCAGGAGCACCGTACCCGCTGCGGCCGCGCCGGCCAGGTAGAGGGGGCTGAGCCGCGCCGGGGTGATCCAGAAAAGAAGCAGGCTCATGCAGACGGATACGATCAGCGAGATCAGCGTTATTCCCGCCGCTCTGTCCGCCCCGAGCTTCACGGGCAGGGTCACCGCATCGAGACGCCGGTCCTCGTCCAGGTCGGTCCAATCGTTTGGGATATTCTGCCCCCCGATTTCCCAGAAGAAGAGCCAGAGGAACAAAGCTGCCAGGAACAGAGCGGAAGGGTTCGGAACCACGGCAAAAACGGCCGCAATGCCGCCGGCGGTTTTCACGCCGCCGCTCACAACCACCCGCAGATAGCTCAACCGGAGCATCAGGCAGTACACCCCTTCGGCAACACACCCGAGAATAAACACCATGGCACAGGCCGGATTGAGCAGATATGCGCCCAGCAGGGCTATCCCTCCCCATGCCGCCGTCCAGATGATTCCTTCCCTATAGCTGAGCAGGCCCTGTGCCATGGGATGCCTCGGATAAACCGCGTCCAGGTCCCCGGCAACACACCGCAATCCCCCGCATTCGCGGAATTTTTCCCTGTCCGTGCGGTAGTCTACGACGTCATTCAGGGCGTAGACCGCCGTGTAGCCGGCAAAAGCCGTCAGAAGGCCGAGCAGGATAACAGGGAAAGACGGCATGGTCCCAAGCAGGATCAAGGCCGCAAGAGCGGGAGTGGCCATATCGAGAACGCCGTGGGGGGTGCGCGAAAGGGCCATGAAGAGTTTGATGCGGGCGCGAAACGGCAGGGCTAGGCTGGGTGTGCTCAGGATCGACTCCTTTCAATAAATCGATGAGGCGGAAATTTTCAAGGACGAAATCAAGCGACTCATCTCGGTGCACTGCATGCCGGGATCATTCCTTTTCCACCCGCCGGAAGGCCTCATCGAGCTGTTCTTCGGTCAGCACTCCCCTCTCCCGAACCACTTCCCGGATGGTCTTGCCGGTCCGGAATGCTTCTTTCGAAATCTCCGAGGCTTTATCGTAGCCGGTGTAAGGGACGAGATAAGTCGCAAGCGCGAGGCTCCGTTCGATAAAAGAGGCGCATTTCTCCCGGTTTGCCGTGATACCGGCAACACATTTTTCAGCGAACAACCTTGCGCCCGAAGCGAGAATTTCGATGGACTCCAGCAGATTGAGAGCAATCAGCGGGAGCATCGTGTTCAGTTCGAAAAAGGCGGCCTGGCCGCAGAAAGTGATCGTTGCGTCGTTTCCTATGACCTGCGCCCCGATCTGGATCACCATCTCCGGCATCACGGGATTGACTTTGCCGGGCATAATGGAGGACCCGGGCTGTAGCGAAGGGAGGCTGATCTCTCCAAGGCCGCACCGCGGCCCCGATGCAAGAAGGCGTAGATCATTTGCTATTTTGATCAGGCTGACGGCCAGGGTTTTCAATTCTCCGCTCGCTTCCACGGCGGCGTCCTGGGCAGCCTGCGCTTCGAAATGGTCCTGGGCCTCACGGAAAAAGAATCCCGTCTGGTGCGAGATGTTTTCAATGACCTCTTTTGCAAATTCCGGGTGGGTATTGAGTCCATTTCCGACCGCGGTACCCCCCAGTGCCAGTTCGGAAAGCGACCAGGCAGCCCTTCTCACCCTATCCAGCCCCAGTTCGACCTGGCGGGCATAGCCGCCGAACTCCTGTCCCAACGTGATCGGAACGGCATCCTGCAGGTGCGTGCGCCCGATCTTCCTGACGTCGCGAAATTCTGCGGATTTCGTCCTCAGCTTCTCCAGGAGCGACTCGAGAGCGGGAATCAGTTTATCCTGAATAGCGACGGCCGCAGCGACGTGGATTACAGTCGGTATGACGTCGTTGCTGGATTGGCCGAGGTTCACGTGATCGTTCGGATGGACGGGCGACTTCCCGCCACGCTTCCCGACGAGAATTTCATTTGCACGGCCGGCGATTACCTCGTTTGCATTCATATTGGTGGAAGTGCCCGATCCAGTCTGAAACACGTCCAGAATGAACTGGTCGTCCAGCTTGCCTTCCACAACCTCATCGGCCGCATTGCGGATCGCCTCGGCAAGACTGCGATCGAGCAATCCCAACCGCTCGTTCACTATGGCGGCGTTCTTTTTCACCAGTCCGAGAGCTTTTATGAAAGATCGGGGGAAAACGCGTCCGCTCACCGGGAAATTGTCGCAAGCGCGCTGTGTCTGCGCTCCGAAATAGGCCTTTTCCGGAACTTCCACCTGTCCCAATGTATCCTTTTCAACTCGGGCTGCCATTTGTCCCCCGGCTGTTGTTCATGATCAGATCAAATGCTATTTGCCTATTATCTTCGATTTGACGTTTACAAATTCCTTCAGCCCGTAGCGGGACAGCTCTCTTCCGAATCCCGATTTCTTGACGCCTCCGAAAGGAAGAGGAGTGACCGACTTTACCACCGCATTTATGGCCACGAATCCCGCATCGATGTCCTTCGCCATCTCCTCGGCCCTGTCGACATCCCTGCTCCAGATTGCGGCGCCGAGTCCGAACTCGGTGTTGTTGGCAATCCGGATCATTTCATCCCGGTCCTTCGCGGTGATGATGACGGCCATTGGGCCGAAGACCTCTTCCCGAGCCACTTTCATATCCGGAGTGACGTTTGTGATGACTACCGGCCGGAAGAACAGACCCCGGTCGGGAGGCACGGGTCCCCGGTGCACAGCCGCCCCCTTCTTTTCAGCATCCTCCAGCTGCTTCAGCAAAGTATCCAGCGAATCCTGCTTCGCAACCGGTCCCATATCCGTGGCCTCGTCCATCGGATCGCCGATCTTAAGGCCGTTCAAACCTTCCATGAACCTATCCAGGAACGCATCGGCAAGCGACTCCATGACAATGATGCGTTTCGCGGAAATGCAGCTCTGACCGGCATTGGTCATCCTTGCCGTCACTGCCGAGCGTGCGGCTTTTTCCAGGTCGGCATCCTCCAGCACCATATAGGGATCCGAGCCGCCCAGTTCGAGCACGCACTTTCTGAGATGCCTTCCGGCCACGGCAGCAACGCTCGCTCCGGCCCCGACGCTGCCGGTCAGGGAGATGCCGTCGATACCTTCCCGGGCTATCAGACGCTCAGTGGTCTCGGCCCCAATAAGCAGGCTTTGCAGGGCATTTTCGGGGAATCCCGCCTCGTAAAACAGCTTTTCAATCTCCAGGGCGGTTATGGGAACGTTCGAGGCATGTTTCAATATGCAGACATTACCGGCGGCAAGGGTTGGAGCGGCCCAGCGCACCACCTGCCAGAACGGGAAGTTCCAGGGCTCGATTCCAAGTATGACCCCCAGGGGTTCGAAGGAAACGAAACTCCTTGCCGCGCCGGTCGGGATGATCTCATCCTGCAGGAAGGCTTCGGAATTGCCGCGATAGTAATCGCAGGCCACGGCACATTTTTCTATTTCCGCGTTGGCCTGCCTTATGGGTTTGCCCATCTCGCGCGTTATGATCCGGGCGAATTCCCCTTTTCGGGCCCGGAGGATCGATGCCAGCTTCTCGAGAGGCTTGACGCGCTCGGAAACGGGGACCTTTTTCCAATGCGCGAATGCCTTTTTCCCACGGGTAACGGCGTCTTCACAGGCTTCGAAAGTGTATGCGTCAAATTCTTTATTTATTTCCCCGGAAAATGGGTTTACAGATTTCAGTCTCATTTACTTCCCTCCAGCAGAAAAAGAAGAAAACCCTGGAGAGATTTACAGAAAAAGCCGTCCGACCGCAACCATCTATTTCCCGCTTTCAGGCAGGTGTTTCTTGATTTCGCGCTTCATGAAATTGATGGACTTCGTAACCGGAATCTTCTTAGGACATACGCGAGTGCATTCGAAATAATTCGCGCAGGGCCATACAGCGTTCGGATCGTTTAACCGCTCCAGCCTGGTCAAGAATTCTCCGTCCCGCGAGTCGTAAAGATACCTGTATGCCCAGACGAGAGCCGCCGGCCCAACGTAGTCCGGATTCTCCAGCATCACCGGGCAAGCCCCCGTGCAACACGCACAGAGAATGCACCGTATGACGTCTTCCATCTTTACGTGCTCTTCGGGGCTTTGCCGTCTTTCCTTTTCCGGAGGAGGGCCGGCAGGGATCAGGTAGGGCCGCATGGAATCGACCCTGGCCAGGAAATCGTCCATATCCACGATGAGATCTTTGCGAACTTCGAAAAAAGGCAGCGGCTCCAGGGTAATTTCCTCCTGGTCCGCATACTCCCGGACCAGTTTCTGACAGGCCAGGGCGCATACACCGTTTATTCGCATGCCGTCCGAACCGCAGACCCCGTGTGCGCATGACATCCGGTATCCCAGCGACCCGTCCTGCCGCCATTTGATTTTGTTGAGGCAGTCCAATATCCGTTCGGCAGGTTCTGCCGTCACGTTATACGTTTTGTAGTAGGGTTCCTTATCCACCGCGGGGTCAAACCGGAAAACTCTGAATCGCAAATCCATATCAATAGGCCCTTGGCTTGGGTTCAAAACGGGTGATCCTGACCGGCTTGTAGGCGATCGACACCCCGCGGTCTCTTTTTCGAACAAGGGTATGCTTCAGCCAGTTCTCATCATCGCGGTTCGGGAAATCCTCCCGCCAGTGGGCTCCCCTGCTCTCGGTTCTCGCCAGCGCGCAGGATACCGTCGCCTCGGCGATGCCGAGCAGGTGTTCGAGCTCGAGCGCTTCGATCAGATCGGTGTTGAAGCGCGAGCCCGTGTAATCGATGGAGACCTTCCGATACCTATCCTCGAGCGAGCGGATACTTTCGAGAGCTTTCGTCAGGGTCCGCTCGTCCCGGAAGACTGAGCACTCGGAAGTCATTATCTCCTGGAGGCTCTGCCGGATGACGACCGGTTTCTCCCCACTCCTGTATTCCTTGAGCTGCCGTATCCTGTCCAGTGTTCTCTGCTCCGGTCCCGCAGGAGCTTCCGTCCACGGAAGCTTTTCAAGCTCTTCCACTATATGCCGGCCGGCTCTCCTGCCGAAAACCACGAGATCAAGGAGCGAATTGCAGCCCAGCCGGTTCGCCCCATGCAGGGACAGGCACGAGCACTCGCCCGCCGCATAAAGCCCGGGGATCGGATTGTTGTCGATATCCTGAACCTGGCCGTTAATGCCGACGGGAATACCTCCCATCATGTAGTGACAGGTAGGATGTACGGGGATGAGATCGGTGACCGGGTCCAGCCCCAGGTAAATTCTGACGAATGATGAGATATCGGAGAGCCTTTCCGCGAGCTTCTTCTCGCCCAGGTGCGTGAGGTCGAGATAGACATAGTCGCGGCCGTCGATACCCCTGCCCTCCTGGATTTCCCTGTATATAGCGCGGGATACCATATCCCGGGGAGCAAGGTCCTTGATGGTGGGCGCATACCTTTCCATGAAACGCTCGCCGCTGCCGTTGCGAAGTATGCCGCCCGCGCCGCGCGCAGCCTCGCTGATCAAGACCCCGAGACCATAAATGCCTGTCGGATGGAACTGGACGAACTCCATGTCCTGGAGCGGAATTCCGGCCTTGTACGTCAGGTAGAGACCGTCTCCGGTATTGGCGAAGGCGTTTGACGTCACCTTGTAGAGTTTCCCGTAGCCTCCCGTGGCGATGACGACCACCCGGCTGTGGAAAAAGTGGACTTCGCCGGTCGCCAGTTCGTACGCCACGAGACCCGCCACCCGGCCGTCCTGAATGATCAAATCCATCACGTGAAACTCGGGATAAATCTTGATACCCTTTTTGACGGCTTCGAAGTAAAGCGTGTCCATCATCACCCGCCCTGAGCGATCGGCAGCATAGCAGGCACGCTTTACCGGGGCCTTTCCGAATTCCCGCGTATGACCGCCGAAATTCCGCTGGGCGATTTTGCCTTCGGGAGTCCGGTTGAACGGGACGCCCATGTGTTCGAGTTCATAGACCGCACGGATCGCATCAACGGCTAGGATTTCGGCCACGTCCTGATCGGTCAGGTAGTCTCCTCCTTTGACCGTATCATACATGTGCCATTCCCAGGAATCGGGCTCCTCATTGCCGAGCGCGGCGGCAATGCCGCCCTGCGCGGCCCCGGAGTGCGAGCGCGTCGGATAGACTTTGCTGAAAAGAGCGACGTCGGTTTTGCCCGCCACCTCGGTTGCCGCCCGGAGGCCGGCCAGGCCGGCGCCGACGATAAGCACGTCATGCTTGAAAACCATGTAAAGGTCTCCTCGAAAGGGGAAGAACCAGCGGAAAACACCGGGCTACTTTCTCTGGGTCACCGGCTCGTACGTACACCCGATCAGACCGCAGTAGTGCCCGACATATTCGGCTTCGGGTCTGTAAAGCGCAGGCTTTTCCTGAGCTTCGGCGAATTTTTCTTCGATAACGTGCGCACACCAGCCGGAGACGCGGGAAATGGCGAACACGGGCGTCATGATGTCAATGGGAATCCCCATCATGGCGTAGACCGAGCCGCTATAGAAATCCACGTTGGTCCGGATGTTGGACTTTCCTCGTGCCGCAAATTCCCTGTAGCCTTCCTCTTCGATGCGGGTGAGGTATTCATACCAGTCTTCGTGACCGGTCTTCCTGCCGAGGCGCTTGGATATTTCACGCAGGATTTTGGCTCGCGGATCTATCGTCTTGTAAACCGCGTGCCCCATCCCCATGATTTTGTCGCCTTTTTCAATTTTATTCCTGACCCATTGGCCGATCTCGTCCTTCGACTTCACCTCCGCTTCCACCTGGAGCAGCATCTTCATTACGCGTTCGTTCGCGCCGCCGTGGAGACTGCCCGAAAGAGCGCCCACTCCGGCAGCTATCCCCGCGTACATATGGGCCTGCGTGGATACCACCTCACGGCAGGCGAATGTAGAAGCATTGAAGGTATGGTCGCCATGGAGCACCAGGCAGACATCGAAGTCACGGGCGATTTCCTGGTCCGGCTTTTCCCCGGTCAACTGCCAGAGAAAATTCGCCGCATGAGAAAGCTTGTTGTCGGGCGCAAGAGGCTTCTGTCCGTTCCGTATCCTGTGCCAGGCGGCAACCACCGCAGGCACGCGGGCCAGCAGCCGAACGGCTTTCCTCACGTTGGCCTCCCTGGATTCGACGCCGAGTTCCGGGTCAGCAATTCCCAGCATCGGGACGCAGGCCTGGAGAACATCCATGGGATCGGCTTCCCTTGGCATATTTTCCAGCGCTTCCAGTATAAACTGGGGAATTTCGCGCGACTGGACAACCTGTCTTTCGAACCGCTCCAGCTCGCTCTCGCTCGGCAAATGGCCGTTCAGCAGCAGAAAAGCCGTTTCCATAAAAGTGGAACGTTCCGCCAGCTCTTCAATCCTGTATCCCCTGTAAATGAGGATGCCGTTTTCCCCGTCGATGTAACTGATCTTCGTATCGGCCACCAGGACGCCCCTGAGGCCGATGTTCTTGACACGAACCGATTTTTCGCCCGCCATATTCCCTCCGGAAGTTCCGTCAACAAAACGCCTGAGCCGCTCAGCCCTCCGCAGGCACCCTACTTTTTATTCCTGAACGTGTTCAAAGCCCCGCCTGCAATGAGATAGCTGCGCATCCGCCGAGAGACCTTGAGAAGCACGGGCACCGTCTTCCCGTCAACTTTCACGGAAAGTTCCTCTGCGCCTTTCTCCAGGCTCTCCCTTACACCTTCGTACACCACCTTCGACCCCTGCCGGAAAACATCGTAATCGGCGGGGTTTTTAAAAATCAGCGGCAAGATCCCGTAATTACACAGATTGGCCATGTGGATCCGGGCAAAATTCTTCGCAATGACCGCCCGAAGCCCCAGGTACCGGGGCACCAGGGCGGCGTGTTCCCGGCTGGAGCCTTGGCCGTAGTTGTCGCCGCCGACGATTGTAACCGCGCCTTTCTGTTTGCATTTGAGATGGAAGTCGGGATCGATGATTGAATAGACGTACTGACTCATCGCCGGAACATTCGATCGCAGCGGCAGGACCTTGTTGCCCGCCGGCATGATGGTGTCGGTAGAGATGTTATCCCCGACAACGAGCACGACCTCTGTTTCCAGAGTCGCAGGAGGGGCGTGGAATGTGGGAAGCGGGGCGATATTGGGCCCCCGGACCACCTCCACGTTCCGTAATTCCGGGCGCGGACGCACTATGGAAACTTCATCCACCAGGTACTTTTCGGGGTCCTGTATTCTCGGGTATTTCATTTCGCGCCCGAGGTCGCGAGGGTCCGTGATGACGCCCGTCAGGGCCGCAGCTGCCACCGTCTCGGGCGAACACAAATACACGCGATCGTCTTTGGTGCCGGAACGGCCGGGGAAATTCCGAGGCATGGTGCGAAGGCTTATCTGTCCTGTTCCGGGCGCCTGGCCCATGCCGATACAACCAAGGCATCCCGGTTCATGGATGCGCGCCCCCGCCCTCAACAGGGTAACCACGCCGCCCTGGGCCGCGATATTTTCTATAACCTGCCGGCTGCCCGGGTTTACATGAAAAGAAGTCCAGGGAGCAGAATGCCTGTTTTCGACAATTTTGGCGACAACCATAAGATCCCGGAAAGACGAGTTCACACTGCTGCCGACTATCACCTGGTCGACCTTCATTCCGGCGATTTCCCGAACGGCTATCACGTTGCCCGGCGAATGAGGCTGGGCGATAAGCGGTTCCACCTTCGAAAGATCGATTTCGTCGTTTTCGTCATATTCTGCCCCGTCATCCGCACGGAGTTCGACCCAGGCATCTCCCCTCCCCTGCGCTTCGAGATACGCCCGCGTGTTTGCATCGGACGGAAAGATGGACGTCGTGGCCCCGAGTTCGGTTCCCATGTTGCATATGGTTTCCCGATCCGTTGCCGAAAGGCTCTTCACCCCCGGACCGTAGTATTCAACGATCTTCCCCACGCACCCCTTCACTCCGTAGCGGCGAAGCATTTCCAGAATGACATCCTTGGCGCTCACCCAGTCCGGGAGTTCCCCGACAAGCTTTACCCCGAGCACCCGCGGGTAAGGAATGAAATAGGGATGGCCGGCCATAGCCAGCGCAACATCCAGGCCTCCGGCGCCGATTCCGAGCACTGAAACCCCGCCCGCTCCCGGGGTGTGGCTGTCAGACCCCACGAGGGTTTTCCCGGGAATACCGAAGCGTTCCATGTGAACCTGGTGGGAGACACCGTTTCCGGGGGGACTGAAGTGAAGCCCGTATCTGGCCGCGGCGGTTTGCAGATACCTGTGGTCGTCGGCGTTCTTATCATCGGTCTGGAGGATATTGTGATCGACATACTGGACTGCAAGTTCGGCCTTTATACTGTCCAACCCCAGTGCTTCGAATTCCAGCATCGCAACCGTACCGGTAGCGTCCTGAAGAAGTATCTGATCGATCTTTATGCCGATCTCCCGGCCCGGCGAGCATTTCCCCTCCACCAGATGGGCATTGAGTATCTTCTGAGTCAGGTTCATTGCCACAGTTGTTTCCTCCCGAGTAAACATCCACTCCCCTGCGCTTCCAGAGGCGGCAGGCACTCCGTGCGCGCACAAAGGCGCAAGGGTAGAAAAATCTGATATGACTACCGAACTTGAGGCTAATTATAGCACTGAAGACCCGCCGAAACGTACATCCGCCCTAATGTCGAGTATACCTGCTAAAACACATCAAACCTAAGATTGTGCCCAGGTATTGTCAATTATAGGGGCATGGACCGCCAAGGGTTGCGCACGGTGAGTCCGGGGTGGAGAAAAAAAGAAAGGGGCTGCCGCCCTTGGGCAAAACAGTCCCTTTCTTTTTCATATTGAAAAGCAGAGGTGATTGAGCTTTTTATTTTATCTTATCGCTGAGGGTCTTGCCGGCTTTGAACTTTACTACTTTCGATGCAGGAATGCTGATCTTCTCACCGGTCCGCGGATTCCGGCCCTCGCGCTGGGATCTCGAGCCAATGCTGAACGTGCCAAAACCGACCAGGGTGATCTTGTCTCCACTCGAAAGGGCATCGGAAACAGCCGAAACAAATCCGTCTACTGCCTTCTCAGCTTGCGATTTAGTAATTCCACTTTCACTCGCAATTTTGGAAACCAATTCTGCTTTCGTCATATCTTTCCTCCTAGAAAAAAAGTTAAGAAAAACCCCTCCTGTGGTACCTGGTCCTACACGTGTATCGGAGCTATGTCACCCCCTCTCAAAACATGGCCCGGCAACACTTTGTAATAAAATTTCGAACCCCCTCTCGAAGATACCCCTTTCGGGAAAAAAGCCCCTATCACGCTGCCGCTCAAGCTTTACCCATGCGACATGGTGTTTGTACAATCAGTCTATTTCACTTGTCCATAAAAATCGTCACAAAAGATAAGAAAAACATTGCCACGGCTTAGTATGGAACAATATTTCCTGGAAACGGAAAGCGCAAGCGAATTTTTTAGACCCCTTTGATTTCGGAGAGGGCGGCGTTGCATTTTGAGGAGGGCAGTTTTATTAGAGGATTTATAAATGGTCCGATCAATTAAACTCTCACAAGGAGGTCCGCCATGGCCGTTCGAGTATTAATTGAAAGGGAGATTGTCCCGGGCCAGGAGGTGAGGCTGCTGGAGGTTCTGTCCAAATCGCGCAGGAAGGCGATCAACGCAGCCGGCTACATCTCCGGAGAAACGCTCAGGGCTCTCGACGCACCGAACAAATTTCTCGTCATCAGTGACTGGAACACTGTTCAGGACTGGAAGGCATGGGAAAAGGCTCCCGAACGCGCCGAAATTCAGCGGGAAATGGCGCCGCTGCTCCTCGGCAAAGAGAAATGCAGCATTTTTACCAATTGTTAATGCTTCTGCCATTCCTTCCACTCGACGCGCCCCTCCGACGAAAGCTCACCTGGGCCACTAGGATCGGACTTGGCGGGGACGGGGATAGAAGCCACTCCCTGTCCTCGAACTCATTCCATTGCCCTCTGCACCCTGTAGACCCCCCGCTCGTTTCTCAACGCGGCCATGACACGCTGAAGATGCTTCGAGTCCCTGACCTCTATGCGCAAGTGGCACACGCTGGAATTATCCGCCTGGCTGTCAACTTGCAGGCTGACCACATTCACGTCCATCTGCCCCAAAACTCCGTTGAGCGCTGCGAGAATCCCCTTTTCACCCGAGTGAATGATGTGGATGTCCACCGGGAAAAACTGCTCTTTGCCGGTATCCCACTGCACTTCGATTTTCCGGGTCTCATCCCCCCGCTCGGCATTCTTGCACGAGGCCCTGTGAACGGTAATGCCCCTGCCCCTGGTGATGTAGCCCATTATGGCTTCACCGGGCACCGGGTTGCAGCAAAGCGCCATCCGGACCAGGATGTCATCCACGCCCCTGACCTTTATCCCCTCTTTGGCGGTAGACGGCTTGCGCTTGTCGACAATTATTTCTTCCTTGCGGTGTTCTTCCTCGGCAGGCCCAAGACTTAGCTTGCCGATAACCTGGTAGGCGGTAATCTTGTGAAAGCCGATACCCGCAAGCAGGTCATCCACGCTCTTCAGGGAAAAAGCCTTTGCGGCCTCGGAAAGCTCCGGCGAATTGAGGTAATTGTTGAAATTGAGGCCTTTTTTTCTGAACTCCCGCTCGCAGATTTCCCTTCCAAGAGCTATCGACCGCTCCCGCTCCTCAGTCTTGAACCAGTGCTTTATGCGGTTGATGGCCTTGGTCGATTTGACCTGCTTCAGCCAGTCCTTGCTGGGACGATGATTGGCCGCGGTAAGGATTTCGATCGTATCGCCGTTTTGCAGTTCATAGCGCAACGGCACAAGCTTGCCGTTTACCCGCGCCCCGACGCACCGGTGCCCTACCTCGGTATGGACCTCGTAAGCAAAGTCGACCGGTGTGGCTCCCCTGGGAAACGCCTTTACCTCCCCGAGCGGAGTGAACACGTATACCTCGTCGGGGTAAAAGTCGACTTTCACTACATCGATGAATGCCTTCGGATCGCTCCAGTCCCGGCTCAGTTCCATGAGCTGGCGCAGCCAGGAAAAACGCTGGGTCTCCTGCTGGTCGATTTCTGTAAGAGGCTTGCCCTCCTTGTACAGCCAATGGGCCGCAATCCCTTCATTGGCGATCCGGTCCATTTCCTCGGTCCGGATCTGTACCTCCATGCGCTCCCCGTAAGGGCCGAGTACAGTGGTATGCAGTGACTGGTACATGTTTGACTTGGGCTTTACGATATAGTCCTTGTACCGGCCTTCGATCGGCTCCCAGAGCGCATGCATGAGGGCGAGGGTTTCGTAGCAGGACTTGACCGAATCCACGATCACCCGGAAGGCGATCAGGTCGTAGATGCGGGTAAGATCGAGCTTTTGCCTCTCCATCTTCTGATAAATGCTGTAGAGATGTTTCGGGCGGCCGAAAATGCGGCCCTTCAAACCGTACTCGGCCATCCTCGCCGTCAGGATCTGCTTTACCTCCTGGACATAGCGCTGCCGTTCCTCCTCTGCCTTCATCAACCCAGCCATGATCTCGTCGTAGGCTTTGGGGTTGACACACTTGAAAGCGAGGTTTTCAAGCTCCTGCTTCATCCAGTCGATACCGAGCCGGCCGGCGAGAGGGGAATAGATATCGAGCGTCTCCTGAGCGACCGTTTTCCCATTGTCGCCGTATCGCGACACGGCTCCCCTGATGTCGTCGAGTCTGTCGGCAAGCTTTACGAGAACGACCCGGATGTCCTGCGAGATCGCGAGGATCATCTTGCGAATGTATTCGGCCTGGCGCTCCTCGCGGTTGCTGTACTCTATCTGCGTGAGTCTCGTCACCCCC
>JAEZXS010000400.1 GCA_023442755.1 Pseudomonadota bacterium | reverse complement strand
CTGCAGAGCTGTTTCGCGTCGAGTTCGATTGCCTCCAGGCTTGCCCGCATATATGAAGTGGCCATGCATTCCAGGTCGTTGCCCGGCATGAACCGGGAGCTGATGAGATCCGCAAGATAGGTCAGGTACACGAGGTCGCAGTTCGCGGTCGCCTTGTCGGGTTCGTGATGGTGTTCTATCGCATCGAGGATCGACTGCGGCATTGCCCAGCGCAGCGCGAGCCTCGATCCTGCCTCGGGATGCGCCATCCCGAAGAATTCCTTTTCCGCTGCAACCAGATTACTGCCGTTCTCGTGTATTTCGCGGTAGAAAAGCGGATAGGCGCCGTGCATGTGCTGATCGAGGACCACTTTGCCGATATCGTGAAGCAGTCCCGCGGTAAAGGCGAGGTCCACCGGTACCTTGCCGCACAATTCGGCAAGGCGTCTTCCGATCTGGGCTGTCCAGATGGAGTGGTTGAAAAGACCGCCCTTGCACAGCGAGTATCCCTGGTTTGCATAGGAAATGAAATTTTCCATCGGGATGGAAAGCGCCAGGAGCAGAAGACTTTTCTGCCCGATTCGTAAAAGGGCCTTTTCCACCGAATCCACCCGCATCGATGTATTCAGGCAGACCGTGTTGCAGAGCCGAATGATCCTCGCACACAGCACCTGGTCCTTGATCACCTCATCTACGATGTCTCGGAAGGTGAATTTGTCGTCATTTGCCATCCTGGTGATCTTCAGGGCGATCTGGGGGACGGGCAGCAGGTTTTCTATCGTATAATCGAGCTGCTGCAGACTGGGAGGCCTGAAATGATCTTCGGTTTCCGGCGGCGCAGGGATGACTATGGGGTCTATTGTGGTTTCCCAGGTGGACAGATGCAGACTCATCCGGCACGAGAAGTATCCCCCCACTTCGCTTTGCCGGATCGGGATGCCCTCGGAGCGCAGAATTCCCATGGCGATTTCGGCAGTCTGACCGCCGAAATCGTTGATGATGTCCCTTTCGGAGAGTGGATCGATCAACGCCCCCCCGGCGACACAGGCTTCCAGGCGTTCCTTTTTTGCGCCTCTTGCGCACAGTTCCCCGATGAAGATGGGCATCCCGGTCACTGCATTTACCTCGCGGTTCCACTCCTTGTCCATGCTGGGAGGTTCGGGAAGAAGCAGGTGGATCAAACCGCCTACCCCCGCTTTCCGGTCGCACAGCGTGATACCCACGCAGCTGCCGAGAAAAGCCTGCATGATCTCCTGCTTCGCGTAGCTTATTGCATAGGAGCCGGACGGAATGAAATGAACTTTCAAGCTATGTTCCGCTTTTGTTTGCATATGATTGCCAGTCTTTAGGGTGATGCCGGAATTTAAATACTACTCAAACTGGGAAATCGGCAAAAGCGGGGTTTTTGATGAGCCCTTTTGCGTTCGTGGAGGCCGCTTAAAGAGGAGACCGGGGAGGGTGTATGCCCCGCGCCGGCAGCGCCGTGGCGGGGATTTATGAAGTTCTGATACCGGATCTATAGCCCCTGAGATCAGTTCAGGAAGACGTCCCGGTAGTAGTCGAAGTGCTCAGTAACGGCGCCTGCTCCCCGGATTACGGCACGAAGGGGGTCTTCGGCCTTTCTCACCTCGAGCCCGGTGGCCTGGTGGATCATGAGCCTGAGGCCCTTCAAAAGGGCACCGCCGCCTGCCAGCCATATTCCGTTTTCGGCGATGTCGGAAGCCAGTTCCGGAGATGCTTTCTCCAGCACGCGCCGGATGGCTTCTATTATGGCCTGGGTCGGCTCCCGAATGGCCGAACGGATATCCGCATCCGTGATGCTGACGATCTTGGGCATGCCGGTTGCCAGGTCCTTGCCGCGCAGTTTTATTTCGAGCGTCTTCTTCAACGGAACTGCGGAGCCGATCTTCATTTTGAGAACTTCGGCCATCATTTCGCTGATGCCCATGCGGTGTTCCTGGCGGATGAACTGGCTTATTGCCTCGTTTGCTTCATCCCCGGCGATCCTCAGGGATTCGGCGCACGAGACGGCGAATTTCGAAATAATCGCCACTTCCGTGGTCCCGCCTCCGATATCCACAACCATCTGGCCCATTGCCTGGTCTATCGGCAACCCGGACCCGATGGCGGCCGCCATGGGTTCTTCGATCAGGAAAACCTTGCCCGCCCCCGCCATTTCGGCTGCTTCGATAACCGCTCTTTTTTCCACCGATGTAATGCCTGCCGGGACTGCAATCACGAGTTTGGGTCTTGATAAAGGCAGTCTTCTGAATACCTTGTTGAGGAAAAAACGGATCATGAAGGATGCGGTTTCGAAATCGTGAATTACACCGTCGCGGAGGGGCCTGGTGATGAGTGTGCCTTTGCTGTGCCTGCCGGCGAGGCTCTTGGCTTCCCGCCCGATAGCAATTACCTTCCCGGTTTGCTTTTCCACGGCAACCATCGAGGGTTCGTCCAGGACTATTCCTTTGCCCTTGACGTAAATGAGCGTGTTCGCAGTACCAAGGTCCATCGCCATGTCCTTGGAAAGGAAGTCCATCATACGGCCGAACATATTTGCTATCCCCTTTTTTCCGTAGGTTTTCAGTATGAGCGAATGGCGACGGTTATATCAAAAGACCGCCTGATTTGGCAAGGTTACTTCTCGGAAGGAGATCGTCCTGCATTATTATTGGGATTTCAATCAATCCCGAATGATTTCCGGTTAATTTCGGTTGACAAATATCTTCCATGTCTCCATAGATACACATGCTTCGAATTGTGTTTTAATCATGTTTTCAACGTCGGCTGTTCGGGGCTGATCGGTCTGCCTGGACCGGTCATGCTCAGCACTCCGAAAAGGACGAACAACCAAAGAGGATGTGAGTGATGTTCGATAAACACCATCTTGTGTGCGTTCTCCTTCTGCTTTTCCTCGGTTTCTTCTTCACCGGGACATCCCACGCCAGGGTGAACCAGCGCGTCAACGCGCGCTCCGCTATCCTGATCGACATGGAAAACGGCAGCATCATGTACGAACAGAATGCCGATTCTCCGATAGCGCCTGCTTCGATCACGAAAATCCTGAGCTTGTACCTGGTATTCGAAGCGATCAAGGAGGGGCAGGTGCAGCTGGCCGACAAGGTGGAAGTCAGCAGCCGGGCGGCAAACACCGGTGGGTCCCGAATGGGGCTGAGGGCCGGCACCCGGGTGCCCCTGGAAGAACTCATCAAGGGAATGGCGGTGGTTTCGGGAAACGATGCCTGTGTTGCCGTGGCGGAGCATATAAGCGGCAGCGTCGACCGGTTTGTCCACAAGATGAACGCCAAAGCCCGCGAACTCGGAATGACGAACAGCCGATTCAAGACCCCCAACGGCCTCCCGGCAGCGGGGCAGGTTACGACGGCTCGCGATATTTCAAAGCTTTCCATAGCCTATCTGAAGCGTTTCCCGGAGTCTCTCGCAATCCACTCCATGCAGGCGTATGCGTACGGCAGAAATGCTCACCACAATGCAAACCGGCTCCTGGGCAGATGCTCCGGTGTCGATGGGATCAAAACCGGTTTCGTCTGCGCGTCCGGATATAATATCTCCGCGACGGCAAGGCGTGGGGGAGTGCGCATACTGGCAGTCGTCATGGGTTCGAGAACGCCCTGGATCAGGCTGACGGAGACGGAAAAACTGCTGGAAGCCGGATTCAGGGAGTGCGGCGCGCCGCATTCGGAGACCAGGTACGCTTCCAGCCCGGAACCCACTCCGGCCGCGGCGCCCATCGTCAAGGTGGGCATGAAGTGCGGAGTCCACAAGACAAAGATTGCCAAGTCGCGGCGGCATTCCACCCGCATTGCTTCGTCCCGGGTGAAAGCGGCTCCTTCCGCCAAGGTGGCGGTGAAGGTCAAAGGCAAGAAGAGCGCCGAGTCTCGTATTGCCGCCAAGGGGAAAGTGCCCGCACAGACCGTCTCGAAAAAAGGCCGTTCCATAACCACCGCTGCAGTCTGCAAACCCGGCGCGACCAAATCCGCACAGGCGAAAACCGCGAAGAAGGCAAGTAACTCTAAGCCCGAAAAATCGATAAACTCGGCGAAGAAACACCCGGGAAGCCCGGCAGCGGCAAAGAAGAAGACTTCGTCGGTGAAGCCCGGTTC
>JAEZXS010000392.1 GCA_023442755.1 Pseudomonadota bacterium | reverse complement strand
CCGGGGAACTGAGTGAAATGGCGGTGCTCGGTTCCGCAGACGGAGGGGCAGTTAGTGAAGCCGATATTAAAAAGGCCCTCGAAAACAGGCAGGATGTCAAACTGAAGCGGGGCGCTTCGATCGTAGTCATCCAGTCGGGCGCCATCAGCCCAGACGAGGCAATGCTGGATGAACTGCGGAAATCTTTCCTGCCTGTGCCGTTCTCCGGAATCCCTACAAAGGAAGATCCCAATTCCTATTCGAAAAGGCTGCGCCTGACAACCGCTCAGGGCGGGTACACGCACATCCTGTGCTACTGGGGGATAATAGAGACCGCGACGGAGGACAAGGCGACAAAGGCAATTTCCTGGGTACCGGTTGCCGGGGCCTTTATCCCGGACGAGGCGCAGCAGATGCGCATACGCCTCAGGGCAGCCCTCGTAGATGTGCTTTCCGGAAAATGGGTCATGATAACACCGGACCCCAATGACGATTCGGCTCTCAGTTCAAGCCTAAACAGGGTCAATGCCGACCAGAAACAGGTCGTCGAACTGAAGAAAAAAGCCTATTCCACTCTGGTGAGCGAACTGGTACGATATTTCTCGGTATAGTGGCCTCCGGGAGGAACGCATGAGGCCTGCGTTCCTCCGAACAAATCTACCTTTCCGGGATCATGTCCATGGATAAAATCTGGCAATCCGGTACGGGCCGCAGAATCTGCATCATCGTCATCCTCTCCCTGTGTCTGCTTTCATTCGGGACAGCCGGCTTCATGCTGCTTCAGCATTATTCGTTTGTAGAAGCGGTATATATGACGGTCATTACGCTTTCGACCGTCGGCTTTACCGAGGTGCGTCCCCTGGACGATACCGGACGGATGTTCACGATTATTCTTATTTTTATGGGGGTCAGCTTCGTTGCCTTTACCCTTGCTTACTTCAGCCAGATGGTTTTGGACGGCAACTTGCTGGAAGCCTACCGGAGGCGGAAATTGAAAAAGAGGCTCGATCAACTGGAAAATCATTATATCGTATGCGGCTACGGTCAGATGGGGCAGATAATCGTCCAGGAACTTATGAAGGCCAACGTCCCGACCGTAGTGATCGAGAGCGACGAAGCCGCGCTTTTGCGCCTGAGGGAGAAAGGCATCCCGCACCTGCACGGTGATGCGACAAGCGAGGACAACCTGGTCACGGTGGGGGTCCACAAGGCCCGCGGACTGGTCGCGGTCGTAAACCGGGATTCGGAAAACGTGTTCATCGTCTTGACCGCACGGGACCTCAATAAGGACCTGATCATATTCGCCCGCTCCAGCACGGTGGGCAGCGACAAGAGACTGCTCAAGGCAGGCGCCGACCGCGTGGTGTCCCCCTATGCGATTGGAGCGATCAAGATAGCTCATAATATTCTCCGTCCGACCGTCACCGACTTTCTCGAACTGGCCCTTTCCGGCGAAGGCATGGAACTCAGTATGGAAGAGATCTGCATCCCCGACGATTCGAGGCTTGTCGGAATGGAACTCGTCGACTCGGGAATACGCAGCAAATACGACCTCATCATCATTGCCATCAAGCGCACTGACGGGACGATGATCTTCAACCCCGCCCCGCACGAAGTCCTCCGCGCGGGGGATATCATGATTGCAATCGGACCCGTGGAAAACCTCGGCAAGTTCGGGCATGAGCTTTTCGGGTGCCCCTTTCCGACAATGCAGCCTTGCAAGTGCTAGCCGTATCCATTTGACAAAAAAGGACCCAGCCCCTATGATTGGCGACGATACTTCCAATCTCTAATCGAAGCTGGTTCCCTGCACCGCATATCCTGTTTTCTGTTCGCTTCTCGCATTCTCTAATCAGCCGGCAAAAGGCTCTATCAGTATTCCTCCCCAATTCCTACAAATGGAGGTTTGTCCGTATGGAACAGGCTGTCATCGTCAGTGCCGTCAGGACACCTATCGGTGCATTCGGGAAATCTCTCGGTGTGGTCCCTGCAGTCGATCTTGGGGTAATCGTCCTCAAGGAGGCCATGCGGCGAATCGGACTCGACCCGGCGCAGATCGAAGAGGTCATCCTGGGCAATGTGCTTCAGGCGGGGCTGGGACAGAATCCTGCGCGCCAGGTGGGCATTCATGCCGGGTTGCCCCGGGAAGTCCCCGCTTTTACAGTCAACAAGGTGTGCGCTTCCGGCCTCAAGTCGGTCTGCCTCGCCGCCCAGGCCATTGCGGTGGGGGATGCCGACGTTATTGCGGCCGGAGGGATAGAGAATATGAGCCGCACCCCGTATGCGATTCCGGCTGCGCGGTGGGGGCAGCGGATGGGCGAGGCCGAGTTGACCGACCTCATGATAGTGGATGGCCTGCAGGATGTTTTCAATAAGTACCACATGGGGGTAACGGCGGAAAACGTGGCCGAAAAGTTCGGCGTGAGCAGACGGGACCAGGATGAGCTTGCCGCCGCCAGCCAACAGAAGGCCGAAGAGGCGATAAAGAGCGGGCGGTTCAAAGACGAGATCGTTCCCGTAGTCATCCCTCAGAAAAGGGGGGAGCCGATCGTATTCGACACCGACGAACACCCAAGATTCGGAACCACCTTTGAAGCACTTACCAAGCTGAAGCCTGCCTTCAAAAAAGATGGAACGGTCACCGCGGGAAACGCTTCGGGCATAAACGACGGAGCGGCGGCGATAATAGTCATGTCGGAGAAGAAGGCCCGGGAACTGGGGATCGAGCCGATGGCTCATATCCGGGCGTATGCGTCGAGCGGGGTGGACCCGGCGATCATGGGAATCGGTCCGGTGAGGGCCAGCCGGAAAGCGCTTTCCCGGGCGGGATGGAGTCCCGGAGACCTCGATCTCATTGAGGCCAATGAGGCTTTTGCTGCCCAGGCCGTGGCAGTCAACCGGGAGATGGGATGGGACCTCTCGAAAGTGAACGTCAACGGGGGCGCCATCGCCCTGGGACATCCGATCGGGGCTTCAGGCGCAAGAATCCTGACCACCCTCCTGTACGAAATGAAGAAACGCGATGCGAAAAAGGGCATTGCTACCCTGTGTATTGGTGGAGGGCAGGGCACGGCTGTTGTTATCCAGAGGCCTTAACCCCAGATGCTGAAGCGAGGAGACGGACATGAGTTATGAGAATATTCTGTTTGAAATTCAGAACGGAATCGGCGTTCTGACATTCAACAGACCAAAGGCCCTCAATGCTCTGAATTCACAGACCCTCGATGAAGTGGCTAACGTGATCGAGCGAGTGAGGTGGGACGAGTCGATTCGGGTGCTGGTCCTGACAGGAGCGGGCGACAGGGCCTTCGTCGCGGGAGCGGACATAACGGGTTTTCCGGGCATGAATGCACTTCAGGCTCGCCTTTTTGCGGAAAAGGGTCAGGAAATTTTCTTCAGCCTGGAGCAGCTTCCAAAGCCCGTGATTGCCTGCGTCAACGGGTTTGCGCTGGGCGGGGGCTGCGAGATCGCGATGGCGTGCGATTTTATCTACGCATCAGAGAATGCGCGGTTCGGACAACCGGAGATCAACCTGGGGGTGATGCCGGGCTTTGGAGGAACCCAGAGGCTGTTGCGCCTGATTGGTCGCGCAAAGGCCAAGGAACTTTGTATGACCGGGGAGATGATCGACGCGGTGCAGGCAAAGGAACTGGGACTTGCCGCAAAGGTCTTCCCTGCAGACCGGCTGCTGGATGAGACAATGAAGACCGCAGGAATTCTTGCGTCGCGATCTCCGAGCATACTGCGGTCCATAAAGCGGGTGATCGATTGCGGGGCTGACGTTGACCTTCGAAGCGGGTGCGCTCTGGAAGCGGAGTCCTTCGGCGTCTGCTTTGCCGGAGAGGATATGAGGGAAGGTGTTTCCGCATTTCTCGAAAAACGCAAACCGGTATTCAAGGGCAGTCTGGCAAAATAGATGGTGGGTCGGACTTATTGAAAGGCGAGGAAACTATGAATTTTGAGCTGACCGATGAACAAAAGATGATCCAGGAGATGGCCTGTAAGTTTGCCGAGCGGGAAATCAAACCTGTTGCCGGCGAACTGGACAGGACACACGCCCATCCCGCCGAGATTTGCCGGAAAATGGGGGAGCTCGGCCTCATGGGTATAACCATTCCGGACGAGTACGGCGGAGCCGGCATGGACTACATCTCGTATGCAATAGCGCTCATCGAGATAAGCAAGGCATGCGCCTCCTGCGGCGTCATCATGAGCGTTTGCAACAGTCTCTATAATTTTCCCGTCTACACGTATGGAACGGAAGAGCAGAAACAGAAATACCTTCGCCCCGTGGCAAGCGGCGAAGCGCTTGGCTGTTATGGCCTGACCGAGGCGGGAGCGGGTTCCGATCCCGCCAAGATGCTCACTACCGCGGTGCTTGACGGCGATCACTGGATCATAAACGGAACGAAACGGTTCATCACGAACGGCAATGTCGCCCGGTATTGCGTCCTGGCCGCCATTACGGACAAGTCGGCCGGCTATAAAGGAATAAGCTCCTTTATCATCGATTTTGAAAACACGCCGGGATTTCGCGTCGGCAAGGTCGAGGAAAAACTCGGAATCAATGCTTCGGGCACGGCGGAACTGGTTTTCGAAGACGCGCGCATTCCGAAAGACAACCTGCTCGGAAAGCCGGGCGAAGGCTTCAGGCAGATGCTGACAACGCTCGATGGGGGCCGGATAGGCATTGCATCCCAGGCTCTCGGCATCGGCAGGGCCGCCCTGGATGAGGCTGTCGAGTACAGCAAGACGCGCGAGCAGTTCAATCAGCCTATTTCCAATTTCCAGGCCATCCAGTGGAAACTCTCGGATATGGCAACCCATATGGATGCGGCGGAACTGCTGATCCTGCGTGCTGCCTGGCTCGAGGACAACAAGCTTCCCTATGAGAAGGAATCTGCGATGGCGAAGCTTTTCGCCTCCGATGCAGCGATGGCGGCGGCGATAGAGGGCGTGCAGATCCTGGGCGGGTATGGATACTGCAAGGAATATCCGATGGAACGGCACATGCGCGATGCCAAAATCACCCAGATATACGAGGGCACCAACGAAATCATGCGCCTGGTGATCGCCCGAAATGTCCTGAAACGCAGGTAAACCCGGAGACCTTCCGGTCGTTCATGAAAGAATCAGCCCTGGCTCCGTTCAGGGCTGATTCGGTTCCATCATCCATGCACCACCCTGATCGGCTTTACGCAGCCCCGGCATGACGGCGGCCGCTGTTCACGGCATTCTGCATTCAGTTTCTTCCGCCCCATATTTTTCTGACACGGCATCGAAGGCAACCCTTTGGTCGGAAGCCATGAATTTCTCGAGAAGACGGGATATTTCCCTTTCCAACTCTCTGAACGATTGACGAGTGTTCTCGTCGAGGCTCCTCCACTCGCAAAACTGGCTCGTGGTGTCGTTTTCAACAGAAACGAACAGATCTTCCTTGATCTCCAGTTCGAAGCCTTTGATGTTGACCAGCATAATGCCTCCCGGGGGTGAGAGAGAATGGTATGAGAATGAGCGAAAACGGATAGCTAATGCCTAATCATGGGGAGTAGGGCGGTCAATCAGATGTTCGCACTTTCACAAACCCGCAAAGTCTTTGTACGGGAGGGGAACCAAAGTCCGGATGAATGCACTGCCGGGTTTATCTAAGTAGACAAAAACACATGACCGGAGGGTGGAATGCTGTTCAGGAAAACCTTGATTGCCGCCATCTTAATAGTCAGTCTGCCGGTTGGCATGCTTCCGGCAGCCTCTCGAAACGGCGAGGAACTTCTCGAAGACAGGGGCGGGCGCACGGTTGTGCCCGAGGTGCGCAGGCCGACCCCGGAGCTTATCTCCAGTCTGAAACTGCCGGAGGGTTTCAAAATCGGCATTTTTGCCGAAGAGCTTGGCGCACCGCGCATGATCTGCGTGGGGGAGGATGGGACCGTCTACGTCACCCGGAGGGAAGCGGGAGACGTTATTGCACTCAGGGATATCGACGGCAATGGGCGCGCCGACTCAAGGAAGACGGTTGTCGGCAATCTGCCGGGTGTTCATGGAATTACGATACACGGCGGCAGGATGTACCTGTGCACGGCAAGGGAACTCTACGTTGCAGATCTGAAAGGAAGCGATGTCGGTCCACGCAGAAAGGTGCTCGGGGGACTGCCGCCGGGAGGGAGGCATCCGAACCGGACCATTGCGTTCGGGCCGGACGGGTGGCTCTATATTACCGTCGGCAGCACCTGCAACTGCTGTATCGAGAAAAACCCGGAGAGCGCGGCAATTATCCGCGTCCGCGAGGACGGATCCGGACGCACGATCTTTGCGACGGGCCTGCGAAATACGCTCGGCTTCGGGTGGCATCCCCTATCCAGGGAGATGTACGGAATGGATAACGGGTCGGACGGGCTCGGAGACGAAATTCCGCACGAGGAACTCAACAGGCTCGAGGAAGGCAGGCATTATGGATGGCCTTTTGTATACGATATGGGGGAAGTCATAAAACTGAAGACATATCCGAAGGGGTTCGACAGGAAAGCCTGGCTTGCCCGGTCGACCTCACCCGTGCTGCTGTACACGGCGCATACCGCCCCGTTGCAGATGGCTTTTTATACCGGTTCGCAGTTTCCGGAAGAGTACCGCAACGATGCCTTCGTTGCGATGCATGGTTCATGGAACAGAAAGCCTCCGGCCGGCTATGAGGTCCTGCGGGTAAAGTTCACCTCCGACGGAAAGCCCATGGAATTCAAACCGTTCCTTACCGGTTTTCTCGTGGATAAGGACGGGTCTCCCTGGACTTTTGGCCGGCCGGCCGGAATCGCGATTGGGAAAGACGGTTCGCTCCTGGTCGGATGTGACAAGACGGGCGTTATCTACCGAATCCATTATGAAAAAAGACCGGAATAGGGTTCTGAGCCGTTTTTCCGGGTCTTCTTCCGCTGGTTCTCATCGGTGAGAATGTTTTTCAGCACCTGCCAGGGTTCTTGGACAACATTTCTGGAGTTGACGAATGTGTGCGAGCCGGCTTGCTTCTGCCAACATTCGTTTTTGAATAATGCTCCAGGTGTGGTAGTAAGTTACCTTCCATTAAACCGCATATACTATAATGTACCACCTACCCGGAACGCGAAATCGGAGCGCGATAGAGCACCAGCTTTTACAGGAGCAGAGGTATGATCTGGGACCGTCCAATCCGCCCGGCATGGGAATGCTACATGGTTTCCATATTAATTGCCGCCATTTCCATGGCGGTGCGGGTTGTGTTTCTGGGGGCCTTCGGCCCACGCATGCCTTACGTAACCTTCTACCCCGCGGTAATATTTTCCTCTCTGCTCTGCGGGTGGTCGTCCGGTCTCCTCACCACTATTCTGTGCGGATTTTTCGCTGCATCTTTCGTGCTGCCCTTTCAGGATTCCGCCGATGTCGTGGGACTTGTGGTTTTTCTCGCCTGTTGTACGGTAATCTGCTGCCTGGCTGAAGCGATGCACCGGGCCAAAGGCCGTGCATGCGAGATGGAAGCACGGGCCGAACTTGCGGCAGAAAGGGAGAGGGCGTTGGTGGCCCTCCAGGAGAAAGAGATGCGCCTGCTGCTGGCTCAGGAGGCTGCCAATGCGGGGTCCTGGGAGTGGGACACGGCTACCGGCCGAAACGTCTGGTCGGCGGAATTGTGGAAGCTCTACGGACTCGAACCCCACAGCTGCGAACCGACATACGGGACTTGGTTGAATACGGTGCATCCCGACGACAGGCAGGAGGCCGAACGCGTGGTGCGGGAAGCGGCCAAGAACGGCGCGGAGCTTAATGCTGAGTGGCGGGTTGTCCGCCCGGACGGCGGGGAACGCTGGTTGATGTCCAGGGGGCGGCCTTTGCGCGACGATGCCGGGAAGGTGGAACGCTATATCGGGATCGTCATGGACATCACGGACCGCAAGCATGCTGAGGAGATGCTGCGCAATCAGAGCGAATGGCTGCGGGTGACCCTGACCAGCATAGGCGATGCGGTGATATCGACGGATACGAACTGCCTGGTGACCTTTATGAATCCGGAAGCCTCCGCGCTGACTGGCTGGAGCATCGAGGATGCGGTGGGGCGGTCCGTTGCTGACGTATTTCCGGTCTTCCACGAAAAGACGCGCTCACCGGCCGAGAACGTCATAGAGCGTGTTTTGCGGGAAGAGAAAGTCCTCGCTGTGGCCAATCACACGATCCTGATCAGGCGTGACGGCGGCGAGATTCCGATCGAGGACAGCGCTGCGCCGATAAGGGACAGCGGCGGCAATGTAACCGGGGTGGTGCTGGTTTTTCACGATGTCACCGAGAGGCGCCGGATGCTCGATGCCCTGCGGAAAAGCGAAGAGCACTTTCGCCTGACCTTCGAACATGCCCCGATAGGCGCTGCAGTCACCGCACTCGATCACCGGATCATGCGGGCAAATGATGTTCTTTGCGAGATCACTGGGTACTCGCAAGAAGAACTCGAGTCCATGACTTTCATCGACCTGACCCACCCTGACGACCTCAAGGCCAATCTCGATGCGATTGGGGATGCAGTGCAGGGTAAAACCCAGGGATTCCGTTTTGAAAAAAGATATATCCAAAAGAACGGCGAGACGATTTGGGTAAACGTCTCCGGGCATATCATGCGGGACCCGGCCGGTAAGCCGCTGTACACTGTCTCCATGATTGAGGATATATCCGGGCGAAAGAGGCGGGAGCAGGAGTTGCGCCGACTTAACCGGACTTTGCGGGCGCTTAGCAATACGGACCATGCCATGATACAGGCCGGAAGCGAAAAGGAGCTTCTGAACGCAGCCTGCAGGATAATAGTTGAGGATTGCGGTCACCCGATGGTGTGGATCGGGCTGGCCGAAAACGATGCGGAAAAGACCGTGCTGCCGGTCGCTCAGGCCGGATTCGAAGAGGGCTACCTGGAAACGGTGTGCATCACGTGGTCCGATGTCGAACGGGGGAGGGGGCCTACCGGAACTGCCATAAGGACAGGGGAGGCGAGCGTATGCAGAAACATGCTGACCGACCCGAGGATGCTGCCCTGGCGAAAGCAGGCGATCGAACGGGGGTATGCATCTTCCATTGCGCTTCCACTGAAGATCGAAGATCGTAGCTTTGGGGCGCTTACGATTTATTCCAGGGAGCCTGATTCTTTTTCCGGCGACGAGGTGAAGCTGCTGAGCGAACTGGCAGATCATCTGGGGTACGGGATTGCGGCGATCCGGATGCGTGAAGCGCACCAGCAGGCGGAAGAGGCCCTGAGGGAACAGCGCGAATGGCTGCGGGTGACTCTCACAAGCATAGGCGATGCGGTGATGACCACCGATACGGCCGGCAAGGTTACGTTCCTGAATCCGGTTGCCGAGTCCCTGACGGGCTGGCGGCTGCAAGATGCTGCCGGAATGCCGGTTCAGGAGGTTTTCAGCATTGTAACCGAGGTGGTTCCCGGACCGGCGGGGCACCTAGTCGACAGGGTCCTGAAGGAGGGGCGCGTCATTGCCCTCGCAAACCATACCGCCCTTGTAAGCAGGGACGGACGCCGAATACCGGTCGAAGACAGTGCTGCACCCATCAAGGATAACGACGGCCACGTGCGCGGGGTGGTCGTGGTGTTTCACGATGTAACCGAAAAGCGCCGGACCCAGGAAATCCTGCAGGAAAACGAATCGCGTCTGCGGCTTCTTTCGGAAATCGCCGGGCGGCTGCTGGCAACCGAGGACCCTCTCGGCATAATCAAGGACCTGTGCAGCAAAGTCATGGAGTATCTGCGCTGCAACGTCTTTTTCAACTTCGTTGAGGATGTGAATGAAGGAAAGCTCCACCTCAATGCCTATGCGGGCATACCCGAGGAGGAAGCTGCGAAAATAGAGTGGCTCGATTACGGGGTCGCCATTTGCGGTTGCGTGGCGGGGAACATCTTCAATAGTCCGGACATCCGGACGGAACTGGTCAAATCATACGGCATACAGGCGTATGCATGCCATCCGCTCAGGGTGCGGGGGCGCATAATCGGAACGCTCTCCTTCGGGACGAAGTTCAGAACGACGTTTTCCGCCGAGGATTTTGCCCTCATGAAAACCGTCACGGATCACGTCGCCACGGCCATGGAGCGCATCCAGTTGATAGATGAACTGAAAAGGTCGCGCGACGAGTTGGAAATGCGTGTCCAGTTGCGAACGCAGGAGTTGCTGAAGGCGAACGAAGAAGTTCAGCTGCGCCGCGAAGAGCTGGCCCACGTCGACAGGATCACGACGATGGGGGAACTTGCGGCTTCGCTGGCCCATGAACTCGGCCAGCCTTTAGCGGGTATCATGAGCAATGCGCAGGCGGCCCGGCGGTTTCTGGCAATGGCTGAGCCCGACATGGCGGAAGTCGGCGCCGCACTCGAGGACATCATAGACGATAACCGCCGTGCGGGCGATGTTATCAAGAAACTGCGCTCCCTGTTGAAGCGGCAGGCCTCTGAAAAATCCATAATCGACATCAATGCGGTCGTGCGGGAGACATTGAAACTGGTTGCGAACGATGCCGTCCGGAGAAAGGTATCCGTAGAGGCCGCGCTGGTGCCCGACCTGGCGATGGTGGATGGGGATGCCGTTCAGCTGCAGCAGGTTCTGCTGAACCTGGTTCTCAACGCATTTGACGCTATATCCGGAGCGGATGCAAAGCATCGGAAGGTTACGATACTGACCGATCGCGACGAAGAAGTCGATTCGGTGAGGGTGGCCGTGTGCGATACGGGCCCCGGTGTTGACACGGAGATAATCGGCCGTATTTTCGAATCCTTTTTCACGACCAAAACTGAAGGGATGGGAATGGGCCTCCCGATCAGCAAGACGATCATTGAAGCACACGGGGGGAGACTCTGGGCGGTCCGGAATCCGGAAGGCGGGATGATTTTTAGTTTCTCTTTGCCTGCATGTCTGCCGAAAACGGCTCCAATGCCCTAAGGCGGTCGCCGGGCGGGGAGAACAATCGCCCCCGCCCGTGCCTGCCGTGAAAACTACTTCGCTTTCTTTCTCAGCTTTGTCTGGCCCTGCTGCTTGCCGTCATCGGCTGAAGCCGACGCTTCGGATGCCGCGGCTTCCACCTTGCCCGCTCTTCTGGCCTCGAGAAATTTCTTCAGGTTTTCAGGAATGCCCCTCTTTTTCGCCGCCTTGCTTCTGGCCCTGGTCAGCGATTTGGCTGCAAGGGGGGTCCTCGATGTGAAACCGTACTTTTTCCTGTATTCTTTGGGATTCATGGAATGTACGGTTAAATGTTTTTCGGTGAGCTGTTTGAATTCGGCACCGCATTCAAGGCATATGATTTTATCGTTCAGGATGGAATTTTCCGGGCTAAGCTTGGGTGCACCCGTTTCTTCCGCGCCCTCTGTACCTTCGGTGCTCAATACGGGCTCGGTTCCTTCCGTTTCTGCTTTTTGTAGATCCTGCAGCGTAATGAAAACCTGCTTGAGTGAGGATGCGATTTCACCTGAGGACATGGGGGTCAAAGATACTTGCGTCTGGACAATTTCTGAAGCAATTTCAATAAGTCTTTTTGACATCTGATAGCTCCTTGCCTTTTTATTTTTTCCCGCCGCGCGTATGAGATCAAACTGACCCAGTAGAGTTCATTAAGGTTCAGTTTGGAAGACTTAAGGCCAGTTTGACATGTGATAACCTGGAGTGTGAAGACCTCTTGATGCTTTCGCAAAGGCCTTCGTCGTATGGCCAAAAGCCGGATTTCCGTCAATAATAAGATGGCTTAGTATTTAATTAGATGATGTCGGATTGACTCTGATTTTTTTATAGGACTACTGCTCTGTGCCTTGTAGGACTTAGTCCTACAAGATAAACCTGCAGATCTAGAAATGAATGAGAATACTCGGAAAACTGCTCGCATTCCTGGCGGGAGCGCCCGGAATTGAAAGTGTTTACGATTTTTTTTGTAATGATGGCGAATGATTTAGAAAAAACTACTAACCATTTCGACTCATTGAAGTATTCATCATCTGCACGATGCTTCCGCCGCTCTGCATATGAGCAAAATCTATTCTGGGTTTTTGTCAATATACGGGACAATTAATTCCCCTGAATGTATTAGGTTTCGACGCCGCACCCTTTGTGCTCAAAAATCGCAATGCAGGATCCAGGATCTTCTCTGCACGCCGGGGATGTGTTCTCCGGGACCCTCATAAGAGCAGGACACGTACGCATTGCGGTCCTGTTGAGCATCATTATGCACTCTCTTGATGGGGTGGAGACGACGGGTGAGCCTTTGTCGAACGTGAAAAGAAACGACCGCCGTTTCAGATGAGCAGTTGGTAAAGGGCCAACTGATGCGGACTGTCGTATCTTCACCCGGTTTGGATTGGTATGGGCCGGATTTCGTCTTCTTTGATCCTGGTCTCAATCTCGATATGGCGTTTGTGAAACATTTTCATGCATTCCCCCGAATCCATACCAGCATCGGACAAACGCGCGGCGTATATCTACTGTAACGCATCATTCTTGAACAGCAAAGATAGACTTGCGGGGTAGGACTTTAGGGGGCCAATGTTGTTGGCTTGGATCGACTTGGGGGACTATTTGAGGTTGTTGCCTCCCAATGGCGTCATTCCGACGGAAGTCGGTAGCCAGAGTGTTTTTCTGCATACCTGCTGGACCCCTCGCGCGAACGACGTGATTTCGCCGAGGTGACGTCACCAGTAGTTAAGTGTCCTTAAACCAACAGTATTGGGGCTAATCTCTCGATCTCGTTTCGGCCTTCGAAGCAATGAGTATTGCGGAGTTTTTGAGGGGCACTGCCTCGAAAAAAGAGCCTCGGATTGGAAAAACGTCCGAGCTGAGTCGTTAAAAAAAGGCCGCTCGTTTCCGGGCAGCCTTCTGACTAAAGTGTTTAGTCACATTTCCAGTGGAGATGAAGGGATTCGAACCCTCGACCTCTGACTTGCGAAGCCAGCGCTCTCCCAACTGAGCTACATCCCCAATGCACGGAACATATACCCTCTTCGCACCCGCCTGTCAAGAAGAGCCCTACCATCGCGAGATGAACAATCTCTACAAGGGGTACCGGGATCACAATATCGGGGGCGGTGAGAAATGCCGGAAACGGCACGGAGGGTTTCAGAATAGCCTCTTTACCCACACGAGGCTCAGATGCAGGTTTATATCGTATTTGCAGAATCTTTCGATGCCGCAGTTATCGTGGCTGGCTTGCTTCAGGTCCAGCAGTCGGTCGAAATCCTTCTCTATGATAATGTTGCAAAAGTCCACCGGGACCGAGCGAACGAAGCTTAGCTCCTCTTCGTTCCAGAGGGTGCTTGCGATATCGCCTACCCCGTTTTCAAGGGTATCGTTTCCGCATATTTTATAGCAGGCGCCGCACGAGCAGCGGTGGATCGAATCGAAATCAGTAGGAACAGGATGGCCGTTTTCGCAAAACGGGCACACGATAATGTGGATGCCGGCGCCCCGTTTGGCTTTTTCGGAGCCTGCCGATATGGATTTAAGGAGATTTTTGAACTTCGTGTCATCCATAGACTCTGCCTGCCGCTCTTCCTTTCTATGCCTCGAACTGTCCAAATTTCACCATATATAAAAATCTTTCGGCTTGAAATCAAATACGAACTTTGACATAAAATTCGAATTTACAAGAATATCGATTGAAACCGCCTGCCTGGAAAGGAAAACTATCTTGAGCGAAGCACTCGTGTCTTCCGGAAAAGTGAAATCGATTCTTGCCATACTGGATGAACTCTATCCGGATGCCAAATGCTCCCTGGATTTCGGCAGCCCCCTGCAGTTGCTGATTGCGACGATCCTTTCCGCCCAGTGCACCGACGAACGCGTGAATATGGTAACTCCCGGCCTCTTTGCGAAATATCGCTCCACAAAGGCCTTTGCCGATGCACCGATCGAGGAGTTGGAGCAGGATATAAAATCGACCGGGTTCTACCACAATAAGGCAAAGGCGATCAAGGAAGCGTGCCGCATGCTGGAAGAGAAGTTCGCAGGCGGGGTGCCGGCCGATCTGGACACCTTGGTCGCGCTTCCCGGAATCGGGCGAAAAACGGCAAATGTCGTCCTGGGGGTGGCTTTCGACATTCCGGGAATGGTTGTGGACACGCATGTCGCCCGGGTATCTGCAAGGCTCGGATTGACCTCCCAGAAGGACCGCGACAGGATCGAGCAGGATCTTATGGCGGTCATACCCAGGGAAAGATGGATAAAATTCGGCCACCAGCTGATTCAACATGGCCGAAAGGTCTGCATCGCAAGAAAGCCCAAGTGTTCCGTCTGCCGCCTGCGCCCCCACTGCGACTACGGCATGGACCCGGCGACGCCGAAGGCCTGAGCGCTTTTGAGTTCTACAGCAGCATGTCCCTGAATATTTCAGGTTTCCGGGCCGGGGCTACCAGAACGCCGGCATCCCCCCTGCATTTCCACTGGACGCGGACGAAGGTCCCCTCCTGCGCGTCGCTGTAGGATGCGACCAGTTCGGCCGCAACCTGCAGAGACTCCATCGGTTCCAGGTTGGACAGGATCAGGCTGGCAGGCCCCGGGACGTCCACGGGCCGCAAAAATAGGTCCCTGTCCCTTGCCAGTTCTTCTATCTTTTCGTTGTCGCTCTGTTTTCGTCCGACCATGCAGATGCTGCCGCCCGGCACGCTGAAGGCCCGCCCGCATTTGATGATCTCGATGTCCTGGATGGAGGGATCGGGATTATTCCTGAACAGGGTGCGAAGCCGATTGGCGAAGCCTTCGCTCGTAAGCATGCAGCCGCCGCCCGGCTGGGGATAGTCGACGATTCCGTAATTCTGCGCGAGTTCTTTCTGGCGTTTCCTCGACCGGCCCTGGATATCGAGCAGCCGGGTCCGGTCCACCAAGCCCTCTTCCTCCACAAGGGTAGGGGGGAGAAGCCTGGCACTAAGCGGCCGCAGGATCCGCCCCTGGTATCCGGCCAGTTTTTCCACGCTTCGCAGGGAGTCCCTTCGCTGGCTCATAGGCCGCTGGCCGAGGACTTCTCCGGTAAAGAGAAAGTCTGCTCCTTCCTCTTCCATTACCTTTCCGGCTTCTCTAAGCATCAGCCCGTGACAGTCGATGCAGGGATTCATTTTGCTGCCGAATCCATATCGGGGATTTTTCATCATTTCGAGATGCTTTTGCGCAATATCGATCGGCCGTATCTCTATTCCGGCTTTCTTCCCTGCCTCAAGACCCGGTCCCGGGCCGAAAAAAGGCGTAACGAAAGTAATCCCCAGAACTTCGATCCCCTGTTCCTGGAGCACTTTGACAGCCAGCATGCTGTCCAGGCCGCCGGATAAGAGCCCAATACCCTTTACTTTATTTTCCATGGCAATCTATCATGCAACTCTTTGTCGACGTTCAGAATCAGAGCAGTTGCTTATCCCAGCTCCCACTGCGGAAGCCCGCCAGGTCCAGCGAAACATGGGCAAAGCCGAGCGCATTGAACTCTTTAATGATCTTCGCCCTGTTTTCCGGTTCGACAAGCATGGCGAAATCGGCCTCCTGCGCCTCTATCCGCGCCAAGTCCCCATGAACGCGCACCCGGACCTGGACGCAGCCCATTTCGTGAAGGAGGTCCTCAGCTTTCTCGATCCGGTCGAGCACCTCGCGGCTGATCGCCGTCCCATAGGGGATGCGGGTGGCCAGGCAGGACTGGGAGGGCTTGTTCCAGTTGGGAATCCCGGCGGCACGGCTCAATTGCCGGATTTCGTCTTTCGAAAGGCCGGCAATGGCGAGCGGGCTCAGAATGCGCAACTCGGCCAGCGCCTTTTTCCCGGGCCGCCAGCCCGAAGCGTCGCCTGCGTGAGAACCGTCCGCGACCGCCTGGCACCCGAGTTGCCCGGCCCTGTCCAGGATGCGCTTGAAAACCTCTTTCTTGCAGAAATAGCAGCGGTCGAACGGGTTTTCTCTCACCGGGCCGGAGTCCAGAGGATCGAATGCGAGCACCTCCAGGTCCAGCCCGAGATGAGCGGCCGTACGGAGCGCGTCTTCGCGCTCGCGCGCCGAAATGAAAGGGGTGTCGACGAAAAGTGCGACAACGCTCTTGCCGAGTTCTTCTTTCAGGAACCAGCACACAAAGGTGCTGTCCACTCCTCCGGAATAAGCCACTCCGACCTTATCGAACGGGGCGAGCGCCTGTTCGATTTTCAGGCACTTGTCCCGAAATTCTGAAGATGCGCTCGATGCGGCCGGATCGGATTTCATTTTGCTCCGGCTTTCCGGGTGCGGGCCGGTTTTGCGTCTTTCGCGTCGCCCGCCGCCTCGGATCGCTCCGGCCGAGATACTGTCGGGAGCATTTTTTGAGGTTCGCCGAGTTCGAACTCGCCCTTCTGGATCCATTCTCTCAGAATATTTGCGATCTCCTTGGCGCGAACGTAGCTGGACAGAGGAACTGTCGGAACCTCTTTGCCTTCCACAGTGATCGTTCCCGAACGCAGCTGGGCGTAAGTCACCTCGGATATCGAACCGGACCTGGTGAAGCTATAGTCTTTTACCTGGGTGACGATATCTTCGTCCGATACGCCGGTGAAGATGGCCATCTCCTCATCCAGGATAGGGATGGGGATCCCCACGCCGAGGGCAAGGGAGCAGCCGTAGCCGAGGATGCTGGCGCCTTTGAGCCACCGGGGGCTCATTTCCTTGAGTTCGCCGATCAGCATCAGGGTGCCGGCGGGCCCCCGTGGAACGCCGTTCTCGAGACGATCCGCCTGCGGTTTGTGCTGAGAGCCCTGCCAGGCTATGTAGCCCTGGGTGCCGGCGAGAAAGATGCGCGTGCCGAGCCCGAGCGTCCTGTAATACGGGTCGTTGAGCAATGGGCTGAGCTGGCCGGCCGTGGCGTAATTGGCATTCCCGAGATTGGGCTTCAGGGTGCCCATATAGGTATAGATCGTCTTTTTCGACAGGTTTACCGCGCAGTTATAGTTCTGATACGCGTTGCGCGGATTGCAGAGGACAGCATACGGCAGATCGTTGATCGTGAGATCCTTTTCGAATTCCCTGTTCGGATAGCAGTCCGTTCCGTAAGCCTCGACCCGGAGATGTACCGTCTTGCCGCTTACCAAATCCTGGAGCACATGCCCGCCGCCGTACTCGAACGAACCCGGGTGGACCTTGTTGAGCGGATCGTCTTCGGCAGGTTCGGTGGCCCCGAGGTAGATATCGACGGCGGCCAGCCCGGCATAGGCGGGAACATTGTTTAGCCACACCTTGCCGGCCTTTGTGGGCGGATGGGTGTGCCCGAAATTAAGAAACGCACCCGAGGAGCACATGGGGGCGAATGTCCCCGTAGTGACGACGTCCACTTCTTTGGCGGCGCGAGCGGGGCCTTTTTTCCTGACGATTCCTACCATTTCGTCGGCCGTGACCACAACGGCCTGGCCCTTACGGATCTTTTCGTTAATTTCCTGGTATGTTTTCTGGACAGCTCCCATAATCGCTAACCGATTCCTTTTTCAAGAGAAGGTACAAACATAAACATACGGTAATACTCAACACGTAACCCGGACACGCATAATAACCCTCTACCGGCAGACCTGACAACCGAAGATCGCGCTTTCCAGGTTCCGGCGGAAGAAGACATAGCCCTCAACCCGGCAGGGATTGAGCCGGCCACCCGGCGATAATCTTGTACTATTTGTGGGAGAGGCTTTCAGTCTCGATGCTCTTGCCCGCATGACAGGCACCACACCGATCCACAAAATATCGAGCCGGCTCTCAACGTATGTCGTAATCTTCGTGGCTTGCTTAGTCCTTCAGTTGAGCAGCATGGGCCGGAGAACAGGGATCGTACACCTCCGGCACCCGGTCGTCGAAGCACGGCATCATTTTCCTGAAATCTTCCATCTCTCCGGCGTGCAGTACCCCGAGCAGGGTCTGGTCATCAGAGCCCGCCTGTGCCACAACCTCACCCCATGGGGAGATGATGGCGGAATGACCGCCCCATTTGAGTTTTCCTTCAGTTCCACATCCGTTGCACGCGACTACGAAAAGCTGATTCTCGACAGCCCGCGCACGCAGGAGCAGGGACCAGTGCTCGATCCGGTCCCTCGGCCACTGCGCAGAGACGCAGATTATGCCGACCCCTTCCAGGGCCGTTTGCCGCGCCAGTTCCGGGAAGCGCAGATCGTAGCAGATGATCACGCCGATTTTCCCGAGGCTTGTCTCGATAACCCCTAAAGAATTGCCCCGCCTGAAATGATGGTCTTCCCTGTAGAGGGAGAAAAGATGGACTTTCCTGTACTTGCCGGCGATCTCACCCGTTTTGTCTATGACATAACTTGAATTATATATATGCCCGTCTTCTTCTTCCGGCAGACTCCCTACGATAACGAGACCTTTTTGCGCTGCCGTCTCCTGCAGCCTGGAAAGCACACCTGGAGTCTTTTGCGCAAGCGAAGGCAGGAGCCGGTATGGGAACGAGCAGGCCCACATCTCGGGTAGAACCACCAGTTGGCATTTCCTCGCTGCAAGATCGGCGAGCATGCTTTCCACGGTAGCGAGGTTGGTTCCGACGTCTCCGGGTTTGATGGAAAACTGGCAGCAGCCTGTTATAATATCCTGCATTATTATGTGCTCCGCTGCATTTTTACTCTTGAGTTATTCACAATAATTGGGTTTTATTCGGCAGCCCTGCCGGAGG
The DNA here is from genome assembly GCA_023442755.1 of Pseudomonadota bacterium. Lineage (GTDB taxonomy): Bacteria > Desulfobacterota > Syntrophobacteria > Syntrophobacterales > Syntrophobacteraceae > SbD1. Next base: position 1,629 of record JAEZXS010000392.1, on the reverse strand, counting down.
CGGTTGAAGCCGGGGCAGGGTCCCTGTGCCGCAAATATCAAAGAGCGGCCGCCGCGGTGCTGGCTGGTGGCCGGTCGTCCTTTCTAATTTTTGCTTTAATACGCAACGCATCATGTGCCGCTATCATAAGGAGAGGAGAAACACATTGGAACAGAAAAACGAGACGCCCGCAACCGAACCCGTACGTCCCGAGCAGGCCAGAAATCCGTATATCATGAATTTCTGCAAAGTTCTGGTGGAAAAGAAGGGGGAAGAAGTTCCGCCTGAAGCTTTGAAAAAACTGCTGTCCGATATGTACCGGCTGTTCGAGAACATGCTGGGGCAGAACATGATCAATGCACTGCCGGAGAACGCTAAAAAAGACTACCTTACAATGGCCGAAGATCTGCAAAACCTGAACTATGAAAAGATCGGCTCCGTCTTCGATACGAATGTACCCCATTATCAGCAGATCATGAAAGACACCATGAAGCAGTTTGCCGACATCTATCTCAGCAACAGGGAGTTCAAGGCTGAGAATTTCCACGTCAATTCGGATGCAATCTGATTTGGTCGCACATACGCCCCGGCACGGGGCGCATGCGCGGATCTTTTGACACGGCTCGAATCAGGGGCTCGCATTTAATCTCAACCCGTCTCCTTTGCCGTGCAGGGGAACGGACTGGACGTCCCGATTGTCATGCAGCCCTCTGTTCACGCGAGTGTGCTCCGGACTCTACGTGCTGTTTGAGCTGATTCATGAGCATATCCAGTTCCTGCTCGCGGTTGTCCCGGATCTTGTTCCAGATGTTCTGGCACGGGTTGCAGTCGGATGAATCTTTCTTATAGGTATCGATCCGGGAGAGCGCCTTGGAGTTTTCGGCTATCATCTGGATGATATCGTAGTTGACATCTTTCAGCATTGGTTGCTCCTTTTGAGGCAGAAGGCTTTGGAAAGCCTGTCGCCTTTGTGGTTAATTAGCGTGAAATTTCGTATACTTACTAAGATAATGCCTGCCGGAAAAATTCAAAACCCCGGGCAGTCGGGCCGGACAGGCCTCTTGTCGGGCCGCGACCGAACTGTTACGCTTCTGACCTGCCCCGAGAATTAGCAGAAATAAGGAGAATGGAATGCAGGAAGACAAGACCATCTGCCCCCATTGCCATCAGAAGATGAGCAAATGGAAGACCCCCTCTCTTTCGACATGGACCGCAGAGTATTTCTATGTTTGCTTCAATGATGAATGTTCCTATTACGTGAAGGGATGGCAGCACATGGCGCAGACCACGGAAGTGGCCTGCTCCTACCGCCATCGCTACGATCCGGACACGGGAATGTGCGGACCGCTTCCCGTCTGGTCGCCCGATGCAGGTAAGGATGATATCATCGCGGAGTAAGGCCCCCTGCATTGGCCCGTTTTCGTACTCGAAGTCTTTCAAAGTCTTGCGGAACAAAAAATCCCGGTGCGTTATGCACCGGGATTTCGTTTTTCGAGGCAGTATTGAGTTTACTTCACGGGATCGGCCTTGACCGGTTCAGGCGTGGAGGCCGGTTTCGCGGATCCGCTCTTTGCGTTTTTGCTGTCCATGTCCTTGGAGGTGGCCGGCGTTTTCACATGGTGAGCATCTCCCGGTTTGGACTGGGTGGAA
>JAEZXS010000376.1 GCA_023442755.1 Pseudomonadota bacterium | reverse complement strand
ATGTGGACGCGCTCGGAAACAGCACGTACAGCGGAAGCCTCATAACCGGGCCTGCCGAAAGATGGGACATCCTGGTCGATTTCTCCGCTTTTGCCGGCAAAAAGATAATCCTGTACAACGATGCCCCGGCGCCGTTTCCCGTTGGCGACCCGTTGAACGATTTCTTCTTCGGTAATGCGGGCAACCCCGGCTCTTCAACTATACCGGGCCTGGGGCCGGACACGAGGCAGATTCTACGCTTCAGCGTCGGTACTACCGTTTCTCCTCCTGCAGATGGGTCGCTTGCGATAAGTTCCGTCACCGATTTTACCGCCGGCATAGATCCTTTCCTGGCGCTTTACGACGCGGCCGGCTTTCCGATTCCTCCCACCGGCCTCCCCGTCAGGCAACTCACGCTCAACGAGGACGTGGATGCATTCGGACGGCTTATCCAGATGGTCGGGACAAACGTCCCCCTGGCTCCGGGCAAATACGGCCGTCCTTTCACGGACCCCGTCACGGAAAATCCCACGGCAGGTTCCATCGAGATATGGGAAATAGCGAACCTGTCGGCCGACACGCATCCCATGCATTTCCATCTTTTCAATGCCCAGATCCTCTGGCGGCGGCCGTTCAACGTGGTGGCGTATGCGGGCGCCCCGAGCTATACGGGGCCGCAGCGTCCTCCCGAGCCGGAAGAGCGCGGGTGGAAGGAAACGATCCTGATGCACCCGGGAGAAGTCACAGCGATCATCATGCAATTCAACCTGCCGACAGTTCCCTTTGCCGTGCCGGTAAGCCCGAGAGTGGGCGGTAACGAATACGTATACCACTGTCATATCCTCGAGCATGAAGAACACGACATGATGCGGCCCCTGGTCGTTATCTGATTTCGTGTGAATACCGCCTGGAGAACGGACGGCCCTGCGTTTATGCCGCGGGGCCGTCCCCAAGAGTGAACCGGATCCGGGAGGATGCATGAAAAAGGTTTTACCCGCAGCCCTTATCGTGGTTGTTTCCGCCGTTCTTCTGCAGGTCGGATACTGGTACGGACAGCGGTCCGCCGGGAAAGCAGCCAATCCGGTAAAAGAGGTCCTCTACTATATCGATCCTATGAACCCCGCCCACACATCCACTGAGCCGGGCCTTGCTCCATGCGGCATGAAAATGGAGCCCGTCTATGCTGCGGCGGGGCGCGTCAGTGCCCGGAATTCCGGAGCCGATATCGCATCGCGCGGGGCGGTCTTTGTCTCCCCTGATAAGCAGCAGCTGGTCGGTATCAGGGTGGATGCCGTCGAGAAAGGCCCCCTCGCGCACAAAATCAGGACCCTGGGCAGGGTCGTTCCGGATGAGGACCGCACGTACCGCCTGAACATCATAACCGACGGCATAGTGCGGGACCTGTTCAAAAGCTCCACCGGCAGCCTGGTGCAAAAGGACGAGCGCCTGGCCACCTATTTCAGCAGGGAGTTCCTGGCCGCGGAACAGGCCTTTTTCTACGCTCTCAACACCCTGGACCGTCTCAAGGCCACGGAAGATAAACCCGATCCGGATTTTCCGGCCCAGGCTCTCTCACTCAGCAATTCACAGCTCCAGTCGGCGACGGAAAACCTCGAAACGCTGGGAATGGCAAAGCTCCAGATCGAGGAACTCGCCAAGACCCGGCAGTACATGCGCGAAATCAACGTTTACGCCCCCGCCACGGGAATCATTCTGCAACGGAATATTTCTCCCGGGCAGCGCATCGAGCGGGGCGCGGAATTGTTCCGACTGGCGGATTTAGGCCGGGTATGGGTCCTGGCGGATCTTTTCGAGACCGACGGCCGGTTCTTTTTGCCCGGTTCGATCGCCCTGGTGCGGCTCCCGCACCAAAGCGCCCCCTTCCACGCCATGGTGAGCAACGTGCCCCCGCAGTTCGATCCGGTTGCCCGCACCCTCAAGATCAGGCTTGAAGTCGACAATCCCGATTTCACCCTTCGCCCCGACATGTTTGTCGATGTGGAATTTACGGCGGCCGTTCAGGAGGCCGTCTCGGTTCCCATCGACGCCCTGATGGATTCGGGAGCCAGGAAGGTCGTCTATGTTAGCCTGGGAGACGGCTACTTCGAACCCAGGGATGTCCGGACCGGCTGGCGCACGAGCGAGCGCATCGAAATCCTCGAAGGGCTCTTGCCCGGTGAAACGGTCGTCGTTTCCGGAAACTTCCTCCTGGACTCGGAAAGCAGGATGAAACTCGCCCGGGCCGGATTGAGCGGAAAGACGGGTATATGTCCCTCCTGCGGAATGCCCGTACAGGAGAGCAGGGCGAAGGCGGAAGGAAGAGTGGCGGAGCATGAGGGCAAAACGTACCTGTTCTGTTCCGATGCATGCAAGCGCCAGTTTGAAGAGGGGAAACCGGCCGCAATGCGGCAGGTTTCTCACGACCGCTCTCACCAGGCGGAAGCGAAGCCGGCCCCGATAAAGGAACATGAGAGTTTTCAGCTTTGCCCTGTATGCCTGATGCGGGTCCGGGTTGCAAAGGCCGAAGCCCTGGGTAGATTTGTGGAACATTCCGGGCTCCGGCATCACTTCTGCTCAGACATCTGCAAGGAGAAGTTCTCCGCCCATCCGCAACTCTACCCGGCCAGGACCCGGGAGGGTGCGGTCCGGTCCGGAAACGCCCATCAATCCCGGTTCAGGGGCGCCGCCAACGGAGCCGGGGAGGGCGGGGCGTGATAAACCGTATAATAGAATTTTGCGCAAAGAACAGGTTCCTCGTCTTCACCATCGCAGCCATGGCCTGTGCGGCCGGCTGGTGGTCGATGAAACACCTGCCGCTCGATGCCATACCCGATCTCAGCGACACGCAGGTCATCGTATATTCTCGCTGGGACAGGAGTCCCGACCTGATAGAGGACCAGGTGACCTATCCGATAGTCACGTCCCTGCTCGGTGCGCCCAAAGTCAAATCCGTCCGGGGCTTTTCGGACTTCGGCTATTCTTACGTCTATGTCATTTTCGAGGACGGAACGGACGTCTACTGGGCACGGTCGCGCACTCTTGAATACCTTTCGGCCGTTTTGCCGGGGCTGCCCCAGGGAGTAAAAACGGAAATCGGTCCGGATGCAACCGGGCTGGGCTGGGTCTACCAGTACGCCCTGGTAGATGTTTCCGGCCGATACAGCCTCGCGGATATGCGTTCCTTCCAGGACTGGTACCTGCGCTACTATCTCAAATCGGTCCCGGGGGTGGCGGAGGTGGCGCCCGTGGGAGGGTTCGAAAAGCAGTACCAGGTAAACATCGACCCGAATCGGCTCCTTGCCTGTGGAATTACCCTCAACAGGGTCGTCGAGGCCGTGCGCGGCGGCAACAACGATTCCGGGGGGCGGCTCATCGAATTCGGCGGGACCGAATACATGGTGCGCGGAAAAGGGTACGCGCGCTCGCTGGCCGATTTCGGGAATATCGCCCTGAGCGCAAGCGATACCGGCACGCCCATTCGCGTCAAAGACATCGGCCAGGTGGAGTTCGGGCCCGATCTTCGCCGAGGGATCACCGATCTGGACGGAAATGGCGAGGTCGTCTCGGGAATCATCGTCATGCGGCAGGGGCAGAATGCGCTCGACGTCATCGACCGCGTCAAGGCCCGGCTGAGAGAAATTGAACCGGGGCTTCCCGAAGGGCTGAAAATAGTCCCGGTGTACGACCGGTCGGAACTCATCAGAAATTCGATCGATAACCTCAAGGCAACCCTGCTGGAGGTGATCCTCACCGTTTCGATCGTCATCCTGTTTTTCCTGCGCCACATTCCGAGTGCAATCATTCCGATCGTCACCATTCCCGTCACGGTTCTGCTCGCATTCATCCCTTTTCGCATGATGGGAATCACGGCCGATATCATGTCGCTGGGCGGGATAGCCATAGCGATAGGGGCCATGGTGGATGCGGCGATCGTGGTCGTCGAGCAGACGCACAAGAAGCTCGAGGACTGGCAGAGCGCCGGGGCGGCGGGAGACGAACGGTCCGTGATCGTGACGGCTATACAGGAAGTCGGTCCGGCAAGTTTTTTCGCCCTGCTGGTCATAGCCGTTTCCTTTCTTCCGATACTCGCCCTTGAAGGCCAGGAAGGCCGCATGTTCAAGCCCCTGGCCTATACCAAGACCCTGAGCATGTTTGTCGCGGCATTCCTGGCAATCACGCTCGATCCGGCATTGCGGGTCCTTTTCACCCATGTGCGGAATTTTCGCTTCAACCCGCGATGGCTCTGCCGTGCCGCAAACGCCGTTCTGGCCGGAAAGATCCGGCCCGAGCGCATGCACCCCGTGAGCATGGCGCTCATGAGGGTCTACGAACCCGCCGTCGACTGGACGCTCCGGCACAAGCGGATCGTTTTCGGATCGGCGATTGCACTGCTCGTAGCGACCATCCCGATCTATTACCGCATAGGTTCGGAGTTCATGCCGCCCATGGAAGAGGGCACGATCCTCTATATGCCCTCCACGATGCCCGGCATGTCCGTCACGGAAGCGCAGAGAGTGCTCCAGGCGACCGACCGCATCATCCGCAGCTTCCCCGAAGTGGAACGCGTTCTCGGAAAGGCGGGCCGCGCCGGAACATCCACCGACCCCGCGCCCGTTTCCATGATCGAAACTGTGATCACACTCAAGCCGAAATCCGAATGGCGCAAGGTCCCGACTTGGTATTCGTGGGCGCCGGGATTCCTGAAGCCCCTGTTCCGCCATATCACCCCGGACAACATATCGCAGGAGGAACTGATAGAGCTGATGAACCGGGAGCTTGCCCTGCCCGGCCTTGCCAACAGCTGGACGATGCCGATCAAGGGGCGGATCGAAATGCTGAGTACGGGTTTGAGGACGCAGCTGGGGCTGAAGATTTCCGGATCGGACCTCCAGATGATCGAGGAGATCGGGGTCCGGATCGAATCGATACTGTCGGGCATCAGGGAAACGCGCAGCGTATTTGCGGAGAGGGCCGGGTCGGGGTACTTCCTGAATCTCGAATGGAACCGGGAAGAGCTTGCTCGCTACAACCTCGGAATAGACGAGGTACAGGCAGTCGTTCAGAATGCGATCGGGGGCGAAAACATCACGACAACGATCGAAGGCCGGGAGCGCTATCCGGTCAATGTGCGGTACAAGCCGGATTTCAGGGGGGACTGGGACGCTCTCGGCCGCATCCTCGTTCCGGCATCTGCCGGCCGGCAAATTCCGCTGTCCCGCCTGGCGGATATCCGTGCCGTGAGCGGTCCGTCGATGATCCGGAATGAGGACGGGCTGCTGACCGGGTATGTCTACATCGATGTCGCAGGTACGGACCTGGGTGGGTACATCGATAGGGCGTCCGGGCTCATCGCATCTTCCGTGAAGCTCCCTGCGGGGTATGCGGTCACCTGGAGCGGCCAGTTCGAGGGGATGCGGCGGGTCCGGGAAAGACTCGGCATCGTCGTTCCCATTACACTCTGTCTCATTTTTTTGCTTCTCTACCTGAACACGCGCTCGCCCTCCCGGACGCTGATCGTTCTGCTCGCGGTCCCGTTTTCCGCAATCGGCGCATTCTGGCTTGTCTGGCTGTTGGGCTACAACATGAGCCTCGCGGTCTGGGTGGGCCTGATCGCCCTGCTCGGCGTCGATGCGGAAACCGGCATATTCATGCTGCTCTATCTCGATCTCGCATACGAAAAAGCCAGGTCGCAGGGACGCCTCACCTCGCTTGCCGACCTCAGGGAGGCGATCCGGTACGGCGCGGCGCGGCGGCTCCGGCCGAAATTCATGACTGTGGCGACAACCTTTCTCGGACTCTTTCCGATCATGTGGTCGGTCGGCGCCGGCTCCGACGTCATGAAGCGGATAGCCGCGCCGATGATAGGCGGAATATTCACCTCTTTTCTCCTGGAGCTGCTGATCTATCCGGCAATTTACGAAAGCTGGAAATGGCATTTCGAGCTGAAAAAAAAGATCGGCGGCAGCGGGGAAGCGAACAGCCTGGCGGAGGAAGTACACTCATGATGAGAAGAATCCACAGTTCGGCGGTATTGGCGGCGATCCTGTTTTGTCTCCTGTTCGGCGGCGCGCATGTCTTCGGGGCGGACTGCCCCGGAAAGACGGCCGTTTTCGAAGGCGCTATAACGCTCGTCGAACCGGACGGAACCCTCACCGTAAGGGCTTCCGACGGGACGAACATGCTCGTCTACGCGCGAAATATCACCACGATTTATTCAGGCGAGAAGAAGGCCTGGATAACCGACCTCAAACCTGGTGAGAAGGTGTTTGTCCGGTATATCCCGTCTTCCAGGACGGCAATAGAGATTCGGGTCTTTCCGTAGATGTTTCCGGAGCGGTGCGCTGCCGGCACTTCAGGCCATAATCGCGGCTGCAAGCCGCTCCCAAGCAAACTCCCATGTGGACTACTTGCCGGCATGCCTGGGACACAGGATCAACTGACTGGCGATGGTTGCAAGTTTTACCTGGATAACGTGGAGAGCGGTTCTGGGTGGATATAGACTTTGCGATCGCGCATACTTGGTAAGCAGTACAGGGAGTGGTGGTCTCAATGCATCAATGGCCTGGCCCGGATTTAATATTATATAGATGCTAATCTATATGAAAGAACTTGCATCTACATTGAAATAGTCACTCAATATTTTGATATGTGTTTTACTTAAATCTCTTTCTCCTTTAAGTACCCTATAGCCCAATGCTCTGTCGCCAAGGAGCTTTCCCAAACCTGATGCATTCATTCCACTTTCTCTCATCAACAGCTTAAGGAAGTCTATGGGCGATAAATTCTCTGGCTTGATACTATAGTGCTCATCCTCATATTTTTCGATTAATATCGTAAATACTTCCAACTGATCGCGTTCAAGTGGTGTGAGTTGTTCTTCGCCTTTGACTGCCAATCTGTCTACTATTTTCAATGCTTTTGAATAATCGCCTTCATTCCTCAATGGCCAAATCTGATAGGTGCACTCTGCGCTCCCAACTTCAGTGTTGTCGGATATAATGTGGAGGTACTCTTTGACTGGTCTGTTTTCGGGAGTTGGCTCCATTATCCGTTTCCCCATTGCCCTAGAATTTGTCTTTCCATTTATCTTCATTGTATTCTTCATGAGTCATTATCATTAAAACATAAACTGTCTTTGTATTGTAATGTACGGCGGCAACGAGCCGAAATTTGTTTCCCCCAATATTGAAAACCGTGATCGTATTACCGCTCTTCACCCTGACTTGATCAGCGGTAGAAAAAACTGTTTTGAGTTCAGCGAAGCTTCCCCATTGCGCCTTCTCGGTGATTACATGCCATTCCTTAAGTGGACCCTTGGCCTGATTGAACGCAGCCCAGAATTCCTTCAATCTGGATTTGGAGATGATCCTCATTGCACGCGCTCCCAATATTATCGACATGTGCTGACAAATTGTCAACATTATTTTACTGGGTGGGCAATAACTCGCAAGCTAAAATCACTACCATAGAAATCGGGGGAAATGAATAGCTCGGGAGCAGCATGCGGCTCCATGGTTGTGCGGGGTTCTCCACTATGTGCATCGGTTGAATAAAGGGGCTCTTTCAGCATCAGCAATTCCTTTGGGGTTAATCACGAATGACCCGCCGTCCTGTCGCCCTCACCCTATTTACACCCGAAATCTCGAACCTATAATATATTCTTTCCTTTTTTATCCCGGTCTATTATCTCTGAATCGTTGACGGCGGTGAAATGCCGCGCGGCTCGCTTTTTGTCGAACTGTTTACCTTGAAGCACCGGAGCGCAGAGAAGAACATGATCCAAACCATCTCGGAGTCCCTGAAAAAGCAGCGCGAACTCATTCTCGAGGAAAGCAGCGAGCAATCTCTGGACCGCCACACCAGTCTTCTCGAAATAGCGATCATCTCCCTGTACAACCGGCTTGCAAACCGGCTCATGAGCGGATCGGAGGCATTCCGGGCGGGCGGGGCCATTCTCGCCATCGGTTCTTTCGGACGCGGCCTGACGAGCCCGACACGGCAGGTGCCGATCCTGTGCCTGCATGCCGAAGAAACTGCGCTCGCCGATTCCTGGATGGACGAGATAACGGCCCCTCTGTGCGAGGCGGGCTGGGCGGTGGAGGCAGTGCAGGGCACGGTCGATCAGATGTTCGAACGCGCCCGCAGCGACCAGGTTTTCCTTTTGAAGCTCCTGGACACGCGCTATATTTCCGGGAACAAGAACCTCGCCGAGCAGCTCGAGAAGAGCATCGAAACATATATCGAAGAAAACCGGGCGTCTCTGCTCCGTGCCCTGGGCGATACGCTGGACCCGTGCGGGAAACCGTCCAACAGGGCGCAGGACTGGCTCGAGCCGAACATTGAACTCAATCCCGGAGGTCTGTGCGCAATCGCGGCAGTGCGTGCGGGGTGCCGGATCGCATCCAATGTCCGCAACCTCGACGACGCAATATTCCAGGGCTACCTGACCCGCCAGGAGGTGGACTTTCTACAGCAGGCGGAGAAGACTTTCCTCCGCTACCTGACCCTGCTGCAGGCACAGCCCGAAGCGGGGACAGGGAGCACCCTGTCGGTCGGCGACCAGGAAAAACTGGCGCGAAAGCTGGGTTACCAGGAACGATCCGGCTTTCTTCCGGTGGAGATCTTCATGCAGAACGTCCACCAGGTCTTCCACAGGGTCTCGGAAATTTCCCGCGAGTTCTGGGAACGCATAGCGGAGATCCGTTCGGCGGCACCCGACGAGGTAGGGACCACGCTGGAGGATGGCGTGAGCGAGCGTGGGGGAAAGATTCATATCCAGACCGACCGCTATCCGGCATCGCCCGGTTCCCTGGTCCACCTGTTTGCACTGGCAGCTTCCGGCCGCCTTGGGCTGGCCAATGTGACCCGGCAGTGGATCTCCCACAACAGGAACGTCCTGGACTCAGCTTCCGGCGATCCGGTGGTAAAGCACGAACTTTTCGACCTGCTGCGGGCCGATGGTCCGAAAATCCCGATGGTACGCCGCTTCTACGACTACGGCCTCCTGACGTCGCTCGTGCCGGAACTGGGCCTCGTTCATGGCCTGGTGCAGCATGACGCCTTTCACATTTACCCTGTGCACGAACACCATCTCCAGACCTGCAGTGAGTTGAAGAAGCTTTTTGCCGGGCAGTATGCTGAAACCGAGCCGCAGTTGACCCAGATTGCGGTTGCAATGAACGATCCGGCCCTGCTTTTTCTCGCATCGATCCTGCACGATCTGGGCAAGAGTTCCGGGAAGAAGCATGCCTACAAGGGCGGGGAGATGATTCCCGCGGTTGCAAAACGGCTCGGCTTGACGCCCCAGGAATCCGAAACCCTGAAGTTCCTGGTCTCCCAGCACCTGCTCCTGATAGACAGCGCTTCCATGCGCGACCTGGCAGACCAGGAGATGATAGCAAGCTGCACCGCCGCCATCGGGAAAAAGGATCTCCTGGATCAGCTCGTACTGCTCACCTTTGCCGACATGATGTCCACGGGGCCGGGAGGGCGCGAGAAATGGCGGGACACCCCCGTGATGCGGCTTTACCGCAGTGTTGGAAACATTCTCGAGAAGGGGGAGCCGAGTTCGCAGGTGATCGCCGAAAGGATAGCCAGGGTGCGAAGCCGCCTGGAAGAGCGGGTATCCGAGTTCATGAGTCCGGGAGAACTCGATTCATATTTTTCCCAGCTCGCTCCGAGGTACCTGATTTCCTTCTCGACGGATGAAATAGTCAAACACCTGCGCCTGGGAAGACGCCTGATGAATTCGTCCGACCGGTTCGTCTGGGAGGTCGCATCCGGGAAGGGAACCGCCGAGATCACCATCATGAGCTGGGATACCCCTGGCCTGCTTTCCAGGACGGCAGGGATCCTCACCCTCCATGACCTCAATATCATGGGCGCGCAGGTCTTCCTGATCAACAACGAAATAGTCCTTCTCATCTTTCGGTGCCGCATGCCGGACAGGCACGGCGCCGGGACGGACTGGGAAGCGGTCAGGAAGGATATGGACAGGCTTCATCAGGGAAAGCTGGCGCTGGAATACCGCATAGCCGCCCATTCAAAGGCTGGACGCCAGAAGAAGATCGTGCGGGCGACTCCGAGCCAGATAACCATCGATAACGAATCCTCCGGGATGTACACCATCCTGGAGGTCTATACGATCGACCGGATCGGGCTTCTCTATACCATCAGCAAGACCCTGCACGACCTGCGCATCCTGGTTTCGGTCGCAAAGATTTCCACCAAGAACGACCAGGTAGCGGACGTTTTCTATATCAGAACGGATGGACGCGAGAAGGTGAAAGACCCCGAACAGATCGAAGAGATAAAGAAGGCTCTGCGTTTTTGCCTGGACGGGAAAGCCGAGTGGGATTGAAAGAGGCGAAAGAATCTCAAAATGTGACGGGCTTCGAAGGGAAAGTCCCTCCGATCGAGGGACTTTCCGGTCGACACCCTACGGAACACTGCATGAGAACGTCGGGTATATGAAGCAGGTTGATCGCGGTTTCCACGTTACCCTCAGGGAAGCCATGGCGCCGGCGAGAAAGGCGAATGCGAGCACGACGGCCACGGCGGACACCAAAGTTCCCGCCGCCCCCGAAAATCCCACCACAATGCCTATACAGCTCAGGATCAAAAATAGAAGCGCTAATGCAAACATGGCCTCACCCTTTCTGCGCTATGTGAATCTATTAAGAACCACTCTTGAACTATAGCAGTTCTCAATTTAAACGCAGAAAACCGGCTGTCAATTGCCGGCCGGTTTGGCCCGGTGCGAACTCTTTAATGAAAAAAACGCCAGATGCCGGCTTTCCCCGGCATGGCGTTTGATGGCGGCGCACCACAGCTCTCAACCGGCAGAGCACCCACGGGGGGGAATTTTCCGGCAGCGCGAAATATTCGGAATCAGCCTTCCACTTTCTGAAACACCTCGTGTCCCCACAGCCATTCGTCTTTCCATACGCTTACGAAGCCCAGGGATTCCAATTCCCTGATGGTGGGCTCGAAGTCGAGGATGATGTGGTGCGGCCTGTCTTCGTCCGCTTCGGCATGGAACCGGCCGAACAGGAACCCTCCGCGTCTCAGGGAGCGCGCAAGCTTGTGGACGGTTTCCGCCGGATCGACAAGGTGTTCGAATACGTCCATGGCCGTGATGAAATCGAATGCGTCTTCCGGCAGTTCGTGTTTCTTCAGATCGATATGCCGGACAGGCAGCTTCCGTTTTTTGAAGCGCCATGTACTGAATTTCAGGGAAACCGAGCTGATGTCGGCCAGGGTGGTGGGAATCTGATGGCTTGCGAAAAGGATTCCGCCCGAACCCACACCGGAGCCGAAATCCAGGTAGGATTTGCACCCGTGCTGTTTGGCAAATTCCAGGGCGACAACATAAGCCAGCGGCGACTGGTCTTCGGTAAGAGTATGCCACCACATCAGTTCGAACAGCATCGCCTGGCTTTCGTCATAGAAGAGTTCAACCGACTCCCGGTCGGTATTGACTACCTTCTGGCGCCATTCCCCTTTGATTCTTGAAAGCGCCTGGGAACACAGAAGCCGAATGGCGCTCATGTCCTTGTTCCTGAGATAAGCTCCAAGTTCGTGAAGCGTGCTTTCGTCGAGTGTGTTCCACCCCTTCAACAGCAATGCCTCTTCCCATCTTTGGCGATACTCTTCCAGGTAACGGTCCTGAATGCCGTAAAATTCCCCGACGGTGAGCCGCCCCTGATCGACTCCTTCCCAGAGCCGCTTCAGTTTTTCCGGTACGAGTTCTTGATTCATTTCCCCGCCCCCCTGAATTGATTGCATTTATCCTATATCACAAACCTGATTTTTAGCACACCAAAGTGTCCCGGAGGGAAAGGAAAACGGCGCAAGAGGACCCCGCAAGACAAAACCCCGGCCTTCTTTTCCTTTTATCCTTTTCCCCCGGGCACTCGAATAATGGTGGTATGAGCATCCGCCCTCGGCTATGTTGCAGGACAAAAACATGCAAAAAGAGTGAAAACATGAGGCTGATTCGACTTCTCAAGCACGACCTGGCGCAGGAGGTTTCCTCATGGGTGGGGGAAGGGATCATCTCCTCTGAGCAGGCCCTTGCGATCTGCTCCCGATACGGGCTCGACTTTCGTAACCTGTCCCGGCGTTCCTACGGCTACCGGGTGCTGATTGTCCTCGGGTACCTGTTCGTCGGACTGGCCGTTATCACCCTGGTCGGCGCCAACTGGGATCAAATCCCCCGCGCTGTTCGCATGGGCAGCCTGATCGCCCTGACCCTTGCGGCCAATCTGCTGGGCCTCCACCGGTTCAGGCGGGAGGATAAATCCGCCACAGCCTGGTTTTTCCTCGGAAGCCTGTTCTACGGGGCATCGATCATGTTGATCGCCCAGATCTATCACATAGAAGAACACTATCC